>JAKQWO010000075.1 GCA_029561955.1 Candidatus Cloacimonadota bacterium
AACAGCTAAAATCACATCAGGACTATACTCATCCACAACTGAAGTAGGATTGAAGAGTGTGTAATACACACGCGGACGCTGATGCTCATTGTTGCTCTCCATGCTTTTAAACGCTACAAAATCAGGTCCATAGTCGTAATCTGTATCTATTTGAAAGGCTATGCGGTATTGACTGAAGATGCTGCCAATGGCCAGATCATGCAGTACACAGTCGGTAATATCCAGATAGCGATATCCCACTTCGCCATGACTATTTGGTTCATTGATTCCCTGCCAGGTGATCTCGCCTACATTAGGATTGTAGGTATAGGGATTTCCCTCATCCCCCTTGGCCCAGTCATCCAGCCCCAAGCTGATGCCATAATCTATGTGACTCACTATGCACTTGATGGTATCCCCACCTGCCACATCCCAAACGGGAAAGTAGGTGCAGACATAGGTCGAGTCACTGAGGGGAATATTACCACGACTGGTGTATTGATACAGCCGCATGGTAGCACTGACCAGCGAATATCCTTCAGGAATGGAAGGCAGAGGAAAGCTAACATAAGCTCGGTGTGCGCCATTAGTTGACGAAGGATCTTCTGGCGAAAAGCCAATGTCGCCAACCCTAATTTCATAAGTCCAATTCATAACAGCAAATGGAATACCTGAGGTGTCAGCGGTTATGTTCCCATCCAATTCTGGTATGGCATACAGACTATCGACAATTGTAGAGCCGCGGTATTCCGGTGCCTGTGCCCACAATTGAAGGCAGAGCAACATGACGACTAAAGTGATGATCTTTCTCATCCTATTCTCCTTGTAATCTTAACGGTGGATATCTCGTTGGGATTGTGCGTAGCACAACTTAAATAAAACGAAGGGACATCAAGATGAGGTGCAGGTATCAAGTTCCATTCCTTATGGTTACGGGTGACATTCTCAAATCATTATTCAGTGCAGCTCGGATAGGCTCCGAAGAACCGATGCCACTTTCTTGTGATTTATCTTTTATGTCAAGTTATATTTTGAGGGGGCATTCCCCATTTTTCATAACAGCCTTATTTTCGATTGTTGTGGCTCAAGTAGCTGGTTGCACCAGCAGTTGTAAGTTGCCAGTTGTTAGTGGCTTAGCTGGTAGTGTAGACACGAATGGTTGTGGTATGGATTTGCATGGCTAAGGACTCTTTGATTTTTCCATAGATTACACGAATCAACCCAAATAATCCGCTAAATCGCAACTGCTTGGGTGTGAATCCAGATCCTCAGGCGGGCGGAAAACGGTGAAGCAATTGCTTGACAAATCTCCATCCCTTGGATATTTTGGCATCATGGAAAAACTCGGAATGACCAAACGCAACATCATCGCCTTGATAGACTGTAACAACTTTTACGTGTCTTGCGAACGGGTGTTTGATCCTTCTCTGGAAGGCAAACCCGTGGCCGTGCTGTCCAATAATGACGGCTGCATGGTGTCGCGTTCGGCCGAGGTGAAGGCTTTGGGCATCCCCATGGGTGCGCCTGCTTTCAAGCATGAGGCTTTGATCGCCAAGCACGGTGGCACCCTGCTTTCCAGCAATTATGCGCTGTATGGGGATATGTCCATGCGGGTGATGCAGACTTTGGAGCAGTTTTCGCCTGAAATCGAGATCTATTCCATCGATGAGGCTTTTATGAGTCTGAACGGCTTTCCTACTGTGGATTTGGAGGCTTATGCCACCCAGATCAGGGATACCGTGAAGCGGTGGACGGGGATTCCCGTTTCGGTGGGGATCGCCTCTTCCAAGACTTTGGCCAAGGTAGCAAACCATTGGGCCAAGCGGGTTCCGGGCTTTAAGGGCGTGCTATCTCTCTTGGATGAAGAGCGCTTGGAAAAGGCTTTGAAGCTGACGCCCGTGGGCAAGGTGTGGGGCATAGGCCGTCAATATGACAAGTTCCTAAGGGGATGCGGCATCGAAAACGCTTGGCAACTGCGAAATGCGGATGAGAGGTTTATCGATCGCTATCTGACCAGCGTTGGCCATAAAACGGTTCTGGAGTTGCAGGGCTATCACGCCATCAGCCTGGAAGAGGCACCGCAGGATAAAAAGAGCATCCTCGTTTCGCGCTCCTTTGGCAAGCAGGTGGATTCCCTGGAAGAGTTGAAGGAAGCGGTTTCCAGCCATGTGAGCGTTGCGGCTCAGAAGCTGAGGCAGCAGAACAGTTTGGCCGCCAGGATGATGGTGTTTCTCTCCACCAACCGCTTCAAAGAGGGCCCTCAATATAGTAACAGCAAGCAAATGGTGCTCTCGCCGCCCACGGCTTATACTCCGGAGCTGATCAAGTATGCCATGGAGCTGTTGGAAGAGGTGCATCTACCGGGTTTTGAATACAAAAAGGCGGGTGTGATGTTCAGTGAGCTGGTAAGCAGTGACGATGTGCCGCTGAACTTTTTGGAAACCAATTACTTGGACGACAAACGCAAAGTTCTGATGGATACGATGGACAAGCTAAACCGCAAAAACAGACGCGATACGCTGTTTGTGGCCAGTTGCGGCACCAAGCAGCAGTGGCAGATGAAAAGAGCGCGTCTCAGTCCCGCCTACACGACGCGCTGGAGCGATCTCCCAAGGGCAAAATGACGATCTGGAAGACAGTTAGAGAGCCCGTCGAGGCTAAAATAGTGATCCGGCGCTCGCACTTCATCGCCTGGATGGCGCCTCTATCGGAGAAAGAACTGGCGATGAGCGTGATCGGTGATCGGAGCAAGGATTTTGCTGATGCGACGCATAATTGCTGGGCTTGGATCCATGGTTTGCAGCGCGAAGACAGCCACTATTCGGATGACGGCGAGCCATCTGGAACTGCCGGGAAGCCGATGTACAATGCGCTGATGAGTGCCGGGCTCACCAATGTGGCAGCGGTGGTGACCAGATACTTTGGCGGGGCAAAGTTGGGTGTGAGGGGCTTGATCGATGCCTATACAGAGAGCGTGGAAGCGGCTCTGGCAGAGGCAAAGCTGATCAAGGTCATCCCCATGCAAAACCTGAGTGTGGATTGTGAATATGCCGAAGCGCAGCAGTTGCAGGGTCTTTTGCCCAAGCTGGGTGGTGCTATAGGAGATGTAACCTATGACGCCAGAGTGAGATTTGAGATCAGTGTTCCGGAGGCTTCACTGACCGAGCTATGCGATTTTTTGGATTCAAAAGTCCATTCCAATGGGCTGAATTATACAATAGAGGATTAGAATAAATGAGGATGATAACGATCGTGACAATACTACTATTTGCTTTTGGAACTCTGCAGGCGGCTGATTATCAACTGATTGAAAGCAAGAGCGGCAAGAGTTTGACTTTGGCGAAGATGGCATCCAAGCTCAAAAAGGCAGATGTGATCTTCTTTGGAGAGTTTCACGGCAATGCTGTCATTCATCAGTTGCAGGCGGAGCTTTTGCCTCAGCTTTATCAGGCTAAAAAGCGGCTGATCGTCTCCTTTGAGATGTTTGAGCGTGATGTTCAATCCGATCTGGAGGCCTATCTGGCGGGCTCCATCACGGAAGATGAATTCTTGGAGCGGAGCCGTCCCTGGCCAAATTATGCCACGGATTATCGTCCCTTGCTGGAATTTGCCAAAGATAAGCAGCTCAAGGTGATCGCAGCCAATATCCCCAGATGGATTGCGGGAAAAGTGGCGCGGGGTTCGCTCTCCGCTTTGGACGATCTGGATACGGATGACAGGATGAATGTGGCCATCGACATTGACGCCTCGGAAGGGGCTTATAAGGACAACTTTCTGGCTACCATGCGGATGAATGGGATGCACGATCACTTTGGCGATGAGCAGCTCTATGAACGCCTCTATCAGGCTCAATGTGTGAAGGACGATACCATGGCGGAAAGCATTGCCCAGTATAGAGAACGCTATCCCAAATATACGATAATCCACTTCAATGGCGATTTTCATTCTACCCGCTATTTGGGGACGGTGGAGAGATTGAGGAACCGCATGCCCAAGCTGAAGATAGCGGTGATCAGTCCCGCCTATGCAGGAGCTAAAGCGCGGGTACCGCTCGAACAGCAGGCAAATTTTATCATCGAACTGCCTCAAAGCGAAGAGGAGGTAGAGCAATGATCCGCAGAGCTGTTTATGCAGGACGCTTTTATCCACGTTTTGAGGAGGCGCTTTTACCACAGATCGAGAGCTGGACAGAGCCTCTCTTGCCACAGCCTAAGAAGCAGAAGACGCTGGCTTTAGTAGTTCCGCATGCGGGATATATGTATAGCGGCGCTATCGCAGCGAGAGCTTTTCATGGTATTTCCAGCGAAGAGGTGGATGCTTTCATCATCCTGCATCCCTCGCATCATACGGCGGGGTTTGACTATAGCGTTTCGCCATTTACGCAGTATGAGACGCCTTTTGGAGAATTGCAACTGGACGAGGAATGCTACACCTTCTTCACTGAAGGTAGAAATGGGCAGAAAACCTGGCTGCGCTATCACGAACAGGAGCACTCCATGGAGGTGCAATTGCCTCTGATTAAGCACTTTTTCCCTGAGGCGAAGGTCTGCCCCTTGATGTTGGGCACTCAGAGCTATGATAATTCCTTGATGATAGCGCAAAAGATCGATGCGCTGCTGCGGCAGACGAGTCGCCGGATCGTGGTGATCGCATCCACAGACCTCTCACACTATCATCAGGCACAGAAGGCCGAACTGATCGACAATCTATTGGCTCAAAAGGTGCAGGCTGGTGAGATGGACGAGCTTTGGGAGCTGGTCTGCGATGCGGAAGTGGAAGCTTGCGGCATCGGCGGCATTATCAGCGTCATGGCTTTGAATCAGGCCTGGCCGGATAGCAAGCTGAAGATACTGGAATACACTCACTCTGGCAAGGTTTCGGGTGACAACAGCCAGGTGGTGGGCTATCTCACGGCAAGGCTGTTTCTGGAGGAAGTGTGAAGCTGAATGAGGAACAAAAACGTGAACTGATCAATCTGGCTAAAGATGCCATCCTGGCTGTCTTTGAGCACAGAGCACCCAAGCTGCCGAATGATGAAGCTTTTCAGAAAAAGCGTGGCCTCTTTGTGAGTTTGCATCTGGAAGGTGAGCTGCGAGGCTGCATCGGCTACATCAAGCCCTACAAAAGCATCGCACAAAGCGTGGCGGAAATGGCTGTGGCTGCTGCTTTTGAGGATCATCGCTTTATGCCGCTCAGGCGTGAGGAACTGGATGAGATCGAGATCGAAATCTCCCTGCTCAGTCCTTTAGTGGAGCTGAAGAGTATAGACGAGATTGAGGTGGGCAGAGATGGCCTTCTCCTTCAGCATCCCTATGGTTCAGGCTTGCTGTTGCCTCAAGTAGCCACGGAGTACAATTGGGATAGAGACACCTTTTTGGATCATCTTTGTGCCAAAGCTGGAGTTCGCCGGGGAGCCTATAAAGATAAAGGAGCCAAGCTGTTTAGCTTCCAGGCTCAAGTTTTTGATTGACAAAAACAGGCTACTATAAGAATTGTCTACGCTAACGTTTGGGCGGGAATAGCTCAGTTGGTAGAGCGCGACCTTGCCAAGGTTGAGGTCGCGGGTTCGAGTCCCGTTTCCCGCTCCATTTTTAGGCGACATAGCCAAGTGGTAAGGCAGAGGTCTGCAAAACCTTTATCCCCGGTTCAAATCCGGGTGTCGCCTCCATCCTTTTATACTGCCGGAGTGGTGGAACAGGTAGACACAAGGGACTTAAAATCCCTCGAGTTTATAACTCGTGCCGGTTCAAGTCCGGCCTCTGGTACCAAGCGGGAATAGCTCAGTTGGTAGAGCGCAACCTTGCCAAGGTTGAAGTCGCGGGTTCGAGTCCCGTTTCCCGCTCCATTTTTTTATCAGCCCCAAAACGTGTGAGTGGTAGCCAAATGCGGATGGGATGCGGCGTTTTGGGGGATCAGAGCATATGATTGGGGGTTGATGGGCTTCTTCATGTATTACACTTTGGTAAAGAAAGTATCAAATTTTGCAGCTTTACATAGGCTTATGGTTGCCAGACAATTATAGGCTTGGGTTTTTGGGATTTTCCGTCATGAGCGCAGCATCGTCAGAGTATATTATGAAGGATTGCTTTTCTGACGAGTGAGTTTGTGTTGGCAGCGCCCGCAATAATTGAAACCGAGCCAAACGTTTCTATTGACGGAATACCCACATCCCAAGAGGCTGTCCCTATGCAACACAAAGCTATTATATTTGATCTGGATGGAACGCTGATCGATTCCATGCAACTGTGGCGTCAGGTGGACGTCGAATTTCTCACCAAACGTGGCATAGATGTGCCGGAAGACCTCTTTGACAGCATTCCGGGAGGCAATGGCTTCATCCAAACGGCTCTCTATTTCAAACAGCGTTTTGGCCTGGATGACAGTGTGGAGTCCATCATGGACGAATGGACTTATATGGTGGAAAGGCACTACAGCAGCGATGTGAAGCTCAAAGCGGGTGCTTATGACTTGCTGCAGAGCATCAGGCAGAGCGAAGTCAAGATTGGCTTGGCGACCAGTAACTCCCTGCATCTGGCGCAGACCGTCCTGCAAGCAAATGGTATCCTGAGCTTGTTTTCCGTTCTATCAACCGGAGATATGCACCTCAGAGGCAAGCCTTATCCAGACATCTTTTTAAACTGTGCAGGGCTGCTGGAAGTAGAGCCTGAAACCTGTATTGCTGTCGAGGATACACTCACCGGTGTGCAGGCTGCCAAGGCTGCTGGGATGCGCACCTTTGCCATCTTCGATGAAGACAGTCTCCCCTTCTGGGCTCAGATCAAGGAAGTTGCTGATCTGGCTTTTGAGGATTATATTATGCTCTCGAGGCAGGTCTTAAAAGAACTGGGTCCGGAGATAAGGAGATAACAATAATGAATCTATGCATAGTAATCGGAGCCTATGGGAGCGGTAAAAGCGAATATAGCATCAACATCGCCCGCAGCTTGAAAGACGAGGGCGAGGATGTGGTTTTGGCGGATATGGACGTGGTCAATCCCTACTTCCGTTCCCGTGATGTGAGAGAAGAATACGCCAAGCTGGGCATAGAAGTGGTGGCGCCTGAGGGACAGTTTATGCATGCTGATCTGCCCATGCTTTCGCCCAGAATCAAAGGCGCAATCGAGGATCATACCAAAACCGTGATCTTGGACGTGGGAGGCGATCCTGCAGGTTGCAGGACTTTAGGCCGCTTTGAGGATAGCATCCGTGAGCGTGGGTATCAGATGCACTTTGTGGTAAATACGCGCCGCCCTTTCACTTCCAGCGTGCCTGAGATCATCACCATGAAGGAGCAACTGGAGTTTACTTCCAAGCAAAAGATCACCCACCTCATCTGCAATACCAATCTCATGCAATACACTGATGCGCAGGTGGTTGAGGAAGGAATTGAGATACTTTCACAGGTGGAGGAGCAGACCAAGCTGCCCTTTGAGCACTATCTGGTTTTGGATGAATATGCCAAGATCGTGCCTGATGGCTTGGGCGGCAAGCAGCGGATGGTGCTCAAATACAACCTGAAGAAGCCGTGGGAACGCCTGCAGGCTAAAGGGATATGCTGAGCTTTAGTTAACGAAAAACCACTTCAGGGAAGCGTGCAGAGAGAACGGGATGGCCATCTGGCCAAAGATGTAGTTATAGCCCAAGTTGCGGGCTAAAGCCTCGATCTCAAATGCTTTGCTGATGCGCACTCCCAAGCGTGCATCGGCGATCAGGGCAAAGCCGGCGTTTTCTGTGGGCTGGTAGAGTGTTTTGTAATCCGTGTGAAAGAGATACGACAGAGCCAGGTAGATGCTGTTGTCATGCCCCAGATCCCGGCTCAACTTCAGCTCTCCGAAGCCTTTCAAGCTGGGTGTGTTGCGCATTTGCTCATCTGCTTGCATGTAGAGCAGGTTTTGCATCAGGTGCAGCTTGGCTATCCTGATGTCCCAGTTCAGCTTTGCGCCCAGTCCTAAATAATAAGGTGTAAAGCTCTGCTCAGCTTGAAGCCAAATCTGGCGGTATTCCTTCTGGCCGGCTCTCAGGGATAGCTTGAGGCTGCTGAAGAAGGTGTCTATCTGCAGCCATTTGTCTTCATTAGAGACGATCTCAGCGTTGTCCAACAAGCCGCTGGGATTGAAGATGTCGCTCACTTGAGCTGGAATACGGGCTTTTGACCAGGTCCTTTCCCAGCCTCCGGAAAGCTTAATCCTTTGCCAAGCATGGCCTAAGGAGGCTTTTGTGTTTGCGTCTTTGAGGTCAAAAAGATCGGTCTGCAGTCTCGCTTCCCAGCCAGCGGGATTAAATCTCCATGCCAGACTGCCTTTGTCTTTAAAATCAGGCTGCGTGGGGAAGGTGTAGTCGCTCTTATTCCAGAGGTGAAGCCAGCTTGCATCCAGTTCATGGTTGCCGAATTGCAGCGTTTTTTGAGCTTTGGCTTGGTAGTTCAGGCTTTTCACTTGGGCGGGGAAGAAGGTGGATTTAAGAGCTTCTCTGCTTCTGAAAAAGGAAAGATTGAGCCATTTGTTGGCCAGTTCAGCCCAAGTATATTCACCCCGACGCTGGATGGTGAAGATAGACGCTAGAGGATAGGCGGACTTCAAGGTAAGCGAAGAGAGGTCTTGATCAAAGGAGGCGTATTCCAGATTGAGGTTAACCGGGCCTAAAGGCAGGTTAAGCTGATGCCGCATGGAAGTTTCGGCGTTGTTGCGGCTTAGCCAATCGCCGTTTGCCACCTGAAGACCCAGCGCATAGGACATTCCCTTTCTGCCCAAGAGGTGATTTTTGGCCAATCGAAAGATGGCAAAGCGGCTCTCATATTCGCCCATTCCCGCATGAATGCTGCTGAAAAGAGGCTCGTAAGGATATGATCCAGCATCTGAGGCCAGGCTCATACTCTGCTGCCAGGTAAGCGGCACGTAGGGCTCAATCGCCGTGGAAGCCAGCTCAAAGCCGCGGTGAAAGACCTGCTGCGAATCGGTCGTCAGTCCAACGGCACTGGTAACGGTCTTGTAGAGTAAGACTTGCGAAGCCATGGGATCCAGCCAATCTTCCAAAGGCTTGGTGCTGCCATCCGCTTCCCTCTGCTTAATGATCCATTCATCGATCAGCTCTCTCAGTTCAGCCGTAGAAAGCGGTGACTCATCCACTTGGACATAAACAATGGGCACTTTGATCTCTATCTTGCTGGGCTGCAGTTGGTCTTCCGGTAGGAGTTTCTGGAGTTCATGTTCAAAGAGATACTCGTCCGCATAACCTTTAAGCTGCTCAGGCTCTACTGTTTGAATCAGATAGGAGCCATCCTGATAAAGCTGGATCTGAATGGTGAGCTCGGCCGCCTCGACGCCCTCATAGGTGGGTATTTCGATGGAAGGGATAGCTTGGGCAAATGCGCTTAAAGCAAGCAGCAATAATAGGATACATAGATGTCTTTTTAGCATTGAAAAGCTCCTAAAGCCAGCCATATCTGCGATACCAGAGGCAGGTTTTATCCAGCAAATCTTGCAGATCGCCGCTCGGTTTCCAGCCCAGAAGGCGCACAGCTTTGGCGCAGGTGCAGTTCCAGTGAGGCGCAGTAAGCTCCAGATACTTTTGCCGGTTGATAAGGCCGGTTTTGCCGCTCACATTCTGCCATAGTTCACCACCCACAAACACCGTATTGGCCAGTAACTTGGGCACTCTGATGTGGATGGACTTTCTGCCCACTGCCTTGGCAATGGCATCAGAAATCTCTCTTTGGGTGTAGCTCTGCCCATCGGAGGCAAAGAAGGTCTCGCCATAGGCAACCGGATTGCAGAGGCAAAGCTTGATTAGATCGCAGAGTTGATCCACATGGATCATGTTGATGAGCTGCTGATCGCTGCCCATTCCCAGGCAGAGACCCTTATCCGCCGCCTTGAAGAGCGCCAAGAAGTCCTTGTCTCCTTCGCCATAGACCGGCACAGGGCGCAGGATGGTGTAGGGAACTTTGCAGCTCCTTTGGATCATCTTTTCTGCCCAAAGCTTGCTCTTGCCATACCAATTCACGGGTGCGCTGGGGTAGTCTTCATCGATGGCTTCTCCATTAGGTGATGGGGCAGAGGCGGCTTGAGAGCTGATGTAGATAAAGTGTTTGAGCTTGCTTTGATTGACTGCATCGACTACCCTGCGGGTGATGCCCAGATTGGCTTCTAACATTTCTTCCAGTGTGAGGGTGCGGACTTTGCCGGCGTTGTGGATGAGCACGTCACAATCCTGGACAACGTTGAGGAGGGAATCTGGCTGGCTGTAATCTACCACACGGATCACAGCATCCGAGCGCAAGAGCTGCAGATTGGCTCCTTCACGTAGGATGGCAATGGTCTGCGTATTTGCATCAGACAGGCGGAAGGCGAGTCTGCTGCCTAAAAAGCCGTTGGCTCCGGTGATTGCGATTTTCATTTATCTCTTTCCAGGATTTATCAAGGTGGTGGGCGCTAAGGGACTTGAACCCCTGACATCTTGCGTGTAAAGCAAGCGCTCTGCCAACTGAGCTAAGCGCCCACGGATGTTTAAAACTTGAAATGGTCGGGGTGAGAGGATTCGAACCTCCGACTCCTGGTTCCCAAAACCAGTGCGCTAACCGGGCTGCGCTACACCCCGAGTGTGATGAACCAAAGAAAAACGAGGGGCAAATATGTCAAGTGAATTGAGCGAAAATCTCTCATAGACAGCTTTTCAGGCTCCCCAAGCTCCAGCTCACTTCTTCAGGTGATCATGCAGGAACTCGTGATATTCCTTATTGTTGAATACCAGCTCGTCGTGGCTGCCCTGGTGGCAATTTCCCGCAGAGTCTATAAAGAGGATTTGATCCACATAGCGCAAGGTGGAAAGCCGGTGTGAGATTACGATGGCGGCAATTCCAGCGTAGTTTGCATTGATATCCTGCCAGAGCTTTTCCTCATTTTCGGCGTCCAGGCTGGCGGTAATATCGTCCAGAATCAGCAGTTGAGGTCGCTTGATCAATGCTCTGGCGATGGTGACGCGCTGTTTCTGTCCACCTGAGATGCCATAGCCTCTGGAGCCGACCATGGTCTGGTCACCTTCGGGGAAGTCGGCTATTTCGCTCGTTAGTTGCGCACTCTTCACCGCCAGATCGTATTCAGCTTCATCCACAGAATCTACGGTAAAGCAGATGTTCTCTTTGATGGTTCCGCCAAAGAGCACCGCTTCCTGAGGCACATAGGCCAAAGCCTCTCGCAGCGAGGGAATGTGTATTTCTTCCAGCGGGATGTCGTTGATCAGAATCTTGCCGGAATCCTTCTCCAAGAGCCCTAAGATCAGGTTGATCAGAGTGCTTTTCCCGCTGCCTGTAGCGCCTAAGATGAGCAGCTTTTTCCCTGCTTCCATGTGCAGATCACAGTCGTTGATCACCTTATGGTCGCTATCATCATAGGTGAAGCTCACTTTCTCAAGCTTCAGGGAGTCAAAGTGTTGCAGCTCTCTGGTGCCCTGCTGGCGCGAGTGCATGGTGGGGAAGGCTTTCATGTCTTCCAGGCGGTCAATATTCACAAAGGCTTGCTTACCTGAGTTGAAGAGCTGAGGCAAATCCAGCAGCGGATAGATCATCATGTTGAGGTAACTGTAGAAGAGATAGAAGGTTCCCACGCTGATCTCGCCCTTGACCGCCATGTAGCCGCCCACGAGGATAACGCCGATCTGGGCGATGTAGTCTATATAGTGATAGGTCAGATCAATCACGGCGTTGAGTTTCACCACGCTCATTTCCGTCTTGAACCGCTTTGCTAAGGCATCATCGAAAAAGCGCTTATACTTTTCTTCGCTGACAAAGGCTTTCACGATGCGGATGCCGGAGAAGCTCATCTCCAGTTGGCTGTTGATGTCGCTGATGGCTTTTTGGTTGCGATTAAAGAAGGTGTAAAGCTTGTCTTGAGTGAAGTAAAACACCAGCATCATCAAGGGTAGCGGTGCGATGGAAAACAGGGTGAGCTTGACGTTTACCTTGAACATGACGACCAGGCTGAAGAGGATGAGGGAGCCGGAGTTTACCGCCCTGAAGATGCCGGAGCAGAGGAACCACGAGATGCCTGGGTAGACCGAAAGATCGTCTGTGAGCCGGGTGACGATGTCTCCGGTGCGATACTTTTGGAAAAAGCGATAATCCTTGTCTGCGACTGCGGTAAAATACTTCATGCGCAGGTAGTGCTCGAAACGGATGTTTATCCAACCACGGAAGGCAGGATAAAAGCCATTGATAATCTGCGCCACACCCAGAGCCAGAAAGGTGTAAATGATATTGTTGATCGCCACCATGGGCTGAGGGTAATTGGGGTCAGACAGGATGTCCTTGAGCGTGTCGATCAGCTTGCGATACATCATCGGGAAAGCGATGGAAACGGCTGAGTTGCCCAAGGTAAACAGGATCATTAGAATGAGGAACCAACGCTGGGTATACCACTGACGGATTATCCAGGCGATATGTGGGTTGATGCGTTTGAGGAGGGGTCTGAAGAGCTTTTTACACATCTTTGCGCTCCCCATCTGGCATCTGCAGCTCCACCAAGTGCTTATACTGAGGTAGAGAAAGTATCAGCTCCTGATGTGTGCCTCTACCTATGATCTTGCCTTCTTCAAAAAAGAGTATCTCATCTGCATCCAATACAGAAGTGAGCCTGTGCGCTACCACGAGGGCACTGCGTCCTTCAAAGATCATATCCATGCCGCGCTGGATACGTGCTTCGGTCTGAGGATCGATGGAAGCCGTAGCCTCGTCCATGATGATCAATTCTGCATCAAAAGCCAAAGCACGGGCAAAGCTGATGAGCTGCTTTTCGCCTTGCGACACATTCTGACCCCGCTCGGCCAGGACGCTATGCAGGCCCTCCTCCTGCTTTTCGATCAGATCATGCAGTTGCACGATGTCTATGGCTTGCCGCACCTTAGCTTCGGTGATCAGATCGTTGTAGACCCTCACGTTTTCCAGGATGCTGCCAGGGAAGAGGTAAATATCCTGCAGGATGAGGCCAATCTTGCGTCGCCACGCCCTGAAATCCATCTCATCCAGCGGCTTACCGTCTATGGTGATGCGACCTCTGTTCAGGGGATAAAAGCCGCACAAGAGGTTCACGGTGGTAGTCTTACCGCTTCCGGAAGAGCCCACCAGAGCCACCTTTTTGCCTTTGGGCAGCGTGAAACTCACATCCTGCAGCACCCAATCCTCGTCCTGATAGGCAAACCACACATTTTCAAAGCGTATCTCCCGCTCAAAGACGGGGAGCTCCGTGCCGGTGAAGACATCATCTTCGGTGCTGAGCTCAGTGAGGTCAAGGATGCGGCGCAGTGATACAAAGGAACGCTGGATCTGCATCACATGCTCCGAGATTTGCATCAAGGGCCACACCAATCTGGAGACGTATTGAGTAAAGATGATCAGCGTGCCCAAAGTGGCTGTGCCGGCGATGATCTTCGGCGCTGATAGATAGATAATGATTACGATGAATCCAGCGTGGTAGACAAAGTTAAATAAGCTCTGAGAGCCATATTCGGTGAAGCCGGTGCGGGTCTCCAGCTTGTATTTGTCATATGATGAGCGGCGCAGAAAGTCTATCACCTTGCTCTGGCGGTTCAGGGCTTGCACCATCTGCATCCCCTGCACGAAGTCCGTGATATTGGCGGTGATAACGGCATATTTCTCACGGATTTTGCGGTAAAACTTGGCCAGATAGCGGATCAAAAGGAAGTAGCCAACCGCACCTACAGCCATCGGCAGCGTGACCCCAGCCGTTATCTGCCAATCTTTGACCAAAAGCACGATGAAGACACCGATAAAGAAGACCACATTGCCTATCACATGGATGGAAAGGTCTCCAAAAAGCACCTTGACCCGCTCACTATCGCTCTCCACGCGTGCGATCAGCTCACCCACAGGCCGCTTGTTGAACCATTCAACCGGCAGCTTGAGCAAGTGGTTGAAAACACGAGCCTTGAACTTGGTGATCACCTTGATGCCAAGCCGCGAAAGCAGCACAATCTGCAGATAGGAAACCAAGCCGGAAGCCAGCACTACCGCGATAAACAACCCGGCATAGCGGAAGGTCAGGCCCATATCGCCTGCGGGGATGCTCTTGTCCACGATCAACGCCAAGATTAGCGGGTCTACAAGGTAGAGCGCTGACGTGAACAGCATGGCAAACAAGCCAAAGAGCAGTAAGCCGATGTCATCCTTTATGTAAGGGTAGAGCAGCTTGGTATAATAGCGGAGGTTCTGCTTTTCTTTCTTCAAAATTGTTTCCTATGGTTCTGGTTCAAATATCAGATAGGACAGGCAGCTCAGCAAGCCCCTGTCAGAGGTTTATCAATATCGTTAAGATCAAATAGAATGGTCGGGATGAGAGGATTCGAACCTCCGACTTCTCGGTCCCGAACCGAGCGCGCTAACCGGACTGCGCTACATCCCGACAGATTTCGCCCAGACTTTTGAAAAGCGGGTTTATGTCAAGCACAAGTTTTGTTCCGTGTGGATTTATGGACTGGAATCGGGCTTGACGGCTCTTTGGGAGTGAGGGAGAGAGGGAGAAGCAAGAAGCGAGAGCAAAAACAAGCCCCCGAGCTTTTTACACTCAGGGGCGGTATTTTCAGGTCACTTGTAAGCTTACTTCATCATGATCATTTTTCGAGTGCTGCTGTATCTGCCGGCTCTCATTTTGTAGAAGTACACGCCGCTGCATACAGGGCAGTTGTGCTTATCCAAGCCATTCCAGAGCACGGTGTGGTTTCCGGTTTCTTTGGATTCATCGATCAGGGTGCACACATGCTGCCCCTTGATATTGTAGATATCAATTGTGACCGGGCTCGCTTCCTTCAAGCTGTAGCTGATCGTGGTTTCAGGATTGAAGGGGTTAGGGTAGTTTCCGTGAAGAGCCGTAGCCGCAACGGGTGTCTGAGGGTCATCGTTATCTGTCGCACTCATCAGCGCAAAGTTTACGGTGGTAGTAAGATTTGGGTTTACTATCACATTCTCTACGGTTTGACTGATATAATATGTTGCGGATGCTGTCACCGTGTGCGTTCCCGCTGGAACCGGCAGACTGTATTGTCCCGCATGATTTGTGGTAGTGAACAAGACGCCGTTGCTAACGGTTGCGCCGACAATGGGGATGTTGAATCTGGATTTCACTGTACCCATGATGGTCCCTGCAGCGGTATTCGTCTCCAAGATATTTGAGAAACTGGGCAGAGAGAAGAGATCGCCGGCGTAAACAGATTTGACCGCCCAACGGTAAACCCCACTGGGAAGCTGATTCCAGTTCGTATCACATATACTAAGGGCGAGGGTCGGCTCCGGAGTCACGATATGCCAAGTGGCTTCATCTAACATCTGATCAGGATGGAACCTATAAACCATATACCCGATGTGTAACTGAGGGATTGCATCCTCGGACACTGTGTCTGTAACCTGTATATTTAACGCCGCTTTAGACCCATTATTCTTTCTCAGAGGTGCTGAGCTGGCATGCTGCCAAGATATTTCCACCGCATCGCCGGCATCATTCAGCACCGCGGTTACCTCATCTGCCACTCCCATTGGATAAACCGTAATCTGCAGCTCTGCGGTGCGGTTGTTCATGTTAAATGTATCATCAGCCAGTTCCACTTTACCGTAGATGCTGATTTGGCCTACGGTATTCGGAGTCCAAGGCAACACCACATCCAGGCTCTGCATGCTGTTGATGGGAGGGCCAGCCACGTTAGCCAGCTCCAGATTGCCCGGTCCCATGAGCTTCACGCTGTAGTTATCTTGAACTGCGGTGCCATTGTTACGGATGCGGACGGTGTAGTTTGAGGTTTTTCCCAATGTAGCTATCGGATTGCCGCTGATAGCCAAAGCGCCCAAGTCATTTGCCAACAACTCGTTGCTGTAGAAGAAGCTTGCTTGAGGGATTTTGCCAGTGAGAAAACCTTCGGGAGGGCTGTAGGGGTCTAAAGTGTTGTTTCCATGACTGCTAACCCGGCGAGCACGGTTGTTGCCCACGGTCTGACACCTGAAGACATCATATACACTGTAGGAGTCGGTTTCTTCAGGACGATGGAACATCACCGCCAAGTTTCCACCTGTGTGCACAAAAGGCGTTTGGAAATTGATGAGGATGTTGTTTTCACCCATCGGATAGTCTATCATGCCATCAAAGACCAAGGTCATCTGGGTAGCAGGGATAAAGCCTGTATTGAGGTTGCTCCGATACGTGCTTCCCAGAAAGATTTGGGTGGGCTCATTGGGGAGGTCGTCAAAAAACTCGTTATAGATCACCATGGAGCTGATGGTTCCGCTCTGGAAGCCCAGTTCGTCTGCCAGATAAATCGCCTCATAGAGAGAGCCATGCTTTGAAAACTCCATAGGGAAGGGAGCGACCGTATTGCCAGCCCCGATGGTGATAGTTTCAAGGTTTGCAGGTGCAATGTCTATCCGCAGGGGCTTTGTCCTGTTGTTTACATCCGTTGCATCGCCGGTCATTTCAACTCTGCCATGAATGCTGTTTTGGCCTACAATGCTGGGCACCCAGGGGATTACCACCTCTACGATTTCACCGCTATAGATAGGCGGGCCGTTTACTACTGCAATCTCGACGTTGTGTGTCAACATCAGTTTTACCCGATAGTTAGACTGAGTATTGCTGCCGTTATTTCTGATGCGCACGGTGTAGTTTGATGTTTCTCCCAATGTTGGGGCGAGAGGGCCGCTGATGTCAACCGCACAGAGATCGTTGGCGATACTCTGAGTAAAATTGAGCATGACATTGGGCATCTTGCCGTCTATAAATCCTATTTCTGAAGGCGTGTTATTGTAACTATGACGCAGATGCCCTCTTTCGTTGATTTCGGTATATCTAAAGCCGTGATTTTCACTGTTATAACCCATACTTTGTGTCTCAACGGCGATGATCAGATTTGCACCTCTGTAGACAAAGGGAGTATCCAGATTGAATATCTGCCAGCCCGGGGTGCTGATGAACATGGAACCTTCTTTGACCAGAGTCATACCAGCCACCAAAGCCTGCCAGCTTGAATATCTCATGTAGCTGTCATGGGTGTTTTTGACCCAAATCTTGTAGTTAAATGGTTCGTTACCATAAGCGTAGGCGCAGTCCCAAACTATCGACTGCAAGGTGCCGATGGCATTTATCCGATCCGCCGTGTAAAGCGTGGCAGAGCTTTCCCTGCTACTGCTGATGCCAAAGGGATAAATTTGACTGGCGCTACCATCTCCGATCGTAATGGTGCCGGGAGGCGTCACCTCCGCTCTCAAGGTCACATCATAGTTTTGACCTTGATAGACAATGCGCAAGGTGGCAGAGATGAATCCAGGAGTGGTGCCGGTCAGGACGATGGGGATATTCAGGCTTTCCATAGGACTAAGGGAAACGGGCAGAGTTGCCGGATCAATGGAGAATTCCGCCGCATTTGGCCCGAAGAAGCTAAAATCACTTGCGGAGAGATTCAAGCTTCCAATGCCAACATTGGAGACTGTCACATCAAGAGGAGTGGGCACGCCGTTGACGGCCAACTCATAGTCTAAAACAACAGGTGACACACTCAAAATTGGGCCACTAAGTAGATCGCTGACGAGTAATCTGATATTGGGAATTGCGCTTTGCAGAGTTCCAACGGGCGGGGAGTTGGGGTCTGGGTTTATACTGTTTTCGCCAAAGTAGGTGATGCTACGATTTTGGTCTGGGATGTAGGTGCCATGGAAGTAGGGATCGATGTTTTCATACAAGTCGATACCGGGCGTGTTTTCATCCACAGCGATCACCAAATTGCTGGTGGTATTATATAAAAACGGGGTCTGCAGAGGGATCAGTACCCAGCCGGGTGTGGCGGGGATAGGTAACTGGCCGGAAAAGACTTGCACCATCTCGTTGACAGGAACCCAATCTGAATTGTGAGAGAAGGCAGTCCTATTGGTGTGTCCCATATAAACCACCCAATCATGGCTGTTAATTCCCTGACATGCTCCATTCCAGTAGTAGGCTATCTTTTCGATGTAGCAGGCTGCGTTATCGTTACCTTGATTTCCGATACCGATTTCGGATTGCAGAAAGATACTCTGAGTGTAGTTGTATTCAGAATAAGGCCAGATGGGCACCTGAAAGTCTTCGTTGCCATTGCCGATGTCTACCACCGTGGGAATCAAAAAGTTTAGGGTTGCGGAGGGAGGCGAGTCTACCAAGTGGTTTTTGGCTACCACATACCAAGAGTGCTGCCCAGGTGCCAAGTCATTGATTATGTATTGAGTAGCTGGCTGGTTTTCACTTACCAAAGCCCCATCAATATACACATCATAACCGCTCGCATAGGCACTGCCTTGAGGCAAAACCCATTCCAAAGCCTCTCCATTCATTATCGAGGCGTTGTTGGCAGGGCTTGTCAATATAGGTGACATGAGGTTTTCGGCATCCGAAAAGACAAGCTTGATGGAAGCGATCACAGGATACCTTTGTACGCTGAGAATTGGAATGTTATTGGGGTCTATAACGTTTTCTCCAGAAACAGTTATGCCAATATTGTGTCCTTGGTAATTGGTATGTCTTTTCCATTCTATGGCATCCCCATAACCGGGAGTGCTTTCATAGACAGCTACCACCAAATTGTCGGTGTTGTTGTAGATAAAGGGAGTGTCCAAGGTTATTTCCAACCAATCTCCAAGCGTAGGCGAGAAGTTGATCACGTTGCCAGAGAATACCTCGGTGAGATTGGCGATGGGCTCCCAGTCTGACGCGGAAGCAAAAGCATGGCGCGAGACATGTCCCATGTAGATAGTCCAATCTTGGGAGTTTTCCAACAATTGGTCTTCCCCAAAGACCTCACCAATGTAAAACCCGATCTTGGTGATTTCGCCTCCATGATTGATGTAATACCTGCGGTAGAGCTGTTGAGTATAGCTATAACTACTGAAGGAGCTTATCGGAAAAAAGATTATGGTATCGTCACTATCATCACCTACGATAACCGTGGTGGCATAAATGCTCGCTACGAGCATAAGCAGGGCGATCAAAGCTGTCAGGCGTCTCATGACTTTCTCCTTTGTTTTGCTTGTTTAACTAACACACTCATGCAAAGCTTATTAAAGCTCTGCAGTTAATTCAAAAGCACCCAGCCGAGCTGGGAGATGGTAAAAACTATCGGATTCAATTGTCGAACTACCATGCCAACAGGGAAATCTCGCTATACGGTCAAAAAAAGTCTATTGCGGCATCAATTCATCTCTCACTCTATATGTCTCTTCGGCATCAGGACTGTGTTGGCAGCCTTTTGCTCCCGTTTCAAACACCTAAGGATAACAGGATTCAAAACAGCGCTTATATGCAGTTGCACGATGTGTGCCAAACCTCAGATTATTTTGTCTGAACAAGGAGATTTAACAAAAAGGATAATCGCCGGCTGGGGGATAGCCGGCGATTGGATTGGACAGGGGTTGTCCGTTGTGAGACCTAAGCAGGGAGCTTAAAATCTTGCTGTAATAATCAATCTAAAGCTTTGAGGAAAGAAGGCAGGTCAGTCCTGGGGCTGATTGGTTTGAACGGTTCCTCTTTGGGTTTGCTTTCCTCTTGGCTGTTATGTTCCTTATTAAAGTTCAGGCGGCGGAAGATGTCTTCGATGAGTTCCTGTTCTTCCTCGTTATTGCTTTGAGCCACAAGCTCTTCAGATGTAATAGGTTGAGGTTGAGTTTTGGGTTCTTCGGCTTTTGGCTTTGTTTCTATCACGGGCGGCTGGATCTGCGGAAAGACAAACTTGTCGCCGTTTTCCTCAGACTGCAAGCCTGTGGCGATAATGGTGACGGTGATTTTGTCCTTGCAGTTTTCGTCGATGATCACACCGGAGAAGATTTCAGTTTCCAGGCCGGTTTCGCTGACGATGACGCTGTTTACCGCTTCAAATTCGTCCATGCCGAGGTCGATGCCTGCGGTGATGTTGACGAGTAGCGATTCGCAGCCTCTGAGGTTGGTATCCGTGAGCAGCGGGTTGCTGATGGCAGCTTTGGCGGCGATAACTGCCTTGTCTTGACCGGTGGCGCTTCCCGTGCCCATCAACGCCAAGCCCTTATCCTGCATGGTGGCTCTGACGTCTGCAAAGTCCAGGCTGATGAGGCCGTTGCAGTTGATGATGTCGCTCACGGCCTTAGCGGCCTCATAGAGGACGTTATCTGCCTTTTGGAAGGCGTTGAGCATGGTCAAATCACGGTAGACTTCTATCAGTTTTTCATTTGGGATCACGATCAGGGTGTCTACGTTTCCCTTGAGATTTTTGATTCCTTCCAAGGCTTTTTTCATGCGGGATTTGCCTTCATTTGGGAAGGGCGTGGTCACTATTCCCAAGGTGAGGATTCCCATTTCCCTGGCCACTTTTGCTACGACTGGTGCGGCACCGGTGCCAGTGCCTCCGCCCATTCCAGCGGCGATAAACACCATGTCTGCGCCTTCCAAGTGGCTTTGGATGTCGTCTTTACTTTCTTCGGCGCTTCGTGCTCCTTTATCAGGATCGGCGCCTGTTCCCAGACCACGGGTCAACTTCTTGCCTATCTGCAACTTGATGTCTGCCAGGGAATTGTTGAGGTCTGAGATGTCGGTGTTTGCGGCGATGAATTCAACGCCGGAGAGCTCGTTTTGGATCATGGTGTTCACAGCGTTGCCACCGGCTCCGCCCACACCTACTATTTTGATGTTGGTCCCGATTTGGGTAGGTCTTTCTTCAAATTCAAGCATGGTTTTCCCCCAGAGAGTTCATTCAGGAACGAAGTCTCTAATTATCTTTTTAAATTTATTCTTGATTTTGGTTCCCCAAGCGCCTGCTTTCTTGGTCAAGCCGGAGCTGGGATATTCTCTTTCCAAGCTACTGGCATAGTGTAGGATACCCACGGCGGTGCAAAAAGCGGGATCATTGAGGCGGCTCACGCTTCCGCTCATCCTTTCCAGCGAGGGTTTGGCCAGTTTGACATGGAGATTAAAAGTCTTCAAAGCCGCTTCACCAATGCGATTCAGCGAAGAGGTGCCCCCGCAGAGCACTACACCGGCGGTTACGAGTTCCGGAGTGTAGAGCCCCACGAGCTTGTTGTAGCAGAGGTTGAGGATTTCATCCACACGCCGACTAACTACGTGGCTGATGAGCTGCTGGCTTCTCTTGGTGGTGGGTCTGCCGCTGATGCCTTCCACTTCCACTTCCAGCTTTGGGTCTATGCCATCGGTGAGGGCGATGCCGTAGTTGCATTTTAGCATCTCTGCGCTGTCGATGGTGGTTTTGAGCCCTATCGCCAGGTCTTCAGTGATGTTGTGCCCGGCCATCGGGATCACGGCTATCTTTTCCAAGGAGCCACGGTTGTAGAGAGCGATGTCGCAAGTGCCGCCACCGATGTCGATCAGGATGCAGCCAAGCCGCTTTTCATCGGTGGAAAGTGCACTGTGTGAGAGGGCGATGTGGTTGAGCACCAGATTGTCGCTATCAAATTCATATCCGGCCAATTCTATGCACTTGGCAAGGTTTCTGATGGGTGTGATCTCAGCCAGGATAGTGTAAACATTGGCGGTGAGGTGGAAGGCGTTCATGCTGATCGGGTTTTTGATATTTGACTGTCCATCAATCACATAGCTTTGGGGCATGGCGTGTAGGATTTTGCTGTGCTCAAAGCCCTTTTGGATTTTGATGCTGTTTTTGGCGTCTTCGATCACCTGCTGAACGTGTTCGGAATCTATTTCGCCGGGTTCATTGGGAGAAAGCCCGCTAAGCGAGATGCGCCCGTCTCCCACTTGGGTCTTGATATGAGTCCCAGTGATGTTTACAAAGATGTTGTCGGCACTAACTTTGGCTAAGGTTTCCGCTTCTTCCAAAGAGGTTTGGATGGTCTTGGAGAGGGCTTCAATGTCTGTAACGATGCCTTGTTCCATGCCCAAGGTGGGCGCTTCACCTATCCCCAAAACGGATATTTCACGGCTCTCATCCACGCGGGCAATGATGCTGCGGACATAGGAAGAGCCGATGTCTAAGGCGGTAATTATGCCGTGTTTCATATATTACCTTCCTTTACCACCACCTGCTTATCGTATCTGAGGTCTACCGTGGAGCGGCTGTCGATATTGCCATTGTCCAGCACGAACTGATAGCGCTTCAACTGAGCCGCTAAGTCTTTGGTAGAAGGGATGATGCTGGTGCCATGACGAGCATCAACGATGTGGATGGTGTTGTCTATGATATAGTATTCAGAGATGACGGGCAGAAAATCCGGCGCTTCGGCTGTGATCTTATTATGTAAAGCCAGCACCTTGCGCAGGGAGGGGTTTTGCAGTTTCGTGCCCGGTTTCAGTTGATTTGCACTAAGGAATACGCTCAAGATGGGCAAGTCTTCTTTGGCGATGCCGTCGTAATTTTCCAGCACCATGCCGTCTTTATCCACAGGGAAGAGGTTTCCGCAAGAGCTTTTGAGCCACAGAGTTGCGGGGCGTTCAGTGAAGATGAGCTCCAGATGTGAAGGCAGCTTCTTTTTGATCTTGAGCTCTTTCACGCGGGCGATGCCTGAAAATTGCTCCCTAAGCTTGGAAGAGCTGAGAGCGAAGAGGTTTTGAGAATAGTAGCCCTTCACCTTGGCTACAATCAGGCTGTCAGGGATGATAGCATTGCCACGGTGGCTGATTTTGGTAACATTAAACCATGAGACACTGGTGATGAGCATATAGATTCCAGTTCCCAAAACCCCTACAAATAGGAGAATTAGGACAAAGAACAGGAAGTACCTGCTGTTTCCTCTGCGTTTACGTTTGGGTCTCATGAATCGCTACCTTCTTGTTTTTGTAAGTGCTTAGGTCTGAATTGATAAAATCTCATTTTCTCAATTCGAGCTTATAAGTTACTACTATTTTTAGCCTTAGCATTTCTGTCAATACTTTTCTTTGAGAAAAGCCAAGATTTCTTCACCGTACTGCCAGATATTGCCGGCGCCCATAGTCACTAAGATGTCACCAGGCTGTAAGATAGCCAAGGTCGTTTCCACTATTTTTTCATTGCTTTCGATCAAGTTTACACCTCGATGTCCACAGCCTATGGCCACGTCTGCAATCAGCTTGCTGCTCACGCCTTCAATCGGCGCTTCTCTGGCTGGATAGATAGGGGCGAGGAGCAATTGATCGCAATGGAAGAAGGAGTTGCCAAATTCTGCAGCAAAATCACGGGTTCTGGAGTAAAGGTGGGGTTGATAGAGGGCTACGATGCGCCGGGAAGAGCTGTCTTTGAAAGCTTCCAAAGTGGCTTGAATTTCGGTGGGATGGTGGGCGTAGTCGTCATAAACCGTGATTTCATTAACCGTGCCTTTGAGCTCAAATCTGCGGTAGACGCCGCTGTAGTTGGCCAGTCCGGCTGCAATATCCGCAAAGGGGATGTCCAGTTCCAAGCCTATTCCTGCAGCCTGTAAGGAGTTCAGGATGTTGTGCTTACCTGTCACGTTCATCTTGATGGTGCCCAAATTGTAGCCTTTGTAGCTGAGGCTGTAGCTGCAACTGTAGCCTTCCATCTTGATGTCCAGCGCTTGGATGTCTGCCTGACGTGAGAGGCCGTAGGTGAGTATCTTTTTGTTGATTCGGGGCAGTATGGATTGCACGCCGGGATCGTCCAAACAGCAGATCACGCTGCCAAAGAAAGGGACTTTGTTTGCGTATTCCACAAAAGCATCCTTGATGCTGTCCAGGTTTTCATAGCAATCCAGATGGTCGGCATCGATGTTGGTGATACCAGCGATGCAGGGCGTCAAGGTAAGGAAGCTGTGATCATATTCATCGGCTTCCACCACGATAAACTGGCCGGAGCCCATCACGTTGTTGGAACCGAAGTTCTTTACCTTTCCGCCCACGATGATGGTAGGTTTGAGTCCAGCGGCTTCCAAAACCATGCCGGTCATGGACGTGGTTGTTGTTTTGCCATGTGTGCCCGAAATGCCGATGCTGAAGCTCATGCGGGTGATCTCAGCGAGCATCTCAGCTCTGCGGATCACGGGGATGTTCAGAGCTTTGGCTGCGACCACCTCAGGGTTTTCATCTGTTACTGCGGAGGATTTTACCACCACGTCTGCATCGGTGATGTTTTGAGGGCTGTGGCCTTCATACACGACGATGCCCAAGCTTTCCAAGTGATGTGTGAGGTCGGTCTTTTTCATGTCCGAACCTGTGATTCCCAAGCCCTGATTGTGCAGGAATTCAGCGATGCCGCTCATTCCGATGCCGCCTATTCCGATAAAGTGGATCTTACGAGTTTTTCCCAGCATGAGTAACCTCCAAGCTATTCAGTATTTGCTGGCAGATGTCTTTTCTGGCCGTGTTTGGGGGAAGAGCAATCAGATTCTGTCTGTAGTCTTCTCTGTTGATCAATATCTTCTCTACAGCATCGATCAAAACTTGTGCATTCAGGTTCTTTTGTTCCAAGCAGATGGCTATGCCTTTGTCTTCTTGCTCTTTAGCGTTGTAAAACTGATGGTTTTCGGCAGAACTGGGCAGAGGGATGAGGATGGCGGGTGTGTGATTGTCCATCTGTTCTGCCAAAGTCATGGCGCCCGAGCGGGAAATAGCCAGGTCTGCCATGTTGTAAAATAGGGGTAAGGAGGGTGAGAAGGCAAAGATGTGCACGTTTTGCTTGTCCTGATGCTTGCTGCTGTAAGTCTGGTGGCCGATTTTTCCCGTCTGCCAGATGAGCTGCCAGCCTTTGGCAAGCATGCTGTCCAGTGCTTGATCTATCGCCTCATTGATCTTCAAAGAGCCTTGAGAGCCGCCTGTGATCAGGATGATGGGCTTGCTTCGATCGAAATGCTCCAGCTTCTCCTCAGGTTCCATCTGTGTGGCTTTGCGGGGCATGAGGGGAATCTGGCTCATTTTCACAGGCGCACCTTTGAGGTATTTGAAAGCAAAATCCCAACACACAAAGGTGATGGTGGTTCGCTTGGCTAAGTATCTGGTAGTGATGCCTGGGAAGCTGTTGCTTTCGTGAAAATAGAGTGGTATCTTGAGTAGGATGGCCGCAATGGCAACCGGCCCGGAGACATAGCCACCGGTGCAGATTACGCCATCGGGACGGTGTTTCCTCAAGTGGCTGACGCATTTGACAATGCTGTTTACCAAGAAGAAAGGGAAGGCCAAGAGCGAGGGATGCAGCTTGCGGCTGAGCTTTTTGACCTGAATGGCCAAGAAGGGATAGCCTTCACGGCTCACCAAGCGCTCTTCCATGCTGTCTGCATTGCCGATGAACATTGTTGCGTGACCGTCCAGAGCAAATTCATGAGCCAATGCCAAAGCGGGGTAGATGTGTCCGCCTGTGCCTCCACAACCAAAGATAAACCCAAATTGTGCGGTAGCACCAGCGTGTTCTCCTGCTTCTTCCTTACTTAGCCGCCCGGTGATTACTCGGTGCCTCTCGGGATTTTCCCGAGTATCTCCATGGCATCGCCCTGCGGATAAGCAAGGAAGAAGTGGGTGACGGGGCAAAAAGCTCAATTTAAGGAAAGAGCTTACTGAATTATTCAGAAAAAGCCTCATAGCGTCTTCCTCTTGGAACCTATGTTCAGTATCACGCCCACGCTCAGAGAGTCGATGAGCAGTGCTGAACCACCATAACTGATGAAGGGCAAAGTGTTTCCGGTGGAGGGGATGATGGACATCGCCACGCCGGTATTGACCAAGACGTTGTAAAAGATATTCAGAGCAAGGCCGGCACAGAGCAGCCTCAGATACAGGTTCTCCTGTTGATTTGCCGTCTTGAAAGCCCTGAAGAAGATCACACAGTGCAAAAAGAATACAGCGAAAGCGCCGATGAAGCCCAATTCCTCGCCGATGACGGTGAAGATGTAGTCCGTCCTCGCTTCAGGCAGGTAGGAATGCTTTGCCCTGCCACGGTTTACGCCTGTTCCGAGAAATCCGCCTCTGGAAAGTGCGGTGATGCTTTCTCTCACGTTATAATCACTGGGGCCGGGCTCGGCAGTTTCGGATTGGGTGAGCAGGAAATAGGTCCTGTAGGCATCAAGGCGATCACCTCTGAATTTGTCTCCAAAGGAAATAACGGCCATAAAGCCCAACACCCCGATCAAAAGCAAGATAAATACATATCGATAGCGGATTCCAGCATAGACGGTGAGGGTCAACAAGGTGGCTGCATTGATGACGATGGTGCTGAGGTGGCGCTCTATATAGATCAAAAAATAGATGATACCGGTGATGATGATCAGGGGATAAAAGTTTTGGATCAGCCCCTTGAAGTATGAAGTCGCCAAGGCTTCTTGCTTTTTGGAAAAGTGGTCTGCAAAGAGGAAGATCAGAGCCACTCTGGCTAAAAAGCTGGGCTGGAATCCTATGCCCATAAAGCGGATAGCCCTCGTGCCGCCCTTTGCGGTCTTGCCAGCTATCAACACCACTATCAGCAAGACAATGGAGATTGCGATGAGGGTCATGGGTAACCACTTCATTTTGCCGATATTAGGGAACCTGAACACGATTAGGGTGGAGATGATGGAGACGGTTAGGAAGATGATGTGATTGCGGATGTAGGTCGGCTCGTTTTGGTTTGAAGCGATATTCATCATCATATATAAACCCACTCCGCACAGCAAGATATAGCAACCTAACAGTATCCGGTCGTAAGTGACGATGTGTTGATTTGAGCTATTTCTTTTCATGGTTCGACACCAGAGATTGAACGATTTGTTTGAAGACTTCGCCCCGATGCTGATAGTTTTGAAACCTGTCAAAGCTGGCGGCTGCAGGTGAAAGCAGCACGATGTCTCCCCGCAGGGATTCATTGAAAGCAGCTTGCACGCAGGCGCTAAAGTCTTGGAATGTGGCCAAAGGTAGCTTGCCTTGCCAGGCTTGGAGCATCTTGGCTTCAGTGTCGCCACAAATGTAGACCTTGAGCGCCCATTGGCTGAGGATGTCTGTCAATACGCCGAAATCCTCGCCCTTATCGCTGCCACCCATGATGACTCTGATGGGCTTTCCAAAGGAAATGAGGGCGCTTCTCACGCTGTCGGTATTGGTGGCTTTGGAGTCGTTGTAAAAGCTCACACCTGCCACTTCAGCAACATATTCCAAGCGATGGGGGAGAGCGGGGAAGCTCTTTGCTGCATCAATTGCGGCATCGAGACCCAAGCCCAATGCCTGAATCGTGAGCATGGCAGCCATGAAGTTGGCGTGGTTGTGCGGGCCTTTGATGATCAGATCATCGGTCAAGCAGCGATACTGGCCGATCTGGATATAGTTACCATCCATCCAGGCCTGCACAACTGGAAAACTGCTGATGAGTGAATAGCGCAGCAGCTTGGCCCTTATCTGCTGGATACGCTGCATGATGGGCTCGGAATCTGCGCAGATCACGGCTTTGTCTTCAGCAGTTTGGTTTAGGAATACCCGCATCTTGCTCTGTGCGTAGTCATTAAAGTCTTTATAGCGGTCTAAATGATCCGGAGTGATGTTGAGCAGCAGGGCGACATCTGCCTTGAAGCTCTGGATGGTATCCAGTTGGAAGCTGGAGAGTTCCAAAACGATATAATCTATGCCGGCATCTTCTATCGGGTAGTTGCAGATTGCGTCTCCGATGTTGCCTGCCAAGATGGACTTATGCCCCAGAGCATCGAGGCAGTGATGGATGAGGCTGACGGTAGTGCTCTTCCCATTTGAACCCGTCACAGCGATGATCTTGGCAGCTTTGTGCATGATGCGATAGCCAAATTCGATGTCACCGATGATCTCTATACCTGCTTTGATGCCCTTTTGGACGATAGGAGCAGTGAGAGGAATGCCGGGGCTGATGATCCAGACAGGAAAATCTAAGAGCCGATCCGAGTGAGCGCCAAATTCACATTCAAAGTTTGCTTCCAGCTTGGCTGCTTCCGCGATCTGCTCTCGTGGCTTGGTATCGCTCAGGAAGGCGGTTCCACCCAGCTTGCGGATCTTGTAAGCGGCGGCGATTCCACTTCTTGCCAAGCCCAGCACTGCGTATCGGATATCGGTGTCAAACATCGCTAATCTTCCTTGCCTATCGAAGCTTTATCGTGCTGAGTCCAATCGCCACCAAGAGGATAGCGACGATCCAAAAGCGGATCACGATCTTGGATTCATGCAAGCCCTTGAGTTCGTAATGATGGTGGACGGGAGCGCAGAGAAACACACGTCTTCCTGCGCCGAAACGTTTCTTGGTGTATTTGAACCAAGAGCGCTGGATGATCACAGACAGGGTTTCATAGATGAAGATCGAGCCGATGATCATGAAGAAGATCTGCTCTTTCAAGACGATGGAGATCACGGCCAGGACTCCGCCTATTGTGAGCGAGCCGGTATCGCCCATAAACACTTGTGCGGGATAGGAATTGAACCACAAAAAACCGATGAGCGTGCCTATCAGCGCTGCGATGAAGACGGTAAGCTCACCCGCTGAGAAGATAAATTCCAGATTCAGGTATTTTGCCGCCACATAGTTTCCTTTGAGATAGGCCATTACGCCCAGTCCCAATGCAGAAGCGATCATCACCCCGGAGGCCAGGCCGTCCAAGCCATCGGTGAGATTGACTGCATTTGAGGTCCCCACGATGAAGAACAAAGTGAAGGGGATAAAGAAGATACCCAGCTCGAGATATATGTTTTTCAAAAAAGGTATCTGCAGGGCGGAGACATGGGAGCCGTCTTTAGCACCGTAATAGATGGCTAAAGTGAGAAATAGAGCCACACTGATCTGTCCCCAGAGCTTATATTTGGGCACCAAGCCCTTCTTGGCTTTGACAAAGTTTTTCAAGTAGTCATCCAAAAAGCCCAAAACACCCAGCCAGACGGTGGTTAGATACATCATCAGGATGGAGTTGTTTCCTAGGTCGTTCCATAAAAATGAGGAAATGAGCAGCGAGCTGAGGATGATGATGCCACCCATGGTGGGAGTTCCAGCTTTGATGCTGTGTTTTTCCGGTGCATCCTCGTCGATGGTCTCCACGGCTTTCACAAGCTTCAGTTGCCTGATAAACCAAGGCCCCAAAGCTAAAGACAGCAGCAGAGAGGTGATAAATGCGCCAATCGAGCGGAAGGTCACATAGCGAAACACGTTGAACATGATGCTATATTTGGCCAAGGGAAAGAGTAGATGATAGAGCACTTATTCTCCTTTACCCAAGTAGGGCAGCAGTTTTGCCAGTTTGATGCCATTGGAAGCTTTCACTAGGATCACGGAGTCGGCTGGAATCCGCACCTGAGCCCAGTTTATGATCAAGTCATCCACATTCTGAAAGTGAAGGCTATCTATTTGTGATTCAAGCGGTTGATAATGCTGACTCAGTTCACCCACGGTGTAGAGTCCATCCACTTCTGACTCCGCTAAGATGGCGCCAATCATCTGATGATAGGTCACTGCCATATCTCCCAGCTCAAGCATGTCGCCCAAGAAGGCCAGATGCGGTTTTCCCGGCTTGAGGCTTTGCCAGTATTCCAGAGCTTTGCGCATGGAGACGGGATTGGCATTGTAGCAATCCGAGATCAAAATCCTGTCGTC
Organism: Candidatus Cloacimonadota bacterium; assembly: GCA_029561955.1. Taxonomy (GTDB): domain Bacteria; phylum Cloacimonadota; class Cloacimonadia; order Cloacimonadales; family Cloacimonadaceae; genus UBA3900. The sequence goes on from JAKQWO010000075.1 coordinate 29,479, forward strand.
AATAAAGTCCGTTTCCATGCGGTGGTGCAGGTCGAGAGGGAGCATCAATCCAGCTTGGATGACCTCAGGCTTGATGCCCTTCTCCAAGGCCAAAGCGATGGCAAAGGAAGCATTGAGCACAAAGTGCGGCATCTTGCTTGGCACTTCAAAGCTGTGCCCAGCTAAGTTAAAGCTTTGACCCTCAGGGCGTTCCTTCACCTCTGTGATCCGATATCTGCTTTGCTCACCATAGCCCACTCCGATGGAATTGGCAGCGTATCTGGCAAACCTCGCATCATCTCCATCATAAAGCCGTAGCTGCATATTGGGATCCAAGATAACGCTCTTTTCCCTGAACACACCATCCTCAGAGCCAAAGTGTTCCAGATGCGAAGGGCCGACATTGATCAGGACACCGGCATTGGGATGCAGTGTTTCCATCATCTGTGGAATCTCGCCAAAATGGTTGGTTCCCAGCTCAAAGACACCGTATTGGTGCTGAGGTTTAACCCTGCGGATGGTTTTGCATAAGCCTATGATATTGTTTTCATTAGCGCTTGTCTTGAGTGTGGGCGCTTCGCTGCTGAGGATATTTGCCAAGATTTCCTTGGTGCTGGTCTTGCCTGTGCTGCCGGTGAGGGCGATCTTGTAAAGCGGAAACATGCCGATATACTTGCTATGCACGGCGGCCAAAGCCTTGATGGAAGAGGCAGCCTGATGATAGTTCTTCGCCTCCAGAGCACGCTCACCAATGGCGAAATTGCTCTCATCCTTGAGGACTTCACTCAGGAAGGAATGGCCATCAAAATTGAGCCCTTTGAGAGCGAAGAACACAGAGCCCGGCTTGAGATTGCGGCTGTCGGTGGAAATGTATTGGTAACTGCGAGGAGGGTGATAGCCTGTTTCCTCTTCCTGATGTGGGATCCCCAAGATGACCTTGAGCATGGTTGCATCAAGAGGCAGGCTCAGAGCCTGAGGATCAGGCTCTACCTTGCTCTTCAAATACTGATTAACTGTCTCCACATCGTCAAAATGATGCCTCTGCCCTTCGATTTCCTGATAGGTTTCGTGTCCTTTACCACAAATCACTACGATGTCCTGCGGGCTTGCCAGGCTTAAGATGGCCTGAATAGCCAAAGCCCGGTCTCTGATGATCCACCATGGCAAGTCAAGATGCGAGCCGCTAATGATGTCAGCGATGATACTAACGGGGTTCTCACTGCGCGGGTTATCGTCTGTAATGATGACAAAATCCGAGTGCCTGAGTGCGGAACTCAGCATCAGAGGCCGCTTGCCTTTATCCCGATCGCCACCCGCACCCATGAGGCACAAAACCTTGTTATGAGGCAGCCCACGCGCTGTCTTTAACACCGTTTCGATCGCATCCGGCGTGTGGGCATAATCCACATAAATGCCGATGCCCTTGTCGTTTGCTACACTCTGCATGCGTCCGGGAACTGTTTTCGCCGCATAGATCGCCTTTTGGATGTCCCTCAGATCAAAGCTCATCAGATGCAGCGCCGCAGCGGCCATGGCGATATTGGTGGCATTGAATTCACCGATCAGCCCACTTCGCAAGGTGATTCCACCTTCATTGGTTTTGAAGACAAAGGAGAGTCCGTCCAGATCGCATTTTAGGTCTTCAATCCTATATGCGGCATCGGTGCGTCCCACGGTGAAGACAGACCCCAAGCTATAGGTCAAATCTTCCGCCAGCTCCGCTCCATAACTATCTGATGTATTGACGATTGCTACACTCCGTCCCAGTCTTACGGAGTCAAACCACCCGGATTTCACCTCAAAATACAGGTTCATATTTCCATGAAAATCGAGGTGATCACGGCTGAGATTGGTAAAAAGACATAGGTCAAATTCCAGGCCGTAAACCCTATCCAAAGCAATAGCATGCGAGGATACTTCCATGATCACGTAGCTCACTTCTGCGTCTCTCATAGAGGCCAAGATACGGTTGAGCTCCATGATATCGGGTGTAGTGTGCTTGGTTTCATAGTGATCATCGTTGATCTTATATCCCAAGGTGCCTATCCAGCCGACTTTTAGCCCCAGGCTTCTAAGAGCAGAAAAGATGACCAGGGAGGTGCTGGTCTTTCCGTTTGTGCCTGTTACGCCGATGAGTCTGAAGCTGGAAGAGGGATTTTGGTAGTATAAACCAGCCAGTAATGCTGCGGCTTTACGGCTATCTGAGATTTTGATGTAGCTGCAGGTGACCTGAGGTTCTGCTGTGCCCACCACGAGTGCCGCTTTTTGGGAGACTGCCTGCTCGATAAAATTATGTCCGTCAAAGCTTAAGCCCTTGATTGCGATAAAGATATCCCCGCTGCCCACCATGCGGTTATCCGTGATAGGTGTGCCCTGGATTTCTTGGCTCTGATCCAGATTATAGCCTTTTGGTTGAAGGTCATGAGCGGTGAAAAGCTTTATTATCTCGCCAATCTTCATAGAGATGCCTCTACAATACAAGTGCTATTTGGGTAGATCTTTTCTCCGGGGCTGATGCTTTGGCTTTTCACGATGCCCGAGCCCCTGATATTGAGCATCAAATTGTGTGCAGAGGCCGTTCTCAACGCTTTACGCAGCGTCATACCCACCAGTTTGGGCATGGTTCCGCTGGGCACCTCTTGCGGGCTTGAAGATGCTCTATGTCCCACTTTGATGGTGATGGGATGCCCAGGTTCCACCGCTACATTTGGCTTTGGGAATTGATCCACCACGATGTTTAAAGTATCAGAACCCTCCACCTTATATTGGAAGCCATGACGGCTTAAAATGTTCTTAGCCTCAGAAATATGCTTGCCCTTCAAATCCGGCATCACAAGCGAGGCCTGCATCAATCTATCATTGAAGGCGATCGCATCACAACCGGGCATAGAGAGGATTGATTCCACGATCTTTCTAAAGGTGGGAGCGGCACTTGTGCTGCCATAGTGATAGCCGGTCGCAGGCTCGTCATAAAACACCACCACCACCATGCGCGGGTCTTCTATCGGAAAGGTTCCAGCAAAGACGGAAGTGTATTTACCGCTGGAATATCCACGTGTTCCCTCCACGTTTTTCTGAGCTGTTCCCGTCTTGCCACCCAGAGAGATGTAATCCATCTTGATGTGTCTGCCCGTGCCGTGATCCACCACAGCTTGCAGATAGCTAAGCACCGTATCTGCAGCAGCTTTGCTGGCCACTTGCTTGATCACGGTGGGCTCAAATTGCTCCACCACGTTGCCCTTTTCATCCACATAAGCGTCCACCAACATCGGCTTCATCATCTTGCCTCCATTGGCGATAGCGGCAAAAGCGACCGCCTGCTGCAGAGCCGTGACGCTGATTGCTTGCCCAAAAGAGATGGAATGAAGCGTGAAGCCATCCCAATTGGCGAGTTTGGCAAAGATGCCACTCGTTTCCCCATGTAGATTCAGTGCGGTTTTTTGGCCAAAGCCGTAAGAGATAAACTTTTCATACATTCGTCTGTTGCCGATGCGTTCTGCCAATTTGGCCACGCCGACGTTGCTTGATTTTGCAATGATGCCCATGGGTGTGAGCGAGCCATAATTGTGTGTGTCGCTGATTCTTCTGCGTCCCACCTGATATACGCCGCAGGGGATGAGCTCGTTGTGACGCACCACTTTATAATCCAAGGCTGCCAACATGGTGAGTGGCTTCATCGTGGAACCGGGCTCAAACATAAAGCTGGAGGGGATATTTGCCCTCACCCTCACCAGATTGGGGTCCACCGATCTGTCGTCGTGCGAGACTCCTGCCATAGCTAAAATTCTGCCCGTTTTGGGGTCCATCACCACCGCACCGGCGTTTTTGGCGCTGTATTTCACCAAACCCTCGCGCAGCTCTTTCTCGATCAGCTCCTGCAAGCCGGAATCTATGGTGAGCCTGATTCCCAGCCCATTTACCGGCATTTTTTCTTTCAGGTTGGGATAGGGAACACGTTGATGATTGGCATCTTCCACATACTCTCTCCAGCCGTTTTCGCCCGCCAAAAGGTCGTTATAAGTGGATTCCAGTCCGCAGATACCGGAGAGCTTATAGATGGATTTACTCTGCGTGAGCGGATCGTATCCATCAGATTCGGCTCTGACCGAACCCAAAAGCCGTGCTGCCACTATATCCTTGGAATAGATGCGTTTCATGGAGGCAAAGCTGTGCGACAATCCCACCACACCATCTGCGTCAAAGGCTTTGATGATACGGTCAAGCTCACTTTCCTTGATCTTGTTGCTGATCTGGATGGAGGTGAGCTTCTTGTTGATATTCAGTCTCTTGAGTACCGCTTCTTTGCTCAGGGAGCTGTTTTTGGAGATCAAGTCCGCTACAATATCATAGGCTTCGCTCGGCTCGATTTTTTTGCGCTCTGCCCATCTGCTTACAGACGCTCGGTCTATATCCACCTGATAATAGCGGATGCTGCTCACCAAGAGGCTCCCATTTGCATCGTAAATTGGCCCTCGATTTGGGATCAAAATATCTTTCCGAGGTATATAGCGTCCTGCGATCCTGCTCTTGAGATCGATAGGGTTAAATACCTGCAAACTGAAAAGATATACTGTCCAGATTACTGCAATCAGCAGAAAAATCCCAGCCAATAAACGATATCTACTTTGCATGCATCAATCCGGGATTATCTGAACCTGGCTCGCTTCAGCCTTGGTGGAGATCAAGTCTACGATGCAATAGGACGAGGTTTCTGTCTTCTCGTTAGGCTCTTGCACATAGACCACTTTGCCCTTGGCCAGTTCGGATTGTTGCAATTCCACACTCACCAAGTTTGAGATGTTGTCCGGGCTGCAAAGATCATCGTATTCCACCATCAATTCCGTGTTGATATTCTTGGTGGCGTTGATGCTTTTCTCGATCTGATCGATGGTCTGAGTGTAGACCAAGATCTTCCTCTTATTGGCAAAATCAAGATAGAAGAATAGAAGTGCGATCACCAAAAGTATTACAAATCTGCCTTTCATCGTGGGTCTCCCTTTAGTTTTTCTGCAATCCGCAGCTTGGCACTGCGACTGCGTGTGTTTTGGTTTTGTTCCTCTTCGCTGGCACAAAGCGGACGTGCGGTGAGCACCTTGAGCACAGGCTTCAAGCCGCAAGTACAGATGATCTGCTCCACCGGGCAAATACATCCTTTGGCCAGAGTTTTAAATATGTTTTTGGTGATCCTGTCTTCCAATGAATGATAGGAGAGCACCAACACTCTTCCCGCTGGCTTCAACAGATTTATGGCATCCGGAAGAGCGGTTTCAAATTGTGTGAGTTCTTGATTTACAGCAATGCGCAAAGCTTGAAAAACTCTCATTTTGGCCTTTAATGAATCTCGATATCCTACTCCCGCAACGCTTTCCACCACTTTGGCCAGTTCTGTAGTGGTGCCAAGGGGAGCTTTACTGCGTGCTTTCAAGATAGCTTTTGCCATTCTCTTAGCCTGCTTTTCTTCACCATATGCTTTAAATATATGAGCCAAATCCTGCTCTGGATAGTCATTTACGATCTCGGCGGCAGTGAGAGATTGGCCGCCATCCATCCTCATATCCAAGGATGCCTCTTTGTCAAAACTGAAGCCACGCTCCGCTTCATCAAGCTGGTGGCTGGAAACTCCCAGATCAAAAAGCACTCCATCTACAGAGGACACTCTGCGCAGGGCAAGCTCAGTCCGCAGGTTGGAAAATGGTGCCTGAATGAACTGCATTTGCGGATAATCCTTCAGGTTTTTGCCCGCTTCAGCGATGGCGTCTGCATCCCGATCAAAGGCGTAAACCGTGATCTGGGGACAAGCCTGAACCATGGCCAAAGTGTGGCCTCCCGCACCCAAAGTGGCATCCACATACACGCCACCTGGCCTCAATTTGAGGTGCTCGATGCAGGTCTGCAGCATTACGGGAGTGTGGTAAGTATTCATGTCCTTTGATAGTGACCAGTAGTATATTTCTTGCGGTGCGTCTCTTTTTTCAAGCGACGGTTTTCATAAAATTCTTCCGGGTTCCAAAGGGAGATGTAGTGCAGCTCGCCTTTGATCACCACGCTATCCTTGATGCCTGCTTCTTCAAGCAAATCCTCAGGGATGCGGATGCGCCCGGGCCCTTCCAACTCCTGTTCCGCTATAGCGAAATCAATCAGTTGGGTGCGCAATTCCCGATCATCCTCGTCGCCTTCAGCCAAGACTTGCAAAAAACTGTTCCAGCAGTCTAAAGGGAAGACAGCCAGCGTATTGAGTGGCCCCAAAGTGATGACCACAGTCCGCAGCGCTGCATCCGAAAACTTCTTTTTGAAGGCAGCCGGGATGATCACTCTGCCCTTGTGGACAGCGTTTTCAAAATAGCCAATAAATTGTCCGGACATCATGGCTCCATCCCTTTAGAGGCCCCAGTTTCCTGTGCCTTAATCGTTTGTACTGTTTTTGTTTAAGCATTGCTTTCTCTCACTTGTTTTGACTTTAAATGACATAAAATGACTTTCCGTGTCTAACTTGTGACAACCCATGGTTTGTGTCAAGCACAAAATGACTTTTTAAAGCTTTTTCTCGCTTTTTACTTGTAGAAAAGGATCAACATACAGGAGGTAACTGATTTTATTACAAGTCGTTAGCTGTAGCAGAAACAGTGTTAGCTTTTTTTGATATTTTTGCTTCGTGTCCCTGCCTTCTTCCCTAAATCCTCCTTTGTCTAATAAGGGAGGATCTAAGGTGGGTGGCAGCCAAGACCCTGCCTAAAATAAGGAAAAACCATATTGTCTTCCTACCTCTTCCTTGCTTAGCCGCCCGGTGATTACTCGGTGCCTCTCGGGAAAAACCCGAGTATCTCCGGCGTATCACCGGGCGGGTAAGTAAGGGCCAAGAGGGTACGAACCTGTAAGAGCGGAAGAAAGAAAAAGTCATGTCCTGCAAAGCCGCTGGCCTAAGGGATAAGATTATTTTGAGATTGTCATCATGCTTCTAACACATAGCTACCAAATCAGATAGGCCAGATTTCACAGTCCGGGAGATTAAAAAATTCTTCAAAACCAAAAAAAGTAGTGCTTCCAGCATCTCAATTTTGGCATTTTGGACACTTATAATATAGAGGCCGGCCAGAGATCGGGATACAAATCTGTCTGTCTCCGATTGCTAAGATTTTCAAGCTCGATTGGAACGGTTTGTGCTTCATGATAATAACAGAATGCGGTTCTTTCCACGGAAGGAGGAAAAGATGATTACGCTTCGATTGGTTGCCCTTGGCTTCCTGTTTTTAAACGGGATGCTTTTGTTTAGGTGCTATGAGTGCTACAGCTCAGAGCAGGAACGCCAACTCAAAATGACGGATAGAGAGGCGATTTGGGACGCAAAAGATAGCTCCGGCTACGATTGTCCCAGTGGCGTTTATCTCTTGGGATAAGCAAGTGAGAGAAACTTGTTAACGGAGATTAGTAGTTTCAATTAGGAGGAAATCCATGAAGAGACTAACTTTATTAACAGCGTTAATTATGATATTTTTCGGCCTCGGTGCCACAACGGTTACTGTAGCCAAGCCAATAACCAGCTCGTACCATATACCGGCTTACACTTACAATTATTCAAGCTATAGTCAGCAGATCTATACGCAATCTATGATCAACCGTCAAGGCGAGATCACCAAGCTCAGGTTTTATCTTTTTTGGCACACTACCAACGGCAGCCTGAACAACAGCCATATTTGGAAGGTTTATCTGGGTCATACTACACGCAGCACTTTCGCCTACAATTCAGATTGGGTTCCCATTGCCAATCTGACCGAGGTGTTTCATGGTGGCGCACCCATCAATCTTCCTCCCAAAGGTGGGGAGTGGTTAGAGTTTATCCTGGATACTCCTTTTGTTTACAACAACGTTGACAACCTGGTGGTGGCTGTCTATACCGTCAATCACAACATGGCTGGAGAAGTGAGTTGGGGACGCTTTCACACCAATCAATATACCGCTTTGTGTCACAATTATGGATATGAAATCGATCTCTACAACCCTCCTGAAGCCAACAATAGGGTTATGATCGTCCCTGCCTTTCAGCTTGTATTTCCTGATACTGAGGTTCCGGTTGCGCCTGATTTGATCAGTCCTACTCCTGATGACAACTGGGTGAATGGCCAACCCTTGGATTGGATTTTGCCACATGCAAATAATTATTATTCTCCTGTATTTGAGCCAGATGCGAGTGGTTATGATGTATACATTGATGGGGCTTTGGTGAGTGAAAATCAGCCGGGCAATCGATACGTAATCAATGGTTTGGAGCCAGGGGAGCATACATGGCATGTGGTAGCCAGAAATAATGTGGGCTTTTCACCGCCTTCTGAAACAGGTACTTTCAATGTCGTCCCGGGTAAAGCTATCGGCGATGGAAGTGAGGACTATAAGCTGCCGATATATCCCTATTCCCGCTATAGCTACACCCAGAGCATTTATCTTCAATCCGAGATAGATATAGAGAATCATCCCATCGAAAAGCTGGCCTTTTACTGGAACGGAAGGGATGCTACCGTGAATCGCGATAATATCCTGATTTACATGGGTCATACAGATAAAACTGAGTTTGCTGATGGGGAAGATTGGATTCCAGTGAGCGAAATGACCTTGGTCTTCGGAGGTCTTTTGGGCTTTCCCGCTGTCATCGGCTGGTATGAAATCGAGCTGGAAACTCCATTTTTGTTCAATAATGTAGACAACCTGGTGATCGCCGTCTGTGATAGCGATGTTCGTAGCGATTACATGTACAGAAACTTTTATTGCACAGCGACTCCGGGACAAAACCGTAGCATAGCAAACTATAGTGAGATAGACCACGCCGCACCTCCCGCCGGGGCTTTGGTTGCAGGATTTCCCAATATCTTGATGCGCTGCGGCGAGATACCTGAAACCCCGGAAATAAGGGTGTTGCCGGTTACTTTGGACTATAATGTGGCTGTTTATGGTAAACCGACTGCTCGTAATGTGGAGGTTGTCAATATGGGCGGTGGAACCTTGAATCTTAGCATGGCCGATATCAGCATTATAGGTCCCAATGCAAATGAGTTCTCAGTTGATCCGATATATCTGCCCGTGTCTTTGGGGCCTCTGCAACATGTGACAATTCCAGTTGTTGTGACAGGTGTAACGCCCGGGCCCATATCTGCTACCCTGCGCATTACTTATGACGGGGAAATCTATGATGTGGATTTAGATGCGGAGGTCACGCCCGCCGGTGTTGTCATCATTGGAGATGGCACTATGTCTCAAAATGATCCTTTCAACATGATATCCCACAATGAACGTTTCCTGTCCCTCTATACAGCGGATCAGTTACGTGGCGTGGGCACCATCGACAGGATTGCTTGGGACTGTACCGCCACCGGCAACTCTACAATTCGTTATAAAATCTATCTCAAAAATACTAATGAAGCAGTTTTGCCCAGTCCACACATAGCAATTGAGCAAGCGACCTTGGTCAAACAGGGCCAATATGTTCCCAGGAAATTGGGCTGGTGAGTGTTCGAGCTGAACACACCTTTTTACTATTCGGGTGGGAATCTGATTGTTGCCGTGGTTGCCGTCAGTGGTGGCACAACCGGAGAGTATCGCGCCAAGTTCAGTTACACCGATCGTGGAGTAGAAAACCACTTGGTCTGGAATTACCGTTATCAATCTCAATTGGTTTGTCAATACAGCACCCGTGTGCCGAATATCATGCTGAATTTTGCTGAAGGTTGGGCAGGAAACGATATCTGCGCACTAAACCTTAGCGGCGATCCTATACCTGTAGTGGGAGAAGTTTCCAACTACACAGTAAGCGTTAGAAATGGCGGCACCAATGTTCAAGCTAACTATCAGGTAAAATTGATGGAGATTAATGGCACAGAGCTGGGGGAAGTGAATGGCCCGCCTATCGATAGCGGTGCCATCGCCGAAGTGGTAATCCCTTGGATGCCAAACATTGAAGGCCAAATTGAAATCTATGCTAAAGTGGAACTTCCAGGTGATGAATTGGAACCAAACAACCAAACAAAGCCCATGAAAATTAATGTCCAACCTGCAGGCAGCCAAACAGTTACCATCGGTATTGGAGATAGATTTGATTATATGCCCATGAATTTCGTCTACCGATCATCCATCTGCGAATCACTTTACCTGTCAGAAGAGCTGGGGTTTGTAAGCGGAACCATATCTTCCATGGTTCTCTGCAACAAGTTTCGAAATGGGCTGCTCAAACCAACCAAAATCTTTCTGGGTAATACATATGAAAACGACCTGAGCGCCGGCTTTATCCCCGCTTCCGAGATGACTTTGGTCTACGACGGGGATATATCGTATCCAACAGGCGAAAACAACATCATCATAGATTTCCAGACACCCTATGTGCACACAGGTGGAAACTTGGTGATGATTTTCTTCCGTCCCTGGGAATCATCATCCTATGATAGAAATAACCAGTTTAAAGGCCAGATTGCAGGTGACGGTCGTTCCCGTGTTGCTATTTCGAATCTCAGAGATATAGACCCGTTCAACCCTCCCAACAGCACGCTCACCGGGAGATTTCCTCAAGCCAGCTTTATATTCAATGCAGATTCATATGATAATGAACTGGCTGCTTTACACCTTGTAGGCGACAGCAGTGTCACCGTGGGTAGTGTCTCAAACCACACGGTTCGCATCAGAAACTTTGGTAGCGAGGATCAGGCTAGTTACAGTGTGAAACTCGTGGGGCCGGATGAAGAGGTTTTGGCCAGTGTTGCTGGGCCTCCTATCAGTAGTATGCAGAGCTTGGATGTGGTGGTTGCTTGGACTCCTACCAGCGTAGGCGAAATGAGCATCTATGCCGTAGTGGAGATGGCTGGTGATGAGTTTGCGGATAACAATCGGACTCCAGGCTTTGAGGTCATGGTTTATCCCTTTGGGACATCTGGCGTGTTGGCTACAGTAAATGAAGACAATGACGCTGTGGAAGTGTCATGGATGGCTGAGAGAAGAAAAGGTGTGGAGCCAAGCGGATACCAGGTTTACAGGTTGAGGGCAGGTCAGGAGCAAAACCAAGCCACCTGGGTTGAATTGATCCCAGAGGCTGGCAATGCTTTCAGGGTCACCGATACAAGTTGGCTTACACTCCCCGATGGGGACTATTGTTGGGCGGTCAGAGCCGTTTATGCTGACAGCACGACTTCTCTGCCCCGTTTCTCAAGCACTCTCACAAACCACGTCAGAACCGGAAGGGTAATTGGCGTGGTGAAGAGCAAAGATGGTCGGATCATTGCCGGGGCGACTGTGAGCAATGGTAGGTTGTTTACCACGGCAAACTCATTGGGAGAATTCAACCTCTTGGTTCCTGTGGGAAACCGCACGATAAAGGCTTCTGCCAAGGGATTTGATGTTACCACTGTGGAAAACGTGGTGGTTGGTCAAGGGCTCTTTACTACCTTAAACTTTGTTTTGTTGCAAGGAAGCGGTGAATCGCAGGTGCCGATAGTTACTGGTTTACATGGGAACTATCCCAACCCTTTCAATCCAATAACTACCATCAGCTACAGTGTAAAAGAACCTGGTAAGGTGAGGTTGGAAATCTTCGATATCAGAGGCCAATTGGTGAGAACCCTGATCAATGAATACCATGACACCGGCAACTATAAACGGGTCTTTGATGGAGAGGACAGCAGAGGACGCATCTTGTCCAGCGGTGTGTATCTGATCAAGATGACTGCACCGGGATATCAGAAAGCGTCCAAGATGATGTTGATGAAATAGAGGAGAGAGTGATACCTGCAATCAGGCGGGGTCTTCGTACTCCGCTTGCTTGCGGTAGTTCCAACCCAGGAAGAGTCTGTCCAGCAGGGCAACGATGCCAAAGAGCGCCATGCTGAGCACGCTGATGGTGATGATCACGGCAAAGACGTGGGCGGTTTGGAAGCTCTTGGTGGCTCTGGTCATATAGATCCCGAGGCCGGCGTTTCCGCCCAAATATTCACCAAATACAGCACCCATCACGCTGTAGGTTGCAGCCAGTTTCAAACCGGTAAAAAGTGATGGCAATGCAGCCGGAATCATGAGGAGGCGATATGTCTCCAACTTGGATGCGCCCATGGATTTGAGCAGTTGGATCTGCTCCGCGGGCACTTGCTTGAGTCCATCAAAAAAGCCCAAAGAGATGGGGAAGAAGCAGACTAAGGTCACAGTGAACACTTTGGCGGCAATCCCAAAGCCGAACCAGAGCACCAGCAGCGGTGCAATCGCTATGATGGGGATGGTTTGCGAGATCACTAAATAGGGGTAGATCATGTTTTTAAACCAGGAAAAGCCGTGCATGAAGATGGCGCAGATTATCCCTAAGACAAAGGCGATGAGCAGTCCGGCCAAACTGGCATAGAGAGTGGGTTTGAGGTGAGTCCAGATCAGTTGAGGTTGCTGGATGAATACATTCACCACATCTTCCGGAGAAGGCAGCACCCAAAAGCCGATCCAAGCTCTCTCGCTGGCTATCTGCCACAAAATCAGGATGGCGAGGCCGAAGAACAGGGGAGCGGTGATGGTGCTACGGCGTTTAGATTTCACCACCTGCCCACTTTGCGGATTTCCGTCTGCAACTCCACTCCAAAGCGCTCAAAAACAGTGGTTTGGATGTGTTTTATCAGGTCGCTTACGTCCTTGGCTGTGGCACCGCCCTTGTTGATGATGAAGCCGCAATGCTTTTCCGAGACCTGCGCTCCGCCTATGCTGTAGCCTCTCAGGTCACAATCCTGGATCAGCTTTCCGGCGAAGTAGCCTTCCGGTCTTTTGAAGGTGGAGCCGCCGCTGGGGCAGTCCATAGGTTGCTTGCTCCAGCGCTGTTCGTGCAGGTCATTCATTCTGGCTTTGATTTGGGCAGGGTCTGCATATTCGAGCTTGAAGACGCTGCTTAGGTGAAACCAGCCTTTGCGATGGAAGGCACTGGTTCGATAGCCAAAGTCATGCTCTTCCGCTTTGATGTGCAGCACCGGACTGGTGGAGGTGAGGGATTCCACCACGGGATTGAAGGCTTTGCTGCAGTAGAGGACGTCCTTGATCTCGCCTCCATAAGCGCCGGCATTCATAAATACTGCTCCACCGACGGAACCTGGGATGCCTGAGGCAAATTCCAGTCCTGAGAGCCCGTTTTCTTGGGCAAAGTCACAGAGTTCTCTGAGGCTGACGCCGCAGAAGGCTGAGATGTAGTTTTCGTCTTTGGTGAGCCTGGTGTAGGCATCGGTGCTGATTACCAGACCGGAGATGCCAGCGTCACTGACCAGTAAGTTTGAGCCTTTGCCCACCACCATCCAAGGGATATTGTTCTGCAGGGCAAAGAGAAGCAGGCGGATGATCTCAGCTTGCGAGGCGGGCAGAGCGTAGAGCTGGGCGGGGCCTCCGATCTTGAAACTGGTGTGTAGGTGCATGGGTTCGTCAAATCTGAAGCGGTCTGCATCGATCAGGTCTGCAAACGCTTCTTGGGCAAGATGGCTGTAATTGATGGTAGCCTCCCTTTATGATTTTGCAAAAAAGGCGGTGATTTCGTTGAGGAGTTCGAGTTCGCTCTTCAATTCCAAGCTTTTGGTGGGCAAAACTTGTTTGAAGAAGCTGCCGTAGCGCTTGTTTGTGACGCGTGAATCCATGATAAGCACGACGCCCCTGTCGGTTTTGCTGCGGATCAGTCGTCCGAAGCCCTGCCGCAGACGCAGGAGTGCGTTGGGCAGCATGTAGTGCATGAAGGAGTCCTTGCCTTCGCGCTCCAGCTTGTCTATATATGCCTCCACGATGGGCTCGCTGGGCACCAGAAATGGCAGCTTGAAGAGGATAAGCAGGGATAGCGATTCGCCTTGGATGTCCACGCCTTCCCAGAAGGAGCTGGTTCCTAGGAGCACGGCGTTTTGATGCCGTTTAAACTCATCCAGGATGGAGGTGCGGGTGCCGACCTTTCCTTGGGCAAAGAAGGGGCGTCCTTTCTTGTAAAGCTCGTCATCCAGGTGCTCATAGACGCTATTTAGGTCTTTGTAAGAGGTGAAAAGCATCATGGTGCCCACGTCTGTGGCTCCCAATATCTGTTGCAGGCAGCTCAGGGCTTGGTTCATGAAGAATCTATCCTTGTGCTCCGGTAAGAAACTGCTGATCATCAGCTTGGATTGGGAGTTGTAATCGAAGGGAGAATCTACTATTTCGGATTGCAGTTTGTCCTCTTCGATCAGGTTCAAGCCGCTCTGGTTATGGAAGTATTTGAAGGAGCCACGAATCGCCAAGGTGGCAGAAGTGAAGACGATGCTTTCGATGTTATTATACAAGAGGTTGTTGAGCAGTCCGGAGACCTCCACAGGCGCATAACTGATGGAGGAATTGGGGTTTTTGCGATCCGATGAGTATTCTGAGCTCAGCCAGAGGGCGTAGTCTTCCAGATTGGGGTTTTGGATGGAAAGCAGCTTCTCTTCAACCTCGCTAAAGCGCTTGAAGGTGGAAGAAAGATAGTCTACCGTATCGACATAGCCATGAATCTGCTTGGCATTGAAGGTGGAATAGATGTTTTGGAGCGCCTGCAAGTCCTTCATCAACTGCCGGTAATGATCGATCAGCTTGTTGAGCTTAGCAAACATGGCGGAGAAGTCAGCCACATTCTTGATCCTCAGCTTGCCGTAGTTGTTGTCGCTCTGCAGCTTGATTCCGACCTCGTTAAAGAGCTCTGTGCTGGCATCCTTCAGGTTGTCCACGTCCTCATTTAGCATCTTGACGACCTGCGTGGCGTGGTTCTTTGCTGCATCTGTGATGATGGCTTTATTTAGGTTAAGCTGCGTTTGTGTCAAAAACCCGCTGCGTTTCTTCGTTCCATAGGCCAGTTGATTGAAGTTGTTGGTAAGCTCGGCGTTGCTGATTTCGATGCCCAAATGGCTGGCAGCGGAGGCGGGAAGGTTGTGCGCTTCATCGATCACCAGATGCGTATACGGCCCCAAAGTGCTGTTGTCATTGAGCAGATCCGCCAGCAGAAGTGAGTGGTTAGCCACCACCAAGGAAGCGGTCTCAATGTTCTTTCTCAAGGTCATCACATAGCAGTCGTTGGCTTTGGGACATCTTCTGCCCATGCAACTGTAGCGATCCGAATTGATCTTGTGCCAGAAGAGGCTGGAACGCTTGCGGTCAAAGGATGAATTCTCGCTCACATCGCCACTGATGGTCTGCAGCTTCCAGACAAACAGGTAGAGCAATGACCTTGCTTCCCATGGGCTTAGTCCCTCGGTCTGCTCCCGTAGCATTGCTTCCCAGCGTCTTTGGCAGATGTAGTTTTCCCGCCCTTTCACCAATACAGCTTTGAAGGATTGGGGCAGAATGTCTTTCAATAGCGGCAGGTCTTTGAAGAAGAGCTGTTCTTGCAGGTTTTTGGTGTTGGTGGAGATCACAACAGCGCCTTCGGAGTTGAGGGTATGGCCGATAGCTGGAACCAGATAGGCAAAGGATTTCCCCACGCCTGTGCCTGCTTCTACTGCTAAATGCTTATCTTCAGCAAAAGCCCGTTTCACCAGCTTACCCATCTGCAACTGCCCCTCGCGGAACTCATAGTTCTCAAACTGCTTATGCAGCAGTCCACCGATGCCAAAGAAGTCCTCCATCTCGATCTTTTGGTTGCTTTCCACCACGTGTTCAATCACGTTGACCCTGTCGTTGGGCGGCGGAGAGAGCTTTGTGGCACCAAAGTTTTTGCGCTGCCATTCTATCAAAGTATAGAGGAAGTCGCCAATTAAGTTATCGATCTGAGCCTGCTTGCAAAGCTGATAGAGGCGGGCGTTGGTGAGTAGGCTATAATGATTTGTGATATGAGCCGCCAAGGCTAACATCACTTCACCGGTAGCGGTGGCGTCTGCATCGGCTCTATGAGCGTCTGTGAGCTCTATTTCCAAGAAGTTGCACACGCTATTCAATGAATGATCCAAGGTGTAAGGAAGGTAGATTCTCGAAAGTTCCAGAGTGTCCCAGAGAGTGTTCTGAAAAGGACTCAGGTTTCTATTGATCAGTTGTCGGTTGATGAAGCCGAGGTCAAAGCTGATGTTGTGCCCCACGATGATCTTATTTTGCACAAATTCGCCGAGTTGCGTGAGCACGATGTCCAATGATGGCGCTTCTTTCAGCTCAGCAGCAGTGATCTTGGTGAGATGCTGGATAAACTTGGGAACCTGCTTGCCGGGCCTGACAAAGCTCTGGAATCTATCCGAAATCTGACCCCCAGAAAACCGGAGCGCAGCGATCTCGATTATCTCATCCTTCTCGTTGTCCAAGCCTGTGGTTTCGATATCCAGAGCCACAAAATCTAAACTGTTTACAAAAGCTGCTGTCTTTTCGTTGCTCTCTTTGGTCATGCGTCCTCTTTATTAAGGTTGTAGCGTGCCAGTTTCTTGATCAGACCTTGGCGGGAAAGCCCCAGTTCCTTGGCGGCTTGAGTCTGGTTCCAATCACATTCTTCCATGCACTGGCTGATCATCGTCTTTTCCAGTTCCTCGATGGCTTCCTTGAGCGTTTTCTTGCTGTCCAACATATCCAGCATGCGCATGTTTTCCATGAAGTGGTGCACTTCGTCTGAGAAGTCGGTAGGTTTGATTGAGGAGCCCGGCTCGGCGAGGGTCACCGCTCTTTCGATCTCATTTTCCAGTTGGCGCACGTTTCCGGGCCAATTAAATTGCTCCAAGATCTTCATGGCTTCGTCCGTGATGCCATGCACTTCTTTGCCTATCCGCTTGGTGTATTTATCAAGGAAGTGAATCGCCAAAAGCGGGATGTCTCCCTCACGTGCTGACAGAGGTGGCACCTCGATGCGCACCACGTTGAGCCTATAGTATAGATCGAGGCGGAATTCACCTTTATTCACCCTATCCATCAGGGAGGTATTGGTGGCGCAAACCACTCTCACATCTACCTTTTCGGTCTTGGTGGCTCCCACTCTCTTCACCTCGCCTTCCTGTAAAAAGCGCAAGAGTTTGGCCTGCGTGGAGGGGCTGATGTCGGCAATCTCATCCAGGAAGAAGGTGCCGCCATCGGCGATCTCAAACAGCCCCTTCTTATCGTTGATCGCACCTGTGAAGGAGCCTTTCACGTGACCGAAAAGCTCGCTTTCCAGCAGTGTTTCCGGTAAAGCACCACAGTATTGGGCCACAAACTTCTTGTTTCTGCGGTTACTGGTGTAGTGTAACGCACGGGCGATCAGCTCCTTACCCGTTCCGCTCGGCCCTTCCAACAGCACCGATGTCGGCGTATCCTTCACCTTGTCTATCACCTCAAAAATCTTCTCCATCTGAGGGCTGTTGCCGATGATATTGGCATATTGATTGGCGGCGTTCAGTTGCTCTCTGATGATGGCGTGAGCCTTTTCCAGGTTTGCATTGCGCACGTTTTCGATGATCACGATCACCTGATTTGCCAAGGCATTGAGCAGGTTGATGATACGCTCCGGGAAGTAATATGAACCTGCCGTGGTGAAGAGCAGTACCACACCCAGGACGTTGTTGCGGATGGAGAGCGGGATGCAGATGAGGTTGTTGAAAGAAGGTGCAAAATGAGGCTGCTTTAGGTCAATAACCTCGTTATTCTTATACACTTCGCTGCAGAGTTCCAAGAGGTTCTCGCGTAGTTTGCTTTCTGGGGAAATGTTGCGGAATATCTTATAATCCCAGTTATCAGGCACCTGCGTGCCGGTATGGAGTACGAGAATACCGCCGCTGGCATCCGAAAGCTCGATCAGGCTATCCAAAGATTGCTCAATCAACAGGTCAAGATCACTGATGGTATTGAGCTTTTGCGTGATTTCATAAAACTGATTGAGCAGGTTTTCTTCAAACTTCATATCCTGCATCTGGGCGGCGTATTCACGTGAAATCTTTTGGCTGAGGATGTCGTTTTGTTCCAGTAGCTTAATGGAGCCAAAGCGCTGGATGATCTTCTTGTTGTTCTTCAGGATTTCCAATGCCTTTTCCCAATCTTCCAGCTCAAAAAGCACCTGTGCCAGTTCATAGTAGGCCAATGAAAGCTTATAGTCTTCATTGGTTTGCATAAAGTAGCGCAGTGCTTCGTTGAGGTGTTCTCTGGCTACTTCCGGATTCTTCTTTTCCAGCAACGCCTTCAGATAGTAAGCTTGGCCGATTTCTTTGCTGCTATTCTGCTCTGTAGCCATCTTCAAGGATTCATTGATGTAGTAGTCTGCGCTTTCATTGCTGTGCGACAGGATGAAGTAATAGGCCTGTTTTTGATAGCCTTCCACTATCTTATCTCCTGCGTTGATGCTCTTGAAAAAGTCCAGGCTTTCGCTGAGGTAGGGATATGCTTCCTTAAACTTTTGCATCCTGGTGAGCACGCTGCCGATGTTTCCATAGAGGTCTGCTTTGATGTATTGGTCATTCACATTGGGAAGCAGCTCCAGCCCTTTAAAGCAGAGATCATAGGCCAGATTCAGCTCGCCTTGTTTCTCGTAAAGCTCACCCAGGTTGCTGTAGGAGTGGATGAGCCCATCGTTAAAGTTGTTTTCTTCGCTTTTTGCTATCGCCTGCTCATAGAATTCGATGGACTTGCTCCATTCTCCCATCTTAAAGTAGAGGGCGCCGAGATTGTTTAAGGAGGCGATGGAGTTTCGGTAAAAACCAAATTCAATGGATGTATCCAGGGCGCGTCTATGCGCTTCTTCTGCCTTGGCATACTCGCCTTGGTCGGCGAGCGTGATGCCGATGTTGTTGTAGATATTGGCGATGTTATATGGTTCATTGAGCAGCTTTTGCAGCTTGATCGCTTCTTCAAGGTAGAAGAGCGAGCGGGTTTGATCGCCCTTATCATCCATCAAGCCGCCCAAGTTGCTGTAACACACGCTGATCCCGTTGAGGTTGTAGGTCTCTTGCTCGATGGATAGGCTCTTGAGGAAATACTGTTCGCTGCGTTGCCAGTCTGCCTGGAACATAAAGAGCACGCCCAGGTTGTTATAAATTGCGGCCAGACCCGTCTTGTCCCCCGCCAGGCCATACATCTTTTCAGCATCTTTAAAGGCCTCTTCAGCTTGCTCCCAATCGCTGGTGTAATACTGGATTTTGCCCCTGATCTTTTTGGCATCCGCCTGGATCAAATACCTGTGTGTTTTATCCTCCAACTTGTTGTAGCTGTGCAAGATGTCATCCAATACGTCCATGGCTTCATCAAACATCTCCACTTCCGTCAAAATATCTGCCTTGAGTAGGAGGATCTTCTGTTTCCAATACTCGTCGATGGTGGCAGGTGAATACTTTTTGATGATCTCTAAAGCCACGCTGCCTGAGCCCTGATCAAAGAGTTGCGAAGCGAGATGCCAGACGATCTCTTCAGCGGCCAGGGAGTTATCGGTGCAAAACTGCAATGCTTCCCTGAAGGTCTCGATAGCGGTGTGTTTGGCTTTGGATGCGGATTGTGCGATGCCCAGACGCAGATAGGCATGGTAGACGTCCATAGGCTCGCCTGAGTTTTTGAGGATAATCTGCCAGAGCAGAGCGGCATTTTTGTTGTCGGAAATCTGCTCCAGATAATCTGCCATGCGCCTAAACTGCTCGGCGTCGTAAAGAGAATTCAGGTTTTGCATGCTCACAATTACCTGCAAGTTATCCGGATAGGCCTTGCATTCCTCCAAGACCTTGAGCTTATATTCAGAGCTAAACTGCTCCGGATTTTTCTCAAGCCACTGCGTGAAAGATTGTTTCCGCTGCACCTTGAAGCCATCGCCAAAATCGGCAATCAGGTTTTGCTCGGATAAGAGCTCCAGATTCTTCTTTAGATTCTTGGAAAGCCCAAGATTTTTGGCCTGCTTTTCATCCAGATCGCTATCCAGCACAAACATTGCAAAAAGCAGGTTTTTCTGCTGCTGATCGAGCCTGTTCAGGTTCTCATAAAAGAGATGCTGAGGATCAAAGTTGCGCTCCAAGAAGGGTGAGAGATCAAATTTCTTGCCGCTATCCAACATCTCCGCCAGGATATTTTCCACCACCAGCAGATTGCCTCCAGAGATGGTTTGCAGCACCTCACTGCTGCTCACATAGCTGATCTCATCTTTGGGAAAGGCCATCTGGATGATACGCTGCATGTCGTCCGTGCTCAATGCGGGGATAGGTTCATGCGTGGAAAAGCTAAAGAGGTGGGATTGCGTCAAGGCCACGATCTTGATGCCGATATCGGGCGAAGAGTGAATCAGATACTGCAAAAAATCCCGGGAGTAGGTATCCAAAACGTCGCAGTCATCAACGATCAACAGCATGGGTTTCAGCAGCTTACGTTCGTTTAAAAGAGAGATGATGTAGAAAAAGAAATCATACTTACGTCCGGTCTTGTACCCAGTCTGATATTGGCCGACGATCTGGGCAAACTCATCACTGCTGATCCCGCTGGTGAGTAAAACGATTTGTTCAAGTTGATTATAATAAAGGGGTTGGGGTGAAAAAACCTTGATTTGCTTGAAATTTGGGCGCAGCTTGTCTATCAAGGTTTGCATCAGGTAAGACTTACCGCTGCCGGTTCTGCCAGACAACTCAATGAGGTGTGAGCTTTTCTTCGTCTTGAGCAAATCCAAAACCTTGCGGCTGGGAAACCTCTCGGACACAAACTCGTGCATGATCGTGTACGGCTTTTGTCTCATATAAAACCTCTTTTAATCCTATGCTTGATTCTCAAATTGTCTATCTCTGTTTACACGGGACTGTAAATTAAATTGACACTATATGTCAAGCCTTTTTTTCGATTGACTTCGGAAGGGCTTTTGGTAGCGTGGAGCCAATGATCAAAATCAAGCAAAGGAGCTATGATGAAAAACTTAGTTATCTTTCTCGTGCTCGGCCTCTTAGCCGTAGGTTTAGTCGCCTC
The DNA here is from genome assembly GCA_029561955.1 of Candidatus Cloacimonadota bacterium. Taxonomy (GTDB): domain Bacteria; phylum Cloacimonadota; class Cloacimonadia; order Cloacimonadales; family Cloacimonadaceae; genus UBA3900. Next base: position 50,296 of record JAKQWO010000075.1, read on the forward strand.
GGATATCGAAGGCCAATGGTATGGAGTTTTGGACGCTATGGGCACACAGCTTACCCTGGTCGTCCATGTAAACAAGAGTGACACAGGGCTGTCTGTCAGCCTGGATAGCCCGGATCAGGGTGCCTTCGATATCGCCGCTGATAATGCGTCTTTTAGCGATGGAACCTTTGAATTTTCGATAGGTAGCATTATGGCAAGCTACAAGGGAACCTTGAAGGATGGAGTGATAGAAGGCATTTTTATTCAGTCCGGTTTTGAGGCACCTCTGCAGCTTTCACGTGAAGAAGTGGAAAGGAAGCCATATCCCGAAAAATACCAGGAACCCAAAGAGCCATATCCTTACCTTCAAGAAGAGGTGAGCTTTGTAAACGAAAAAGCCGGCATCACCTTGCGTGGCACGCTCACCATCCCGCAGGTGAAAGGCAAATTCCCCGCAGTGGTCTTGGTTTCGGGCAGCGGGCCTCAAGACCGCAATGAAGAGCTTCTCGGCCACAAACCATTTTTGGTGCTCTCAGATTATCTCACCCGCCACGGGATCATGGTTTTGCGCTATGATGATCGTGGAACTGCAGAATCCGAGGGCGACCACAGCACCGCTACCACGCATGACTTTGCAGATGATGCTTTAGCTGCGGTGGCTTTTCTCAAAAAACATCCCCAAGCCTCCATGGTGGGCATCATCGGCCATAGTGAAGGCGGCATCATCGCTCCCATTGCCGCAACTAAAGACAAAGACATCGACTTCCTCGTCCTTTTAGCTGGCTCCGGTGTGCGTGGTAGAGAACTGCTGATCCAGCAAGAAGCAGATATCAAGCGCTCCATGGGTGTTTCAGATGAAGAGGTTGTGACAGCGGAGTTTGATCTCAAGCTCTATAATTTGGTCTTGGAAGACACAGATCTTGAGACAAAGCAGAAGCGTCTGGAAGAGCTCATCGCTGAGGAATTTAAAAAAGACCCCAAATTTGGTTCCGGTGCCACAGCAGAACAGCTCAAAGCAGGCATTGAGGCACAGCTATTCAGCCCTTGGATGCAGAACTTTATCCGCATGGATCCAAGCGAATACCTGCAACAGCTCACCATCCCCGTCTTTGCTGTAAATGGAAGTTCGGATACGCAAGTTGCCGCCTCTGTAAATCTTAAAGCCATCTCGGATGCCCTCACCAAAGCAGGTAACAAACAGTTTAAAACCAAGGAATATCCCAAGCTAAATCACCTCTTCCAAACCTGTGAAACCGGCAGCCCCAACGAATATGCCCAGATAGCTGAAACCTTCAACGAAGAAGTGATGAGCGACATCGTAAAGTGGATCATGGAAAGATGATAGCTTAACCATTTGCAGTTGTGCGATAGCTATGTTGCATCTTAAGTAAAGAGCCAGGTGAGAACTTGGCTCTTCTATTAGAATTCTAGATCCCAATGATGCGATAGACAATTTCCTTGAGGATGAGCTTTTGTCCCGCCGCGCCCAACTGCTTGGGAGGTTTGATGGCTGTTTGTAATGTTTAGCGACCGCCTGTGCCACTTGGTCGCTTTGGCAAGCGACCATACC
>JAKQWO010000024.1 GCA_029561955.1 Candidatus Cloacimonadota bacterium
GGCTACGTACGGGATCAGGTAATCTGTGAGGATATGGCTCTGCCTAATACCACTAACCTGACCGCTACAAACACCATCACCCTTGACGCTGGCAAGTCTAACACCTTGCGTGTGATCATTTGCGCAGCCTCAACCACGACCGAAATTGCCGATGGCCAAACAATCAGCTTCACCCCTCTGTTTGGTAACACTGCTGCTGCTGGTGGATGCCTGAATCGCTGCCTCGGCACTCATGTCCTGACAGGCGGTGATGTATCGCTGAATGATCCTGGTGCTGTCACAACCAAAGACTTCCCAGATCCTCTGACCTTCCTGCCTGGTGCGCTGATCTATGCTTTTGACATCCCGTCTGAGCTGTGCTCGGCTTACAAATACATGAAACTAAACATAGCCTGTTCTGCTAATGAATCAGAGGACAAAATCGAAGCCTTTACGGTGATCATAAACAACTAACCCTCCAGTACGCGGATTGGGGTGGGTTTCCACACTCCTTTCCCACCCCACCGCACTTTAAGGATAAAAGAGAATGGCATGGAACGACACGACACTGAGCACGCTTGAGACCATTGCAAGATGGGAGAAGGAAGTCAACCGTTTGGCTGGCACAACTGAGCATTGGGGCTTGTTAGGTATATCCGGCGACACACCATATACGCTAACGGTACCCACAAGCACGGCATCTGTGGTTTACACCAACTCTGCTGGCACTGAAATAGCATCTACTGCCATAACCGCAGGAGTCTGGACAATACCCGTTGCGTCGATTGTGTCCCTTGTATTCAAGGCCACAGGTGGGGCTGTACTTGGCACGTCTGCATTAAACGAAGGCAGGGGCGCATCTGTAGCGGTAGTCTATCCAGATAACACAACTGGAACGCTAACGCTGTCTAATGGCTCTGCATGGTCACGTATTGGCATAAACCGCACTTGGGACGAGAAGCTTACTCTGGCACGGATTACACTCGATAGTGACATAGCAACCGAGCTGTTCAAACGCTTCCCTGATTACCAGACCGACACAGAAGTGCTAGATCTGATCACCAACCCCGACACGTTTTTACTCGCTTGCGATCTCAAGGCTCTGGAACTGATCTATTTTGATTTGGGCAATGGCGGGATCTCTTTCAACCAAAACCATGCGGAAAAGAGCCGGAACTATGCCAATCGCTATCAACGTGAGCTATCCTCTGCTATGAGCAGAATGAGGCTGTCCAGTGACGGCACGGGCACTGGCAACCGCTATTGGCAAGAGGGCATGATAGTAGGATGATTAGCATTCTGCAAAAGCCAAACTTTAACATCAAGATGGGCTTGAAAAAGAGCGATTGGGATCGGATCGGCATGGATCAGCGGAAGGAAATCGTCAACCGCACCATGTCCGGCGTTGACCTGAATCACAGCCAATTCAAGCCTTATTCACAGCAGACCAGAGACCGCAAGGAACAGCTGGGGCGTTCAGCGGACATAGTCAATCTTATGGACTTGGCTCAGATGCACAGAGCTTTGGTATTCAAATCAAGCAATACTTACGTTGATCTTTATTATGGAGACACCGCAAGAGAAAACGTTGCATTTGAGCACCAATACGGGCTTGGCAGAATGCCCAAAAGGGAGCATTTTGGATTTAGCAACACAGACGCCAAGAAATGGACTGAGACCGTCATCAAACTTTTGACACTGGCAACCAAGAGGAGCTTTCAAAATGCTAAATAACATCAGGGACATCATTACGGCCATTAAAACACGGCTGTATGCAATCGGGATTGATTACATTGACGTGTACCCAGACTGCCTTGCCAACATCGGCAATCAGTACCCGTTTGTGATTATCAAAATGATCAGTGAGGAGAATGTTCAGGA
>JAKQWO010000059.1 GCA_029561955.1 Candidatus Cloacimonadota bacterium
TCTGAAGCTAATTTTCTACTGCAATGCAGTAGAAAATGGGGAGGCGTTATGAACTAAATAATCGACCTTTTCCGGAAGAAAAACTCCGCCAATTAAACCAAAAACAGTCCCCTAAAAAAGGGACTGAGGAAATCCTACTGCATTATTTGGGATAAACGCCGCTGGGGCAGTCTGAGCCGGAACTGTCTTTTCCATCCCAAGATGTCTCTCCTTCTGTTACTTTCAGTCTGCGGACAAGCTGACCTTTAAGGTTGTAGATATCCAAGCTATCATCACGCAGCGACGGGTCTGCCTTGATGGCTAAGTGATCTTTCATCGGATTTGGGTAGGCGGTGAGCAAGTTTGCTGCGGGAACTTGCACTTCGTCCTGATTTGCCACTTGCCCATTGGGGAGAAGCTTAACTATCACTTGCGAATAATGACTGCCCCAAGTCCAGTAAACACAATCCGAATCATCAACAGCCAATAATGACTTTGACTGCACCCCCAATCCATTATAATGAGAAGAGTTATCACCTTCATGGAGCCACCACCAGAGTATATTCCCGTTCCAATCAAGCTTCATCACTATACCTCCTGTACCTCCAAGAATGATATAGTCTGGCTTAACAATCATTGAACTGATATAATCCGTCCTGTCTCTCGAAATGCTAAAGAGATGTTCTAACCCACCATCACTCAACCTATTTATAGAGACACTGTCTGCCGTGCTGTAGGCAACTATGTGGGACTCAGAATCCGCTTCCTTGCAGATCGTGAGCCCATAACTCCAATCGGATACTGAGGGGATATCATATCTATTGATGATCTCACCATCCAGATTAACCTCAAAGATAGTATTATACTCGGAACTTAAAGTGCAGGTGATAAGTAGGTTCCCATTATCCATGAGAGCCAGATCATGGGCTGCTGCTCTATAGTATGGATAGTATGGATCTGAACTTGGCCAATAGGCGGTGGCAAGCTTATCACCCTGGGCCGAAAAACGGTAGTAGCAGGCAGCCTTCGGAGAGGTATAATCAAAAAACCAACCTCCAATTCTGCCAATAGCTACAATATCGCCTCTACTGGTACGCAAAGCCTTGTTGAATGTTACTAATTGGGACGGTGAAATTGAGGGGCCAATTGCGCTTATAGTACCGTCGCTGGACATCATATAAAAGCCAATTTCCCCGTCATCCTCGTAGATGAAGATGAGGTTATCGTCTGCATCTACATCAATTCCGGTAAATGTCGAATAAGCCCCATATGCTTCAAACGATATTTCCCAGAGCAAATTTCCATTGGGGTTAAGCTTGATAATTGTACTTCCCGAAAAATTGATTTCATCTTGATTATCCCAATTACTGAATACCACTACGCTGTTGTCAGGGCAGAGGAAAATGGATCGAGCTGCCATGTTATCGTAAAAAGAATTGTGGTAATTGTAAACGTAGCCGCTCTGAGCAGCTAAACCAATTATCCCGCTGAGCAGGAGTAAGCTAAGGGCAACGAATTTTAGCGTTTTCATCTTTACCTCCTATAAAGTAAAGAATTTTGGGCTCTGTTAACCAGATGGCATCTAATACGCCACTTGATCTTGGAGGTTATGAGCAGAATCGCTATACCAAGCTAAATCCGTTCGGTATTGCGGCTCAGCTCGTCTCTGGTTGCTCACCCAAAAACGGGTAAGAATATTCAGTCTTTGAGCTGCCACCAGTAAATTCAACACTCTATGTTCTCTGGAGCTCTTCAAGCTTAGTAGGAGAAGTCCATGATCAATACCAAGTTTCTATAGTTACAGTACCTTGTCAAGTTAAGTTTTGCTATATTGTGACTTATTGTTGCGTGAGATAGCTACGCTGGGGCGGCTGCGCCGCAGTTGTCCTGTACGGGCGGTCGCCGAACCGACCTTGTTCAGGCTGTCATAGATAAACAGGCAGTGCCTTGTAGCTGGTTCATCTCGAATCACCGCATAACTACCCTGCATTTTCTCTGAAACCGGCGGTTCAGGATGAGCCCGTACATTTGCGGCGCTAAGGGCAAGCGACCATACAGGGAGGCGACTGCCGGCTTGCCGGCCTGTATTACACTTTGGCAAAGAAAGTATCAAATTTTGCTGCTTTTCGTAGGCTCAACAATGGCAATCAGTTACGAGGATAGGATTTTTGATTTTTCGTCATGAGAGCAACATCGTCAGAGTATATTATAGAGGGGTAGGCCGACGGTGTCGGCCAGTTGTGAGTTGCGAGCCGCTGCGCTAGGGCCGGCTGCGCCGCAGTTGTCAGTTGCCAGTCGTCAGCCGCGGCGCTGGTATCGTGGATGGGGCAGCTTTACGGCTAAGATAGAGGACAGTGTGAAGAGAGGGGTGGTAATAGTCAGCTATGTCCATGAGTTAGGTATGAACTCGAACATTGATATTGACACGCAGACTCTGTTTTTTTAATTTGGCAAAAACAAATTCCGGGGTTGGTGTTGCAGAAGCAGAGCCTCCCCCTCAGAGGTCTAAAAGATGAAGAATGAGCATATACACATCGAGCGGATCAAGAAGCTGATTGCGCGTGAGCAGAAGCGGGTTTATCCCGTCCAAGCAGAGGTGAAGATCAGTTATATCCATGATCTTGAGCCCATTCCTTATACTGAGATAGAGGCGAGAATCTGGCAGGAGATAGGGATTGGAGAGGTTTGGGGCGAGCTTTGGAGCAGTGCCTGGTTTCGGATTGAAGCCATCATCCCTGCTGAGCTCACAGGGGAAAAGGTGGGATTGTGGTTTGACAATGAGGGTGAAGGCTGCGTCTGGAAGGATGGCAGTCCCTGGCAGGGTCTCACGGCGGGTGCAGACTGGTATCATAAAGCGGGCAAATACTTTATCCCTCTTGAGGACACAGAAGAAAAGCAGGTTGTCCTGATCGAAGCGGCAGCCAATGGACTCTTCGGTGGTGGCTGTGACATCTTTCATCTTAAAGCTTGCCATATCTGCACGGTGGACAGCGAGCTGCAGTCTATAATGCGGGATATGAGCCTGCTGCTGGATCTGGCTTTGGCGCTGGATAAAGGGCAGACGCGGCGCAAACGCATTCTGTATGGACTCAATCGGGTCTGCGATCTCTGGGCACAGGACAGGGAGCAGTGTATGGACATCCTTCATGATTTGCTGAGTAAGCCGGCCAATGCCTCTGCGCTCAAGGCCTTCAGCGTGGGGCATGCGCATCTCGACCTGGCTTGGCTGTGGCCGCTTCGGGAGACCAAGCGCAAGGGTGGACGCAGCTTTGCCAATGCTTTGCGTTTGATTGAACAGTATCCCAGCTATGTGTTCGGTGCCTCGCAAGCGCAGCTCTACAAGTGGATGAAGGAGCTTTATCCAGAGCTTTACAAGGAAGTTAAAGAAGCGGTGAGGCAGGGCTCTTGGGAGGTGCAGGGTGCAGGTTGGGTGGAGTTTGACACCAACTTGATCGGCGGTGAATCCATCATCCGTCAGTTTGCCTATGGCTTGCGCTTTTTCGAGAAGGAGTTCGGCATCAGTCCTCAGGGTTTATGGTTGCCGGATTGCTTTGGCTATAGCGCCAATCTGCCGCAGTTTCTCGTTGGAGCGGGCTTGAAATGGTTTATGACGCAAAAGCTGAGCTGGAACGAGACAAATGCCTTTGTGGATCAGCTCTTCGTGTGGGAAGGCATAGATGGCTCGCGGATTTTGGCACATCAGCTTCCCACGCATGATTACACTTTTTCAAACAACCCCGCCTCCTTCCTGCAGACGGAAGCACGCTACGCTCAAGCTGAGCTCTGTGACAGCTTTCTGAACCTTTATGGCATCGGGGATGGAGGTGGTGGGCCGACGTGTGAACACATCGAATACGGCTTGCGCTTGCAGGATTTGGAGGGTGTGCCAAAGTTTATCTTTGCCAAGGGGCAGGACTTCTTTGACCACATCCAAGACTTAGACCGTGAGCTGCTGCCCAAATACTTTGGAGAGCTGTATCTGGAGTATCATCGCGGCACCTATACCACCCAAGCTTTGATGAAGAAAAACAACCGCATTAGCGAGAACCTGCTGAGTGCTGCGGAATATCTGGCAACGCTGCTGGGAAATGGCTATCCGAAAGAGCTCACCGAAGTGTGGGAAGATGTGCTGCTGCTGCAGTTTCACGATATTCTGCCTGGCTCTTCCATCGGCAAAGTCTATGAGGATGCACACGCCATCAGTGCACGCAGTCATGAGCGTTTGAAGACGTTTATTTCGGAAGGGATTCGGGCTTTACACAGCGGGAAGAGCTTTGATCATCCCGTGTATGCCGTGTTTAACGCGGGTGCTTTCGAGCGTGAGGAATGGCTGGAATTTGAGGCCAAGTATCGAGATATGAGGCCGGTGGATGCAGAGGGCAAGGAGTATCCCAAGCAGTTTTGGTTAGACAAAGTGAGGGTGAAGGTCAAGCTTCCCGCTTGGGGCTTTGCCTATGTGTATTGGCGGGCGGGGGATGGCTATCTGGATGACGCTTTGGCTTCTACCTGCCTGAGTATGGAAAATGAGCAGATCCGGGCGAAGTTTTCGCCCCAGGGAACGCTGACCAGCCTCATTCTCAAGGAAACAGGCCGGCAGATGATAGCACAGGAATCCAACCTCATCAGGCTTTGGGAAGATGAACCCAACAACTGGGGTGCTTGGGACATCAACCATTTCTACCGTGATACTGTCCCTTGGGAGCCGCATGAAGTGAAGCTGATCGCCGAGCGTTGTGTGCAGGCGGAGGGGCATTATCACAGCCTTTGCTTCGAGATCAAGATAGGTGAATCGACCATCATCCAGCAGGTGGAGCTCACGGATTGCGCACCGTATCTGAAAATCAGTCATGAAGTGGATTGGAAGGAGCATCACAAGATGTTGAGGGTGCACTTTTTTGCCAATGTGGTCTCGGATGTGGCGAGCACGGAAGTGGCGATGGGAGTGTATCAGCGCAGCACCAAGCCGTCCAACAGCTTCGAGCTGGCGAAGTTTGAATTTCCGGCGCACACTTGGGTGGATCTGTCGCAGAGGGATTGCGGTTTGGCACTGATCAACGACTGCAAATATGGTCACCGCATCGTGGATAACCAGATGGAGATCAATCTCTTGCGCAGTCCGGCCGATGTTGATCCCAATGCGGATATTCATCATCATTCCTACAGCTACGGCATCCTGCCGCACCTGGGAGACAGGGTGCAGGGCGACGTATTGCCTCAGGCGCATCGCTTCAATACACCTGTGGTGGTGCAAGAGATAGCCGGTGAGGTCAGCAGCTCTGTGCCAGAATACACCTATCAAGCAGAGGGTGTAAAGCTACATACGATCAAGCCTGCGGATGATTCATCGGGCACCATCCTGCGCTTTTATGAATATGCGGGCTGCGATACGGAGGTGAGGCTTTCGCTTCCTGAAGGATGTCAACAAGCGCAGCTCTGCGACCTCAGAGAACGCCCGCTGGAACCGGTCGCCATTGACGCCGAGGGCAGGCTGATCTTACACTTTAAACCCTATGAAATCAAGACAATCAAGCTTTTGTAAGGAGAAACACCATGATCCCAAAACCCAAACAGATTGAGCTCTTTGACGAGTATTTCAAGCTGCCATATAAAATTGAGATGGATTATGATCAGACAGATGAGATGATGGACACTTTGCTGATGACCTTTCACAGCGATCCATATACGGATATGTGGGTTAAGGCGGGCTATGGAAGTGGCAGGGGAACCATGCAGATAGAATTCAGGCTCAAGGATGTGGGGCTCCCGCATCCAGAAGGCTACGAGCTGCGCATCACCAAAAACAGGATAGAATGCTATGCGACGCAAGTGATGGGTTTTCATTATGCGTATCAAACGCTGATGCAGCTTTTCTATCTGGCTCTGAATCATGATGAAGGAATGTTGCAGGTGCAGACCATCCGCGATTGGCCGTCTTACCCCTGGCGGGGCATGCACTTGGACATCAGCCGTCACTTCTTTGACGACGAAGAAATCATCCCATACTCCTCTTGGATGGCACTACTGAAGATGAATCAACTGCACCTGCATTTGAGCGATGATCAGGGCTGGCGTCTGGAGCTGGAGAGGTTTCCTGAACTAACAGAAAAGGGGGCTTGGCGGCAGGAGGACGAATACACGTTGTATGGCGGCTATTTGGATAATTATAACTTGGACGAGATATTCTGCGTCCTGGAAGAGCTACGGATCAACGTGGTGCCGGAAATCGACCTTCCGGGGCACGCCATGGCTCTCCTCAGTGCCTATCCACAGTATGCCTGCTTCCCGCAGGAGTTCAAGCCATTGAGCGTTTGGGGCATCAGCGAAGACATCATCTGCGCCGGTAATCATGCGGCAGTTGCCTTCCTCAAGGAGCTGGTTTTGGAGGTGGCAAAGCTGTTTCCGGGGCCATATTTCCACATCGGGGGAGATGAAGCACCCAAACACCGCTGGCAGAAGTGTCCCAAATGTCAAAAGCGGATCAAAGACCTGGGGCTCAAGGATGAGGAAGAGCTACAGGGTTGGCTGACCCGGGAGCTGCAACAGACCTTGCAACAGGCAGGTAAGACTATCATGGGTTGGGATGAAATCTTGGATACGGGCGTGGATGATCAGCCCATCATCAGCGTTTGGCGTGGCGATGGCTTGGATGCTGCCAAGCTGGCGGTGGAAAATGGCAATCGCTTCGTCATCTGTCCAAATCAATATCTTTACTTTGACTGGAGAGCCACAGCAGGCAAGAAAAGCCCGCACGGCGTCACGAGCCTGAAGAAGGTGATGAGCCTGAAAATGGAAGACTACTGCTTTGGCCGTCCAGACCTGCTTTTGGGAGGGCAAGCCAATATGTGGACGGAGCATACGCCACGGTTTTCAGATGTCAAAAGGATGATCTTTCCGAGAATCTTTGCCGCTGCAGAAGTCTTCTGGAATGGTAAGGCTGAGCCTGATCTGCCCCAGCGAATCAAGAGGCTGAAAGGGGCTTTTAAATGAAGAGACATCCCTTTTCGCCCATCATCACCAGAGATCAGCTCCGCATGAGAGACCTTTATTTGGAGGATGTGAGCAGCGTCTTCAACCCCGGCGCCATCTATCATGAAGGCCAGATCATCATGCTCTTGAGGGTGCAGGACAGGGGACGTGGGACGCATCTTGTGAAGGCGGTTTCCACCGATGGATACAACTTTGAGATCAATGACACGGTGTTTGAGATTACCGGATTGGAAGCCTTCCCATATCAGATTTATCACATCTATGATCCGCGTGTCGTACGCCTTGAAGACAGCTTTTACATCACCTGCGCTGTGGATTGCTCCAAGGGCTGTCTGTTGGCTATCTTCAGGAGCGCCGAGCTTGAATCTATGCACTATATGGGCACACTCAATGAAGAACAGCAACGCAATGGAGTGCTCTTTGATCAAAAAATCGAGGATAGATACTGGATGTTGAGCCGGCCAAATGAGCATACCAGGCCGGATGGAGTGAAGAGCGGCAGCCGCATCTTTGCCTATTCATCGCCGGATCTGTGCTCCTGGCGGGAGGAAGGACTGATCATGGAAGGCAGACCTCATTTTTGGGATGAGCTGATCGGGCCGGGAGCGCCTCCTTTCAGGGTCTCCTTTGGCTGGATGTTTATCTATCACGGCGTAGCGACTCACTTTGGCGGAGGCGGCATCTATCAGGCGGGAGTGTGCGTTTTGGATTTGGATGATCCCCGCAGAGTGCGTATCAGAAGCAAGCTCAACTGCTTGGAACCGCGTGAGATCTATGAGCTTACCGGCCAGGTGCCCAATGTGGTCTTCCCCACAGCCTGCGTTCCGGTCAAGCCCCGTCCGGACGGCATCGTTTGGCTGGATGACCCGCTCTACGTCTATTACGGAGCCGCTGACACCTGCGTTAGCCTGGCGGTCACCAGCCCCAGAAAACTATTAGAAATAAGCAAGGCGGAACTAATCCTATGAAGAAACTAACACTATCGCTGATCTTGACCCTGATGCTCATGTGCCTCGGTGCGGACATCTTCCCCGTGCCAAAGCTGCCTTGGGCGCCCCTTACCTACACCGTTTTCAAGACCGATTCACCTATCACCGCGGATGGTGTTTTGGATGAGCCGGATTGGCAGAAGGCACTGTGGACAGAAGACTTTGTGGATATCGAAGGCGAGCTGAAGCCGCTGCCTCACTACCAGACGAGGGTCAAGATGCTTTGGGATGACGAATGGCTCTACATCGCCGCAGAAATGGAGGAACCACATCTCTGGGCTACGCTCACCGAGCGTGATGCGGTGATCTTTCATGATAACGACTTTGAGGTGTTTATCGATCCGGATTCCGACACGCATGACTATTACGAGTGGGAAATCAATGCCTTGGGAACGCTCTGGGACTTGTTTCTGATCAAGCCGTATCGGGACAGGGATCAAGTGGCCATCAACGCCTGGGATATCCGAGATATGGAGTATGGCATCCGGTTGAAGGGCACGCTAAACGATCCTTCCGACGTCGATGAGGGCTGGGTTTTGGAGATGAAGGTGCCCATGTATGTGCTCAAGGAATGCGCTCACAAGCCTGTGCCGCCGGTGGAAGGTGACTTTTGGCGCCTCAACTTCTCAAGGGTGCATTACGATCTGGAGGTGGTAGATGGCAAGTATCATAAAGTGGCAGGCAAGCCTGAATACAACTGGGTTTGGAGTCCACAGGGCTTGATCGCCATGCACTATCCGGAACGCTGGGGATACCTCTTTTTCTCGCATCAGGCACCCGGGACTGAGCTCAGTTACGACATCCCCGAAAGGGAGCAGCAAAAGGAACTGTTGCGCCAGCTTTACTATCTGCAAAAGCAGCATCAATACACAAACAAGCGCTATGCCAGATCGCTGCGGAGCCTCAATATACCAGCGGAGCTGTGGCAGAAGTTTGACACAGCTCCGAGGATAGAAAGCACCAGCCGAGGCTACATCATCCACTACAAAGACCTGTGGATCCGAGAGGATGGACTGACTAACTGATTTATCTGGCTAAATACTTCGGATTTTCCGCTTTGACTTTGTCGCCGTTGCGGGTGGCTTTGATGTGGATCTTATAGGCGCCGTCGTCATGGATGATCTCGACCATGTCATCATCGGTAATAATAGGCGTGACGGTCTTTTCTCTTCCTTCTTCATAGAAGGTCAGGCTAGGCCCGGAAATGCTGCAGGAAAAAGTATAAAAGCGATCCAAGCCATCCTCTCCATTGCGCATGAAACCGCCATCTTCACCATAGTTCCTTTCCAAGGTGTAGTGGCCTTTCCATTTGGTTTCGTCTGTGCAATCATATTCAAAGGAATAAGTTCCCGCAGCGCAGGTGTAAAAAACCTCAGTGTTGAAACCGTAGGGTATGGCGCCATTGTTGTCCCAGTAACGGGTAACGTCGATCAAGCGGATCTTGAGTAACACAGCGCCGTCTTTTCCATCCCTGCCTATGCAGCCCGCAAGCAAGAGGGCGATCACAAGCGGTAAGAGTATCAGTAATATCCTTTTCATGTCGTCATTCTCCTGAGAGTTATTTCTACTATCTTTACTGAACCGCTGCGAAAATCCCTCATTCAAAAGCACGCACCCGGTAGAAGTGCTTGTCCGTATCCATTGGAACAGAAAGCTCCGTATTGCCTGTAGCTTGCAGGGGCGTGAAACCTTCTATTGTCAGGGCAGATGCTTCCACCAAGTATTCATTGGCGTTGGAGGATTCCTGCCAGGTTAGCTTTGCCGTTTGTACTTGCTTGATGATCTGGAAATCCAGCGGCGAAGCGGGCTGTTGCGGCGCACCCAAAACCCTCAGGTTGTCCAACACGAGCTTGGATGTGGGACGGGCATTGAAGCTGAAGACCAACCTCACCGTCTGACCTCCAAAGCTTGGTGGGATGCTGTATTCTATCCTGTTCCACTGGTTTGCGGCTCCGATAGATGCGGTGAGCTGCGTTCCGGTGGGCGCATATCCGGCTTTGGGAGTGAAGTTTGTCTCCACCAACCAGAGGCTGAAGTCTTGAGGATTCACGTCTTGATGCAGCAGATTCACGATCAGTCTGGGAGAGATGGGCAAAACCACATCAGCAAAAAGATGAATGAGACCGCTTCCGGATGTGGAAGCCAAGAGAGCAGCCTCGCCCTTAAAGCTATCCTCGGTGGTGATCTGCCATTTGTTTTGGACTTGATCCACCGGGATCCAGCCTTCCAAATCTGCTTCCCAATTTGCTTTCACCGGCATCTGATGTGCAAGATTCAGGATTCCGCTCAGCGAGACACTGCGTACGATCCCCGCTTTGGAGATGACCAGATTTGCCACCTTTTCACCTGAACCTATTCCGCCAAAACTGAGCTGTAAGTCTGCCGTGCCGAGCGGTGGGATGGTGAGCTCGTTTGTCAGCAGCTCAAAGCAAACAGAGCCTTCAAACACAAAGCAGGAAGCATCAAAAACCAGCGTATTCAAGCCCAGATTGGCGATGGTGAGGCTACCCGTAGCCGGGCTTCCACCGCTGCACACATAACCAAAATCGACTTCAGTGGTCGAAACCTCCCAAGGGCTGTTCGGAATCTCCATCGCCTCATCCGCTCCGATATCAGGCATCACGGCATCACGGAGCTGTCCATCAAAATCCACTACCACCGTCGCCAGCGGCAGTGCATTGTCTTTGGCTAAGCAATCCGTTTCCAAATCAAGATGTAAACTGTTAGCATCGGCAAAGATAGGCTCGCCGAAATGAGAGTTTTGCTCCAGATTTGAAGCAGCTTGGTAGGCAGCCAAGGTCTGATAGCCTTCGGAGCCGATCTGCGCAACTAAGTAACGGCCACCGCTATTGTTCAGCCAGAAGAGGTTGTTTGAGCAGTTCACCAGTCCAGCAAAGCCAGGGGTTCCCTTCCAGAGGTCCACCGTCTTACCGCTGCTGCCGGCAGCGCTGTAGTTGGCGAGGATGTTGTTGATCAGCTCAAGGTTTGAGCCATCCGTGGGGATGTAAAGACAGGCAGAGGAAGAGCTGGGCTGGAAAGCTTCCGCTTGGAGTTTAATGGAGTTGTAGTAAAGCTTGATGTTGCCGGATGCGGTGCGGATTCCCACGGTGGAGGGCTGCACGGTGCTGTTACAATTCAGGTTGTGGATCATATTGTTAGCCGCCAGGCACTCCGTCCCACCCAAGTCCAAACCGGCAACATAGGTATCGCTGGTCTGAACTTGATTACAGCTAAAATTGGATATGTGGCTGCTCAGCACTTGAGTATTGCCTGCTGCGGGGCTGATATTGATACCGATGAGGGCGCAACCTGTGCCGCTAAAGCCATCGATAACGTTATGGCGCACAATTACATCGCCACCATTTACAGAAATTCCCGTCACCTTGACATTACTGACGGACGTATTGCAGGACACATTGCCGATGAAGTTGTGCTGGATGATTGCGCTGCCGCCTGTGTCATGCGTGATTCCACAAAAAGCATTTCGCATCTGAGGAGCCTCAATGCTGTTCCCCTCAACTAAAGCACTGCTTTCACTGCCGCCACTGCTGATCGCAATAAAAGCCACAAGATTCCGTTCAGCAGCGATAATTTGGTTGTTCTTTATCTCCAAATTAGAGCCAAAAGGAGCATATATCCCATACAAGCTCACGTTGGTGATCCGGCAATTCTGCACAGTTTCGTGCGTGTGATAGGCTGTACTTAAGCCCATGAGATGCACTCCATAAGCTGCGTTCGAGATATCCAGGTTTTCATAGAGATTATGCTGGATGATTCCCGTTCCAGCATTGTTGGTTCGCACGCCGACACAATTTGCGTTTCGCTTATCCAAGGTGATCTTACAGTTTTTTATGGTATTGTGAGCAGCTCCATTCGCAAGGTGGAAGCCATATTCCATCAACCTGGTGTCACCGCTGCTGGCCAGATCAAGGCCATCAAAAGTATAATACTGCACTCCCTCCAGACGGATGATAGCC
>JAKQWO010000068.1 GCA_029561955.1 Candidatus Cloacimonadota bacterium
GAAGACTCGCTTACAGCCATCGTTCTGGCCTCTTTGCTGCATGATCTGGGCATGTCTGTCGCCCGAGACACACACGAGCTTTTGAGCATCCAACTTGCTTTGCCATATATAGACAATATCCTAGATAAAGTGTTACCAGCCAATGAATACCTACGCAAAACCGCCATCCGCTCCATCGCCATTGAAGGCATATTTGGCCATATGGCCACCCGCACCATCCACAGCCTGGAAGCAGGGTTGGTGCTCATCGGAGACGGCAGCGACATGGAAAAGGGCCGCGCTCGCATACCGGCAATGCTTTCCGCTGAACCCAGAGTGGGAGACATCCACCGCACCTCAGCTTCAGCAATCCAAAAGGTGAAGATAGGCAAAGGAGAAGAAAAGCCAATCTGCATCAAGGTGATCATGAGCAACTCGGTGGGCTTTTTCCAGATCGAAGAGGTGTTTTTTCCCAAGATCAACAACAGCACGGTAAAGCAATTTGTCGAACTCTACGCCGGTGTGGAAGGCAGGGAGATGCTAAAGTATTTGTAGCGCATGGGATATAGCATCCAAAAGAAATCTCAGGATCATCTATAAGCCGGATTCTGTAGTCTTACAAAAGACCGATGTCCATCCATCTAAGGCCAAGACTCACGCCCTGGCTCAAGCTGCCTACCCGAAAGCATAATAGCGCGGGCCGCGCTGAGCTTCCCTATTTGGCATTGCACCGGATAAGGCTTTCCCAGCCAATGATGTCACCATCACTGCTGGTGGTCTCTTACACCACCATTTCACCCTTGCCAAAGAGTCCTTAAACGACAGAAACCGAAGGTCTCACAACGGCTTAGAATTCTGCTATCACAAAAAGGACTATTGGCGGTTTGTTTCTGTGGAGCTGGCTACGCATTGCTGCGTCTTCCCGTTAGGAAGTATCCCGCCCTGCGGTGTCCGGACTTTCCTCCAAAAGATCGAAATCTCTCAGCGGACATCCGATGATCCTGAGAAAACAATAGGCACAAAACAGTCTAATCCAAATCGACTACTACGCAAGGTGTATTTTCCCCCAACCCCTTTTTGGGCAAATATGATAATGCTGCAACTGGTGAAGTTACAAGATGCCTGCCCGCCTCTTCCTTGCTTAGCCGCCCGGTGATTACTCGGAGCCTCTCGGGAAAAACCCGAGTATCACCGAGTAATCACCGGGCGGGTGAGTAAGGGCGAAGCAGGTGGCGAGTCGGTGGCTAAAGGGAAATTTTACTCGCTACAGGTAGCTAAAGCCTACACTCCCACCCTCTTACAATACTGATAGATGGGGCACTCTGAGCACTTGGGCTTTCTGGGTGTGCAGAGGTTTTGCCCAAAGGCTACCAGATGGGAATTGTAGTTAAGCCAATGCTTTTCGGGCAGTTTCTTGCGAAGCGCCATCTCGCTTTCCAGCGGGGTTTTGGTCTTGATATAGCCCCAGCGGTTGCTGATGCGGTGCACGTGAACGTCCACGCAGATGGCGGGCAATTGAAAAGCCACCACTCTCACCAGATTTGCCGTTTTGCGTCCCACGCCCGGCAGCTTGAGCAGATCGTCGATTTCTGAAGGGACTTTGCCGCCAAACTCCTTGTCCAAGACATCGGGTAACTCCTTGAGATGTTTGGCCTTAGTGTTGTGAAATCCCACCTGCCAGATGAGTTGGTTGAGATCGTCGTAGCTGATTTTTCTGAGATCGTGATGATTTTTCACTACCTTAAAAAGCTCTTCCGAGACCTTGGAGGTGGTTTCGTCTTTTGTTCTGGCGCTTAAGATAGTGGCCACCATGACTTTAAAGGGGTCTTTGGTCTTGACTTGGATCAGGTCAACGATCGGGGTTTTTACCGTGTGATAATGGATGTCAAGCTGCTCCATCACGGCGTCTATATCAAACTTTGTGTTCATTTCTCACTTCCTTATTTGGGTTTAATCAAAGATTTAGCTTGCATCAAATCTGGGCTCAGGATATTTGTCAATCACAAAGGAGAATGACCATGTGTGGAAGATTTGCCCAGGTATTCAAAAGAGATACCTTAGCCAAGTTGGAACGGGAGCTGAAGCTGGGACATATAATCCCAGAACTCGCTGAGAACTATAACGTTGCACCCAATCATACCGTGGGAGCGTTTGTGGAGCAAGCCCAAGAAAGGTATCTGGGGTTTTTCAGGTGGGGTTTGATCCCTTCTTGGATGAAGGAGCCGCCGCAAAGCTCGATCATCAATGCTCGGAGTGATAGTCTGACACAGAAGCCGTCCTTCAGAGGTGCTTTAGTCAGAAGACGTTGCGTGATTCCGGCTCTGGGGTTTTATGAATTTGCCAAAGGCAGTAAACAGCCCTATTTCATTCATTATGCAGACGATAGTCCCATGCTGATGGCGGGGATCTATGATGCTTGGAGTGGGGCGGATGGCTCATTTATCCCCAGTTTGGCCATCATTACCATGGATGCAAACGAGCAGATGAGTGATCTGCATCACAGGATGCCGGTGCTCCTGGATCAAGAGGCGGCTAACATCTGGCTGGATAGCAAGATAGAGGATACGGCACGGATGCAGCTCTTGATCCATAATTCCGGACAGATGCCGCTAACTATCTATAAGGTTAATTATTATGTAAACAAGGTTCAGAATACTGGGCCTAAATGTGTGGTGCCGCTTGAGCAGTAGGAGATTTTAGCGTCTTTTCACCATCACCAAATAGCCGTCCAGATACTCAAAACCTGCGTTTTCGTAGAGATGGCGTCCGCTGGGGTTGTCCTTGTGCACTTCCAGCTTAGCCTGCAAGCCGAGCTCTGATGCGTATTTGAGCGCTTCATCCAGCAGGGATTTGCCTACGTGGTGATTTTGATACTCCGGCAAAACGGCCATGTGGTGGATGTAAAGACGGCGGCAATCGTGCGTGAGCCAAGCTGTGCCTATCACACGGTCATTATCGGAGGCGAGGAGGATCAGGCCACCGTGTTTGAGGGTATGATTGATGGCAGCGAGGTTGTCGCCTCGGGCTGGGTTGCCTATCTTGGTGATTTCCCAAACCTTACGGATGTCGGCAAATTGCGCTTCGCTGAGTTTTCGGACTTTTTGGATGCGGAAGCTTGAACTCAATATGGCATTTCCTGGATATTGAAAACCATTGCATGTCTTTGGAAGCGATACACTTGGTCGAATACCATGTGGTAATAGCGGCTCTCATCGCCGTCCAAAACGAGGTAGTAATTGCCCTCCCCTTGCTGGTAAAACATAAGCTTGTGCTTGCCTTTGTCTGTGAGGTTGATATCCACTTCTGCTGCCACTTTGAGGCTTTTCTTGTCTATCTCGGTTGGCTTTGAGTATTGGTAAGCATCCAATCTTTCCAACACGTTCAAGATCTTGCCCATGGTGACGTTGCCGTGCGGGATCATGAATTGCTCCTTTTTATCCATGTAATACCAGTCTGATTTATCGCGGGTGAGCACGTAGCTATTCTTGGCGTGCGACACCGTAATCCCTGACATTTCATAGGGTTTGAGGCTAAGGACGAGCGGTGAGCGCCATGAGGTTACTTCGGGTCTCAGGCGTCCACTGATCATCTGAGAGCGAACTTGATAGATTTTGCGTGAATTTCCATAGCGGAAATAGTCGTAGGGGTTGTTGGTATTGCCAAAGCGGCAGTGGGTGAGCAGCTTGTCGTTGGCATCAAAGAGTTTGAGCTGCACCTCTTTATCTTTATCCAAACCATATTGGTGTAATGACTTGGCATGCTCATTCATCGCCGTGTTTGCATAAGTGGCGGTGAAGACCTCTCTGAAAAAGTATTCGATCATATCCAGATTGGCGGCGGCTTCATCAGGATAGCTCATCCGCCAAGTGTTGTCCTTTTTATACACGATCACGGTGTCTGCCGCATTGTAGACTTGGATTTTGGCGATGGCTAAGGAATCTACGGGGATGATCTTCAGGATGGTTTCCTTGGGCTCGTTGCGACGCAAAAGGAAAAACAAGCCTACTAACAACAGGAAAACAATGAGCAGGATGAGGTTACGGTATTTCTTCATCTTTGACTCCTTCAGTCCCTACGGCAATAGAGTTATCAAGGTGAGTGACCTCGGGCGTTTGAGCTTTCTTGGCTTTGACTTCCTTGGGCTTGTTTGCCAGCCATGTAAAGAATCCCAAAGCGGATAACAGAATGACTGGCAGGAAGATAGCCGTGAATTTGAAAACTCCTAAGAGCGTTCTGGAAACGCTGCGGTAACGCTCCAGTTCTGAGGGCTGTATCTGATTTTTGTACATGTAATAATCCATGCGCAAGATGCTGGGAGCGAGGTTGCGGGTGCGGATTTTGATCATGGAGAGGTTGTCCATAAAGTAGTCAATGGCGTTGAGCACGACAAAGCCGCGGTTGAGATAGAGCGGGTCATCAGGGTCCATAAACAGCTCGCTGTCGCCAAATACGATGAACTGTGCGTCCTTTCTTTCGGAGACGAATCCGGGTTTTTGCATGGCCTCATTGCGGGCAAAGAAGCTGGTGAGCTTGCCGCTAACTTTGGCTGCAACGGTGATGGGAGGGTCGTTTAAGGGGTAGCTGAGTCCATAGCTCATGACTGGTTCCACGTTAAATACGGGGCCATTGAGCCTTCCGGAGCTGGCGGAGCTCTGCAGGATGGGCTCAAACTCAATGTTTATGCTATCCAAGGCGGTTATTTCTGAGGCAAAATAGAGCAGAGTGTTGTCCGTATTGCTGGTGATGGGGTTTTTGTCCATGCCTCGCACCACAGGGAAAATGGGGTAGGGAATGTATTGTCCCAAGCCTCTGCCTCGTCCTTCCGAGCATCTGGAATCCAAGACCATGTTGGGATGGATGAGCACGCCATAATGGGCTAAGAGCTCGAAGATGTTGGAATCCAAAGCGTTGATGCCGTATTGATCGGTGTGGATGCGGTCTTGCAAAAACACCACCTTGCCACCCTTCATGATGAATTGATCGAGGTTGTAGAGCTGTTCCTGGTTGAGGTCATGAGTTATTCCGGCAAAGAGCAGGGTTTGGATCTGCGCCAAGGGTTTTTCAAGGTCGGTGAGCCCCACCTTATAGTTTTGGTTTATTTCGCGGTTGAAGAGCTGTGAGGGATAGTATTTGTAGAGAGTGTCTTGGAATACATGCAGATAGGACAGCAGTTTGCCGTCCACGTTTTGGATGATTTTGGTGACCTCATATTCGAGGGTGGGTTCGAGGCCGGGATAGAGGTTCATGATGTCAAAGCGGCCTTGGCTCTCAAAAACCAGCCCCAAGATCACGTCTTTCATCACCAGGGATTCGTTTTCGTAGATCTGCACGGGGAAGGTCTGCAGGTGGTTTTCTTCGGCTAAGCTGGCCAGCTCGGCGGCGTCTTTGTAGCGGACAAATTCATAGTTAAACTTGCCTCTGGAGGCACGTTTGTATTCTGCCATCAGGTCTTGCATGTAACGGTGGACTGCGCCAAACTCCGGAGGTAAGTCTTTGGAGGCATAGATTTTTACCACCATCTTGCCTTTGAGTTTGGCTACGGTTTCTCGGCTGTATTTGCCCAAGGAAAAGCTCTTGTTTGCCGAAAGATCAAGCCTCAAATAGAGCTGGGTGCTGATCAGCAACACCATCAGGATGATGCCTATCCTAAGCAGGTAGTAGCCGATGATCTGGTTTGTGGTCTTTGCTTTCATCTTAGCGCTCCTGCATCATGTTTCGGGATTGTAATTTGAGCTCTGCCAGATACTTGGCAATGAGAATGATGGCGATGAAGAAAAGGAGGTCACGCGTATCAATCACGCCCTTGAAAAAGTTTTGCAGGTGATAGTCAAAGCTGAAGAACTGCAGGATGTTACCCAAACTGGGAGGCACCAAAACGGTGAGGAACTTCATCAGATAAAAGCTGGAGCTGATCGCCAAGCCAATGATAAAGGCCAAGACCTGGTTTTGGGCGAGGCAGGAAGCGAGAACGCCGATACTGATGTAGGCGCTGCCGGCTAAGATCAAGCCTAAGTAGCCCGTGAAGGTAGCTCCCAAATCTGCCCCAAAACCAAAATGGAGGACAAGTGCTAAATAAACCAGGGTAAAGACCAGCACGGTAATGAGTTGCATGATGCCAGCCAGAATCTTGCCGCCGACGATGTGAGAAAGCTTGATGGGCAGGGTGGAGAGCAGCTCAAAGGTGCCGGAGGCCTGTTCCTTGGCGATGGAACCCATGGTGATGGCGGGTGCGTAGATCACAAAGATCAGGTGGATGGTGCTGAAAGTGCCTCTCAGCTCGGCTAAACCGACCTTGAAGGCGGTGTTGGCAAAGAAGATTCCAGTAGCTGCCAAGAAGAGGGCAAAGATGATGTAAGTGGTGACACTACGCAAGGATAGGGAGTATTCTTTTCTGGCAATGGTGAGGGCTGGGTTCATTGGTCTGCCTCCTCGTCTGCTTGATTTTCAAGCTTATCTGTATCAGGCTCTTCTGCTTCAATGCCTTCTGGTTCAAGTTCTTCTGTTTCCTCGTTCTCTATAGTGGCTCCAGCGGCTGGATCATGCAGGGTGAGATTGTGGAATATCTCTTCCAAGCTGTAGTTTTGGTTGAAGATGCTCTGGATAGCCCAGCCTTTTTCCACAGCGAAGGAGGTGAGGGCGGTTCTAAGGTCTTCCTCGGTGGTGGTTTGAATCACAAACTTATGCACTTCATTGAGTTCGCTGTATTCCAACAGGCGGGTTTGCGGATAGAGGAAGAGCCAATCTGCAAGGTCCGGCTGCTGGGCTTTTACCTCCAGGATCAGGCGTTGCGAGCCGTCAATGTGGAGGCTGAGGTTCTCTTTGAGCTCATCCACCACGATGTGGCCTTTGTTGATGATGATCACCCGATCGCACATGGCTTGAACTTCTTGCATTATATGGCTGGAGAGCAGCACTGTCTTTTCATTGCCCAACTCCTTGATCAGCTCTCTGATTTCCATGATTTGGTTGGGATCGAGTCCGCTGGTGGGTTCGTCCAAAATCAGCACATCCGGATCGTGCAAAATAGCTTGAGATAAGCCTACACGCTGCTTGTAGCCTTTGGAAAGGGTGCCGATTCTTTGGTTTAACACACCCTCCAAACCGCATTTGTCGATCACGTATTCCAGCCTCTGCTGATAAAAGCTTCTATCCATGCGGCGCAGGGCTGCGATATAGGCCAAGAATTCCACCACTCCCATCTCGTGATAGAGCGGGTTGTGCTCGGGAAGATAGCCGATTCTTGCCGCCGTGCCAAGTGGATCGGCAAAGATGTCCTTGCCATCCAGCATGATGCTGCCGCTGTTGGGCTCCAAATATCCAACCATCATGCGCATGGTGGTGGTTTTGCCGGCACCGTTGGGGCCTAAGAAACCCACAATCTCGGCCTTTTCCACCTTGAAGGAGATATTGTTCACCGCCCGGATATGGCCAAACTTGCGGCTGAGGTTCTTTATTTCAATCATTTGCACTCCTGATCGGCTTTACATCATCATCTGCATGATGGATTTGGGGTTCGGGTCGTTGAGCAGGATCTTATCTCCTTCTTTGAGGCCGGAAATCACCTCCACCATCTGCATATCGTTGGCTCCCAATTTCACACGGGTGGGGACACCCTTAGCTTCGGCGGGGGCTTTGGTTTTATCCGTCTTTTCTTTGCTTTGCTTGGGAAGCAGGTAGACGATGTCCTCATCGTCATCGTTGGTAAAGACGGCGCGGATGGGGATGACGATCACGTTTTTGCGGTCTTCACCCAAGATGGAGACTGCGGCCGTCATGCCCGGCTTCGCCTTGTTACCGTCTGCATTGATGCTGATTTCCACAGGGAAGACCTTGGCGTTGTTTTCCATGATGGCCATGGGCGCAATCTTCACCACTTCACCCTCAAACTCTTCGTAGGCAAGCGCATCCAGAGAGATTTTCGCCCTTTGTCCCAAGGAAAACTTGGCGATGTCAACTTCGTTGATATTGCTCTTGATGATCATCTTGCTGAGGTCGGCAATCTTCATCACCACAGTGCCTTCACCAAAGCTATTGAGGCTGGATTGCACCATTTCACCTTCGTTGACCTTGCGCTCGATCACCACACCTGTGGCGGTGGCGTAGACGTGTGTCACCTTTCCGGGAACGTCGAGGTCTTGGATCACCTCATACTGGTTGGTGGCTTGCTCAAATTCGATCTGAGCGTTTTGCAGTGCCCGCGATGCCGCATCATAGCTCTCTTGGGAGATATAGCCCTTTTCCAAAAGTACCTCTTTATCTTCAAGGTCTTTACGAGCTTGATCCAGACTGATCTTAGCCCGTTTGAGCTGAGCTTTGGTGTTGAATAGTGTGTTTGCCTGATTGTAATCAGGCTCTATATCGGCGATTATCTGACCCATGCGCACAAAGTCATTTTCATCAGCATAAAACTTTACTATTTTGCCACTTACCTTGCTTTTGAGCGAGATCAGGTTTTGAGGTTGAACCTCGCCGGTGATCTCAATACGGGATTCAATGTCGCCCCGTGCGACGACGTGGTTTTGTTCTCCCATGGCTTGCATTGCTTTGCCCATGGACTTTTTGCCACATTGAGCCATGACGATCACCATGATGATGAGGATCAGCACAATCCCCACTATCCAAATCCATTTTTTACGCATTTATCCTCCCGGATGCTAAAACTATGATTTTCAGTCAAAGAGAATAGACAGGGCTTTGCTGTCAATGCAAAAATAATTCTCATAAGGCAAAAAGCTGTCTTTGCCACTTGGATACAGGCGGCATTGAGTCTGTCTAATAAGCCAAGATTTATCAGATCAGTCTTTCCAGCTTATCGGTCTCAATATCGTAGAGATGCACCTCGATTCCGGCTTCTTTGAGGAGTTGTTCCGCCAAAGCATCGGGGTAGGTGCTGGCCACGTATACAGTCTTGATTTCGGCATTGATGATGAGGCGGGCGCAGATGCTGCAGGGCTGATTGGTGCAATAAAGGGTAGCGCCGCGAGTGCTGGAGCCGTTCAAGCCGGCTTGGATGATGGCATTTTGTTCGGCATGCACACCTCGGCAGAGTTCATGATTGCTGCCGGAGGGAACATTCTTTTGGGCGCGCAGACATCCCGTTTCTGAGCAATGAGATACGCCTTTCGGGCTGCCGTTATAACCGGTGGAGAGGATTTGGTTGTCTCGCACCAAGACGGTTCCTACCTTGCGCCTGAGGCAAGTGCTGCGTCGAGCGACCAAAAAGGCCATCTCCATGAAGTATTGTTGCCAACTGGGTCTTGTGTCCATGTGTGTTTGTTTGTCCTTTATTTCATGAGAGTGATGCGTTTGCTCTGTGAGTGTGAGCCGTTTTTGATCTGGATGGTATATACCCCTGAGGGCAGATGTGATGCGTCTAAAGTGACTTTGTGTTCCCCGATTTCGTATGTTCGACTGGCGATGGTTTTCACCTTTTGACCCCTGATATTGTAGAGTGTGAGCATGGTTTTACCTGCCTCAGGGAGCTGAAAGCTGATGGTGCATTCGGGATTGAAGGGGTTTGGATATGCATGTAGGGCAATTTGTTGCGGCTTTTGGACGGGGTCGTTATTCTCGGTTGATCCCAGCTCGGGGATGATCTGCTGCAAAAAGCCACGCACTCCCGCAGCCTCCATACAATAAAAGGGGATGCCACTCATCACCAAGACTCCTTCCCCGGTTTGCTGATCCGCTCTAAAGATGACGCAGTCATCGGTGTAGATGTCTGTATAGAGTGGGTTTTCAACGTCTTGGAAGCTATAGCTATAGGGCAGCATACCGTTCCAAGGGGTGAGCATTTTGTCGGGATCCACCGAAAGTATTGGATAACTCTGGCTTTGCGCTCCCGAGAAAACAGGAGAATTCTGATAGACAGGGACAGCGGAAGCAGCTACGAGATCAAAGAAGGATTGTTCTAACACGCTGGGAGTCTTCCAACCGGAGAGGATTACCTTTCCACCGCCGATGATGTAGCCGCAGAGCGTTTCTTGATAATCGCTCAAGAGTTGTTGAGATGTATCTTCCGAGTGCCATAAAACTACTTTGTTTTCCCCCAAGGCGGTCAACGGCGGCAATCCTTGAGCGGCGCAATCCCACTGGCTGTATGACAGGGGATTGAGGGCGGCGTCGTAAAAATCATCTACCATCTCGTCTGTGGGTGCGATAGGGCTGTTCCCGTTGCCATCCCGCGTCTCATCCACCACCAAAAGCGGATAAGCAAAGCTAAAGGCTTGAGGCTGCGCTTGTTCCGGGTCAGAAGCCGAGCTCTGCCAGCCAAAAGAATCCACGGCGCAAAGGATGTATTCAAAGCTGGTATTGCACTCAACGCCTGTGTCAAAGTAGTTGAGGCCGGAGATGGGCTGGTCGTTGACCAAAATCCAAGCATCAGAGTCCACCTGCCTGCGGTAGAGGTTGTAATTCAGGGCGGGGTCGTCCATAAAAGCACTCCAAGAGAGGAGCACGGAGCTGTTGGAGCTGAGGCAGGCTCTGATCTCTGGTCTGAGGTAAGTGAGCCCTCTTAGCAAAGTCCAATTGTTATGATTTGCAACAATTTCCGCATCCAAGGGGAGATACTGACTGTAGTGATTGACCGTCCAAATGGGGCCTGCTTTTGCCATGAGCGAATCACTCACGCTCTCGAAAGTGACTTTGAAGGGGATGTCCACCTCAAATTGTGTGGCGGTGGGCGAAGTGGTGCGGGCGAGGATCTTGCCGGGGCTGTCGCTATCCGGATTGTTCCAAATGCTGTATTCTACGCTGGGGATGCCGGAGCCGAAGATCCACTGGTGAAAGAAATGCCTCAAATCCTGGCCGCTGATCTGCTCAGCCATGGCCTTAAATTCTGAGGTGACTACATTTTGGTGTTTGTAGGTGTCAAACCAGGTCTGCAAAAGAGTAAAGAAGGCTTGGTCTCCCATTTTCAACCGCAACATATGCAGCACGCTGGCGGCTTTTTCGTAGACTGCAGGCGTGTAATAGCTATTAAAATCAGGATCATAGATCACCCGTGCACCATATGAATTTTCCCAATTCATGTAGTATTGGTGATAAGAGCTTGATACGTAATCACATGCTGCCTGCCAACCTAATACCTTATCCACCCAAAGATGCTCGCTGTAGGTGGCAAAACCTTCGCTGAGCCACACGTCTTTGTAAGTGAGGAAGCTCACAGCATTGCCAAACCATTGGTGCGCAAGCTCATGAGCGACGATGAGCTGCTGGTTGCCTGTACCGTTAATAATGAAGTTTGCCAGGGTGGTCATGGTTTGATGTTCCATGGCGGCAAAAGTGCTCATATTCACCGTGGCATTGCCATATTTTTCAAAGGGATAGTCGCCAAAGATGTCACTGAAATAGTTGATCATGTCCGGTAGATTGGCCAGGTCGATCAGGGCATTGTTGTATTGACCTTGAGTGACAAAATTGAGGATGGGAACATCTCCAGCCGTCTGAGCAAGCTCCACATAAGGCCCTGCCGTGATGCAAACCAAGTAGGTTGTCATGGGATTCTGCCCCAGCCAGTGAGTGGTGTTGGTTCCATTGCCATTGTCAACGATGGAATCACGCAGTCCATTGGCCGCTACCTTCCAATCCGAGCGCATGGTGATGTGTAAGTCTACCAGTGCTTTATCCCAAGGATGATCATAACAGGGCCACCACTGTCTGGCTGCATCTGGGACGGAGAGGGTGTAAACGCTGTTGTTGCCAAAAATCATGCCTACGCGGTAAATGTTCTGACTGAGCTGCGGATTGCCGCTATAAAAGACCTGAGTGGTAAACTGCTGTCCGGAAGCGATATTGAGCGGGATGTTGATGATGCCATTGTTGTGAGTAAAGGCGGCATTTGTGCCATTTACCTTCACTTGGCTAACGGTCAAATCATTGAGCTCGTATTGGATGGAGCTCAGGGCTTCGGTGGCAATCACGGTGGCCAACACATTGCCGTTTACACTGCGTTGCACATCGTTAATCGCCAGAGTGATCTCATACTTTTGCACATCAAAACCGTGTAAAGAGTCAGCACGGCTGTGGTTATAAACCCGGCTAACCTCTGCAGACCAGGGCTTGCGCATCGGCTTTTGCAGCGCAGAGAGACCGGTGCAAATCAACAATGTGAGAGCAAACAGCGATAAGAGCTGGGTGAATTTATTCATTAAAACCTCATTGATCTGTGCATCTTATTAAGATGATTGATACTATGTTTAGCATGCAAGTTTGTTTCCAGAAGTGGAAATATGTGGGGAGACGAGGGTGAGATTATCCATATGGGGTGACGGGGCATCATGGGATGGCAGGTCTTTATTTTAGTCCGCTTGGTGACCCTCCACTCACTTGGCCCTTGCTTACCCGCAGGGAGATGCCGTG
>JAKQWO010000003.1 GCA_029561955.1 Candidatus Cloacimonadota bacterium
TTTTCCTATTACAGATTAAGCCAAGTATCGCAGATCATCTTCCTATGGATCAAACACTATAACAAATCACCATATAGAGCCGATAAGATTGAGCCATGGCAAATGAAAATCAGGCTGTTATGAAAAATGGGGGAACCCCCCTAACTTTCTTACTTGACAAAAAACTCAAGTTCATTTATTAAGTTCAACATAAGTTTCAGCCTCAGATTATTAAGATTGAGCTACTGGGTCTTGTGGTACTTTAGCCGGTGAAGGTGCTGTGAAATCCGGAGTCAGACCATATTAAGAAAAACAAAAACAAAGGAGAACTCATTATGAAGAAAACCCTTTTCTTCACCGTGATATTGGCTGTCCTCGCCTTGGGTGCACTATCAGCCCAATATCAAGAGATTTATGCACAACCCTATCCGGTTGATCATGCCGGTATGCCCACTGCCGACGAGGCATTCACCAGCACTCTTGCCACTGTCGAAAACATCGATTACAGGTATGCTGATAACTTCAGCGGCCTGACCGATCCCATTACCAAGATCACCGTTTATGGTGTTCCCTCTATCTGGAACGGTGACTGGTTTGCCGCTGATCCCGCTGCCACGGAACCCTTTCATGTAAGGTTTTACAATTACACCGGCAGCTGGACCCAACCTCCCCAACCGCTGATCGCTGAAGAAACCGGCACCTACACCGTGAACCTTTATGATACCTATGGTGACAGCTGGAACGGCGGTAGTTTGGATGTTATGGTGAATGGAGTCGTAGTTTTGGACGATATCACCCTTGCTGAAGGTGCTGGACCTGAAGCTTATACCTTCACCGCCAACGCAGGCGACGAAATCACCACCAGTTTCACAGCCGGCAATTGGGCTAACGAGAACTGGTATCAGATCCTCGATCCCAACAATGTTGTCATCGCTACAGACGGCGGAGACGGGACAGTTCCCACCGGTATTTTCGTTAACGTTACCCAACCCCTGACCGCTGTAGAAACCGGCACCTATACCGTGAATCTTTACGACGATTATGGTGATGGCTGGGATACAAGCAATCTGAATGTGTATGTGAATGGAAACATTGTATTGGAAAACATCACACTTGCCACGGGTACAGGCCCTGAAGCCTACACCTTCACTGCCAATGCCGGCGACGAAATTACCACCCTTTTCATGAACGGCAGTTGGCCCGATGAGAACTGGTATGAGATCCTCGATCCGAACGCTGATGTCATCGCCACGGATGGCCCCAACCCTCAAGGTTTCGGTTTCATTCCCACATATGAGATCGACGAGCCTGATTGGAACAATCCCGCTTATGAATATCTCGCCCTGGATGTTGCCACAACCTACATTGGCCCTTCTAGCTTGGCTGGAAACTCCGGATTCCACCAGTATGACTTCATCCTCCCCGAACCCGTGAACATGGCCGAAGGTTGGGTCTCTGTCCAGACATCCATCGATGACGGAGCAACAGTGTGGTTCTTGTGGTCGGTGTGCGATGATGCTTACGGAGATGGCTCTTCCTGGCAGTATGATGGGGCGAAATCCCGCAACACCCCCAATACCGCCAGTGTTGCCAATGGTAATGTCCGTGACCACAAATCAAGAGATGTGGCTTTTACTCTCTACACAGACGAAGAACCTGACATAATTGATATCACCGTACCCGGCCCGGAATCCACTCTAGGTGGCATCCTGCCCGCAGAACTGCAGGGTACTGATGCGATCATCTATACGGTCGAGTCAACCGGAGTACGTAATGTGACGGTGCTTAAGCCTGCATCATTTACAGGTGAATGGTATTGCTGGCTCCAGGATATCACCGGTCTGCACGCTGCTGACAACCCGATCCCCGCAGACTTTGGAAGCTGGACTTTCTTTGAAGTTCTTTTCGAAGCCAAGGCTCCCGTTACGGTCGTTATCGGCGAGCGCGATCTTACCACCGTGCCCGTGGAACTTTCCAGCTTCACGGCTACCATCAACGCTCAAAACTATGTGCAGCTCACCTGGATTTCCCAGAGCGAAAGCAACATCCTCGGTTACGACCTCTATCGCAACGATAGCCTGGATTTGAACTCTGCGCTCAAGATCACCACCAATATGATCGACGCCACAAATACCTCAGAAGCCCACACCTATAGCTATCTGGATCAGGATTTGGAGCAGAGCGGAACCTATTACTACTGGTTGCAAATAAACGAGATGGATGGCACCAACAGCTACTCCTCTCCCGTCAGCGTGATCTTCAGCGTCGAAGGTGATGAAGGTGACACTCCGGGCATTACTTTCAAGACCAGACTTGAGAATGCCTACCCCAATCCCTTCAACCCCAACACCAACATCCGCTATCAGCTCAAAGACGCCGGCGATGTGAAGATTGACATCTACAACGCCAGAGGCCAGTTGGTACGCAGCTTCAGCCGCACCCATAACGCTGCCGGATATTATCAGATCAACTGGGATGGACGCGACAGCTCCGGCAAAGCCGTCTCTTCCGGTGTCTACCAATACAAGATGAGCAGTGGTAACTACCACTCCACCAAGAAGATGGTGCTGAAGAAGTAGTTGTGAGTGGCCTTGTACGGGCGGTCGCCGAACCGCCGCCTCCCAAGTAGTCAGTTGCCAGTCGTCAGTCGCTGCGCTGGTTGCAGGGATGCGCGTGTTATTGGTGGCGATGCGAACAGCTCTGGAGCTCTTTCTTTTGCCCACGAATTACACGAGTTAACACGAATTATAAAGAAGAAAGTCCACTGATGGACACTAATTAACACGGATTGAGAGGCCGGCAAAAGCTGGCCTCTTTTATGTACGGGCAGTCGTCGCGCACCGAAGGTACCGGCGTTGTAGGGTCGGTCGCCGAACCGCCGCTGTCCAATGATAGCACGCGCATCTCTGGAGCGTGCGTCAGCCACTCAAAAGATAATAGGCTAAGTGCTGATCAATGTCAGACCTCCAAACGACAGAAAGCTGCTCAAGTGGCGTGGAAACCACTTGAGCAAGAAACAAATCGCTGTTGATCTTGATGGTTGGCTATGTTCCGACAATCATTTCTTTGTTCTGCAGACACGCAACCCTTGGGTGAAGAAAGGCCATGATGGGTCGCCGGGGATGCGGCAGGACACACGACACATTTCCGCGCTGGAGTCCCAGTAGCCGCCCCGCATCATTCGCTCCATCCCATCTGCGCCGTCCGGGCCGGTGGGATTGGTCTGCGGGTTTTCGCTGTAGCCACCAAACCAGTCCCAGCACCATTCCTCGACATTACCGCTCATATCGTAAATGCCGAGGCTGTTAGGGGCTTTTTGGCCAACAGGGCGGCTGCCCATCAGCGATTCAGCCGTTTCATAATACCATGCTACGGCGTTGATATCGTCCGAACCACTGTAGAGGTAATTGGGGTCGTTGGTTCTACCCCGGGCGGCGAATTCCCATTCCGCTTCGGTGGGTAATCTGTAGCCGTTGGCGTTAAAGTCGCAGATGACGGCGTCCCAGGTCGGCCTGTTTGGATGTGCGAAGTGATTGGGAACTTCACCCCAGTCAGCAGGATTTTTGGAGCCGTCGATCGTGTAGCAAGAGTTGAGCCCTTCTGCTCTGCTGCGCAGGTTACAGTATTTGATGGCATCATACCAGGAGATATTGTAGGCGGGATAGTTGTCTCCCAAACCATCTTCGTTTGACCACTCATGACTCGGTAGCATATACCGGGAATACTCAACCTGAGTCACCTCATATTTGCCGATGTAAAAAGAGGACAGGGTGACGGTGTGGGTTGGATATTCATGCGGGAATAACTCCCCTCTGGTATTTCCCATGATGAAGCTGCCGCCGCGGACATAGACCATGCCCGTGGGAACGTCATCAGGCTCGGTGGTCTTTTTACCACAACTCGAAGCTGTTATAATGAGCATAACAGCAGCAACCAAGATCAGAACTAATCTCATCTTACGCATTTTGTACCTCCAGTACATATCGTATATTTTATTGTTGGAGTAAATTCCAACATCTGGCTTACAAAATCTATCCATGTTAATGTTCAAAATCCCTGTCTTCTGCGTCGGCTAAAAACACTATGGGTGCATTATTATTAAACAGCAACTACCTGTCAAGTATATTCTTGACATCCGAGGTGTATTTGTGAGCGATTTCGTCGCAGTCGTCAGTCGCCAGTCGTCAGTAGTCAGTCGCTGCGCTGGTTTCGGGGATAAATGTGTTCTGTGCCGGAGATTGAGGTCACGGTGCTTTGTCGGTGCGGCTGACGCCGGTACCTTCGGTGCGTGATGAGCGACCCTACTGCGACGGTATGGCAACCGCCGGCTACAAAGGTGGGTCGCTAAGGGCAAGCGACCATGCTTTCCCTTACTTCATCAAAACCAGCTTGAGCAACTGATGCTCTTTTCCGGTGGTAAAACGCAGGAGGTAGATTCCAGAGCTGAGCTGTTTCCCAGATGCGTCTTTGCCATCCCAGCTTAATTGGTGCTCTCCGTGTGTAAAAGCACCATTGGCCAGGGTTCTCACCTTCTGCCCGCGGCAGTTAAAGATTTCTAAACGCACCCGGGCTGCTTTTGCCAGGCTGAACTCTAGAGTAGTGGATGGCTTAAATGGATTGGGTTTGGCGCAGATGCTCATGGGTGCAGCGGGCAAGATCAGATCATCCTGACTGGAAGTGTGATGAATGATGTTGCTAAAGGCGAAGTCGGAGATGTTTTCCTGATCATACACAGCCACAACTGCATATTGATACTCACCAGCCTGAGAGGGTGGCCAGAGCGGGTCGTAGAAGCAGAGTGAATCAACGGGTTCAGGATTGAGCAGCAGCCACTGGCCGGGATCGGCAATATCATCCTGATTCAGTCTCCAGAGCCTAAAGCCCGATAACTGGCGGCTCTGTGAGCATTCCGGGTGTTGCCAACTGATGAGAACCTGATCCTGAGCTCCATCCATACCCGGCAGCAAGGCAGCCTGCACTTCGGTGGGTGCCAGCATGACTGTCAGCACAAAATCCTGGTTGAGGTCTTGGTTGGCAATGACGGTGATGCTGATGCTGTTGCTTTGATAGTAGGGATGGCTGCAGGTGATGGTGTAGGAGCCATAGTGGACATCTGGGATGCAGTAGTAACCGCTTGAATCGCTCAGCACTTGAAAGGGGCCAAAACCTGCGCTGGATGAGACAGACAACAGCGCTCCTTCAATGGGTTCGCCGTTGAGATTACTGATGTTTCCCAGGATCCGCCCGTCTGTAAAGCGTTGAACCACAGGCGAAAATGCAGGTACGGACTGACTAACGTTATTGTATTGGGTAGCAACGGCATAGATGTATTCACCTGAGGGTAGGCTGTCCCAGCCGGTGTCCTGATAGCTGCGGGCGTCGGCAGGCACACTGGATAAGAGATTCCATGTATCAGGCGAGTTCTGTTGTGAGGGCTGCATTCGGTAGATGATAAAGCCGGTTTGGGCTCTTGTTGGTGCGGATTTCTGTTTTGACGAGAGATTCAGCCTCGTTCCCTGGCTCCAAGTCCAGGATACAATGCTGCAATCGTTGGCGTCTGAGACGGTAACGCTCACATTCTGAGGACTTATGATCGTCAAGTCGGCAAGAGGGATGTTTCCCAGGTCCAGATTAGCAGTGGTGGTATTGAAGCTTCCGAAGAAATCCTGGTATCCGGGTGCTGAGATGAAGTAATCAAAGGCACAATTTACCGCCACACCGAAGAATCTGAAGTGGCCAGTATTGTCAGTATTTCCCGTGTAAAAATCATCACCGATGAGAATGATTGATGCGTCAGCTATGCCACAGTTGCTGTTTTCACTGCTGACCACCCTGCCGCTTACCTGCACCGATGGATTGGCGGGCTGGATATTCAGAATGGCTCCGTGATAACTGTTGAAGCTGTGACCGGCGGGATTGAGATTGTCGAGGTAAAAGAAACCGTTATAGTCGCCTCCCCAGCCCCAGTTGAAGTGGAAGTAATCATTGTTTTGATAGCCGTCCACGTTGAAAGCATGTCCTGAAGTACTGCTATAACCTTCGTATACGATGGGGCGTCCCGCATCCAGATTGGCCCGCAACATAGCGCTCCATTCACTTGGGTAGTAATTGATTTTCTGAGCATAGGTGCAGGGAGCATAGCTGAAGTATTGTGTCAATGCGGTGGCAGCATCATCGAGATAAGCACCGGAGCCGTTGGGACTGTATTGCATATCAGTTGCAACACCGCAATGGTAAAGCAGCAGCGGGATATCCATGTTACCAACAGGACAGGTGTTGGGCATATTATTCCAATTGTAGGTGGTCTGCCCAAAATTCGCTGTAAGCACTCCGTAGCTTCCGGCATAATAGCTATGGGAGCCGGTGCCCTGCAGGGGACAAGCCCAGTATCTCATTACCTGAGCCATGGCGACGGCTGTGCAACCCGCCCAGACGTGACCACCCGGACCCTCCGCATCCTCTGGACACAGTATATTGTAAGGTTCTCCCTGATTCCATATGGTTGTGAGCAGAGGGGCGACGCTTCTGGATTGGTTCCTTTCCGGCAAAGTGCCCTCTAAGAGCGTGTCCCATGCTGCCCTGGTTTCGCTGTTGTCCAGTTTTTGGGTTCGGATCTGCCAAAGCTCTTCCAGTAGAGCTTCAATCCAGGCTGACACAGCGGGTGAATCAATCGGATAGTTGAATTGAGATTGGAGGTCATAACCCAAGATGGGATGCGCTGCGTCATCCCCCGCGACCAAAACAAAGCCGGCATTTTCGGTATGGATGAGCCAGATCAAGGGATGGCCTTCACGCTTGAAACTCTGGATATCTGCAACCCTGAGAGGATTGGCAGCACCGGAATTGTAGGCCCACCAGCGGCCAGCCGCCTCTACTGCCTGATCTACCGTGACGGGAACGCCAGGAAGCAGGCTGATGGCGACAGCTAACATGACTGTCAATAATACTAACTTTCTCATGATCGAACCTCGCAAAATTTCTGTGCAGCCCAAGATAGTTATCTCAAAGCTCGCGGTGGCAATGAAATCTGGATTTCATAATATGTCAAGTTTATTTTTGGGTTTCAGGATTGATCTGCGGTAGGACTGCTCTGTACAACAGCGCTTCCCACCTACATCTTGGGATGACTCACAACTCACTACTCACAACTCACAACTGCAGCGGAGCTGCCATAGCGAGCGCCCGTACGGGGGTGCTCTGTACAACAGCGCTTCCCATCTACACCTTGGGATGACTCACAACTCACCACTCACAACTCACAACTGCAGCGGAGCTGCAACAGCGAGCACCCGTACAATGGCCTTACATCCCCGAAACAGCGCTTTCCATCTACATCCTGGGATTACTCTCAACTCACTACTCACAACTCACAACTGCAGCGGAGCTGCCACAGCGAGCGCCCGTACAATGCCTTACATCCCCGAAACAGCGCTTTCCATCTACATCCTGGGATGACTCACAACTCACTACTCACAACTCACAACTGCAGCGGAGCTGCCACAGCGAGCACCCGTACAATGGCCTTACATCCCCGAAACAGCGCTTCCCATCTACATCCTGGGATGACTCACAACTCACAACTCACAACTCACAACTGCAGCGGAGCTGCCCTTAATTACCCCTGAAAAACCGATAATATATCGAAACATTTGACTTTTTGAAAAGGTTCACCTCCTTTCTTGGCTCTTCCCCGCCCAAACGTGTAACCTCCTGCAATCCTATGCCATTCCTGCTCGATGGAGGAGGAGCCGAGCAGGGGCAGGGCAGGGACGCCGCATAAACAGCGGCTTTGAGGGGTATCAAAAAAGGCCGTTTCCTGTTACTTTTTCTCGCCCGACAGTCAAATTTTGCAAAAAAGACCCACTTTTCCCTACACCCGTGCTCGGAAATGAACTCCTACTAAAATAGTAGGTGTTTGAAAGCTTCTTGTGTTTTTGCTTCTATCCACCCTTGATTGAACTTGAGCCTTCTATATTACACTTTCAGGCACACAAAAGATAATGGAGCCAGGCATCAATCAATCTTAGACCTGCAGAGGCGGAATCCGTTTAGTGCGACTTTGTTGTGTGGACTATCAGAGATGCGGGAAGCTACACGGCAGACTTGAGTTTCTCCAAACCAGTTGCCACCACGCAACACTCGATCCTGTCCGCTGTCTGGGCCGGTAGGATTATCCTGCGGGCTGCTCTCGTAGTAACTCCGGTCATACCAATCCCAGCACCATTCGTTGATGTTGCCGCTCATATCGTAGGTGCCGATGCTGTTGGGTGATTTTTGCCCAACAGGTCGGCTGCCCCAACCCGCATCATCCAGATCAAAATACCAGGCTACCGCATTGATATCTTCCGAACCGCTGTAGAGGTAGTCAGGGTTGTTGGTAGCTGCGCGGGCGGCATATTCCCATTCCGCTTCGGTGGGCAATCTGTAGCCGTTGGCACCAAAGTCGCAAATGGCGGCGTCCCAGGTTGAGTCTTCCCAAAAAGGAACCTTTCCCCAGTCAGCGGGATTTGTGCTTCCGAGTATCGTATAGCAAGGATTTAGCCCCTCTGCCAGGCTGCGCAGGTTGCAGTATTTGATGGCGGCATACCAGGAAACTCCATAGGCCGGATAGTTTTTACCCAAGCCCAATTTGGCTACCCACATCTCGCTTGACGGCATGTATTTGGAATACTCCGATTGGGTTACCATATATTTGCCGATGAAAAAAGGATTGACGGTGACGGTGTGTGTCGGCAGTTCGTTGTCATTGAAATCCTCATCCACCACCTGTCTTGTATCTCCCATGGTGAAAGTGCCGCCGGGGACGAGGATCATCTTCCCGGCAGAAATGGTCGGCTCGGTGGTCTTTGTGTCACAACTCGTGGTCGTTATAAGCATCATAACGGCAGCGACAAAGATCAGAGCCAATCTCAGCTTACGCATTTTGTACCTCCAGTAGTACTAAGGTTTTTATAAGTGATGGAACCCTGCTCAGGTGGCATGGCAAGCACTTGAGCAAGATATAAATACCGATTTGTAGTCATGAGTCCAAGGTCTGTCATCAGTCAATGGTTGATCTGCAGAGGCGGAACCCGTTGATTGGGGCACTGTAGTATGGGTTGTTGTTCGAACGTATGGACACACGACAGGATTTTGCATTGTAAATCCAGCAACCGCCACGAGCCACTCGTCCCCAGGATTCTGCCTGGCTTGCACCGGTGGGATTGTCCTCTGGGCTATTGCTGTAGTATCTCCGGCCATACCAATCCCAGCACCATTCTTTGACGTTGCCGCTCATGTCGTAAATTTTGAGGCGGTTAGGGGCTTTGGACCCGACAGAACTGCTGCCCCAACCCGTTTCATCTTCATTGCCATACCAAGCTACGGCGTCGGGATCGTCTGAACCGCTGTAAAGATAGTCAGGGTTGTTGGTAGCTCCGCGGGCAGCGTATTCCCATTCTGCTTCGGTGGGCAACCTGTAGCCATTGGCATGAAAGTCGCAGATGACTTCGTCCCAGGTATCGATGTCTGGATGATCATAGTCAGTGGGAACCTCTCCCCAGTCTGCGGGATTTGTGCTTCCGGCTATCGTATAGCAGGGAGTGAGCCCTTCTGCCAGACTGCGCAGATTGCAGTATTTGATGGCGGCATACCAGGAAACATTGTAGGCAGGATAGCTTTTCCCCAGTCCATATTTGGCTCTCCAGGGCTCGCTGGGCTGCATGTATTTGGTGTATTCCGTCTGAGTTACCAGATATTTGCCGAGGTAAAAAGGTCTCAGGGTGACACTGTGTGTTGGCAGCTCATCATCATATTCATTCCCGAAATTATCCACCACACCTCTGGTGTTGCCCATGGTAAAAGTGCCGCCGGGGACATGGATCATCTTACCGGCAGAAATGGTCGGTTCGGTGGTCTTTTTGTCACAACTCATGGTCGTTATAAGCATCACAAGGGCAGTGACAAAGATCAGTACCAATCTCAACTTACGCATTTTGTACCTCCAGTAGTACTAAGGTTTTTATAAGTGATGGAACCCTGCTCAAGTGGGATGGCAAGCACTTGAGCAAGATGTGGACATCTATTTGTAATCATGAGACAAAGCTGGGCATCAGTCAATCTTAGACCGGCAGAGACGGAATCCGTAGGAGCCATCGCCGTAGCATGGGAACCCCTCATCACGGTAGAACACAATACATCTCCAGGCATCGGCAGACCAGTGGCCACCGCGGGTCACGCGTGTATCAAAACCAGCAGCCGGCCCGGTGGGATTGTCCTGAGGGCTTCTCGCATAGTAAGTAGCGTCAAACCAATCCCAGCACCATTCCTGGATGTTGCCGCTCAGATCGTAAATGCCAAGCGCATTGGGAGCTTTCTTTGCAACAGGATGGGATTTCAGCTCCACGTGATCATCTCCGATCGGTTGATTCTCATACCAAGCCACAGCGTCGATATTGTCAGAGCCACTATAACGATAATCGGGGGTGTTGGTAGCACCGCGGGCGGCATATTCCCATTCTGCCTCGGTGGGCAATCTGTAGCCATTGGCCTCCCAATTGCAGGTGACTCTATCCCAGGCTCCTGTGTTTGGGTGATCGAAATCATCGGGAACTTCTCCCCAGTCAGCAGGATTGGTGCTCTCGGATATCGTGTAGCAGGGAGTAAGACCCTCTGCGATACTGCGAAGATTGCAGTATTTGATGACAGTATACCAGGTGATTCCATAGGCAGGATATCTGGCTCCCAAACCAAAAAGTTCTATCCAGGGGTCGTCCGGCTGCATGTATTTGGAAAACTCAGCTTGAGTCACCTCATATTTGCCGATGTAAAAAGGGTTCAGCGTGACTGTGTGGGTTGGTTGTGTGCCGTAAAATTCCAAATCCTTGGTATCCCCCATGGTGAAGGTGCCGCCGGGGACGAGGACCATCTCACCGGGCTTAAACGTAGGCTCGGTGGTCTTTTCACCGCAACTCGTGGTCGTTAAAAGCATCATGACGGCAGCAACAAAGATCAGGATCGATCCAATCTTACGCATCTCGTACCTCCTGTACGTATTGTAAATCTTGATATTGGAGCAAGTTCCAACATCCGGGCTTGTCTATCTATCAAAGTAAAATTCTAAAATCCTTGTCTCTTGCATCGGCTAAAAACACGATGGGTGCATTGTAATTAGAAAGCAATTACCCGTCAAGCATAATCGCGGGTGATTAAGGAGTTGTGAGGTATGGTCGCTCACTGCAGCGGACAAGAAAAGTAGCTGGCGGTTGCCATACCGTCGTCCAGATGTTGGTATCAAGCTTAGCTTATTAAGGTCGCTGCAACTAAAAACTCTACCAGAGTCTGCTTAGCATTTGACATCGTAATCAACGACTGCCGTAGTTTTCCTAAACCTTGGAGGCACTACCCGCCGGAAGTCTTGCTTTTCCTTATTTCTATTTCGAGCGGAAAAGTGGAATATGGATTTTCTTATTATACTTTCAGATCCGTAAAGTATGACATGGATTTCTATATTATACTTTTAGGCTTCTAAAGTAAAATATGGGCTTGGAGTCTTAAGCTTGGGTAACCCACACATCATCTTACTTTCCAAAAGCATCAATGTAATCACCAAATCTAAAGATTCGATTTCTGGAGTATCCAGTAGTCTCTTGCAGGATGTTCAGTTCCACAAGGCTTTTCATAAGATTGTTGGCAGGGTCATATTTGAGCTTCAGAAGGTCTTGGACTTCGTTGATTGTTGTTGTCGGAGACTGGTACAGGTGCATCAGAAGTTTACGGGCATTCTCCGTCCTTCGACCAAGCGTTGCCAGCTTGTTTTCAATGCCTCTATGCAGTGTCAAGATGTTCTCAAATGTCTCTATTCCCTTCTCTGAGGTGTCTATAACAGCCCGCAGAAAGAACCGCACCCATTGTCCAATGTCATTTGAGGTTCTAACTCTGGTAAGCGAGTCATAGTAATCACCTCTATGTTTTTCAAAGAAGTCCGAAAGATATAGGGTGGGCTTGAGTAGAAACTTATTGCTAACCAAATACAGGGTAATGAGCAGCCTGCCGATACGCCCATTGCCATCCAGGAAAGGGTGTATACTTTCAAACTGATAATGGGCCAAGGCACATTTGATCAGGTGAGGCACCGAGATCTCCTCGTTGTGCAAAAACTTTTCAAAATCATCCAGCAATGCCGGCAGATCACTGACATGAGGTGGAATATAGGCTGCATCCGCCAAAGAGGAACCCCCGATCCAGTTTTGACTGGCCCTGAACTCTCCCGGAGCTTTATGCTCTCCCCGCACCCCGCTCATCAGGATCTTGTGGGTATCTCTGATTAACCTCAGAGAGAGAGGTAAGGTATCCAAATGGTGAATTGCCTCATTCATAGCCTGAACGTAGTTTTGAACTTCCTGCCAATCGTCCCGCTTTTCCGGAGCAATCATTTCAGCACCTCTCACCATATCATCTATTTCAGTCTTGGTTCCTTCGATCCTGCTGGAGGTATTGGCTTCTTTGATGACGTGCATGCGGATAAACAAGTCAACATTGGGCACGATGATGGAAAAGGCATTCAGTTCTCCCAATGCTTTGGTCGCTTGCTCAAGTAACACGTTTATCCTTGCATCTTCCCAAGTCCACTCATGGTTAATTGTAGTGGGTAAGAAACTCTTGTATTGATACTGTGTTTGGTAAACACCAGATTTGAAATCTTCAAACTTCATCTCTTAAGGTCCTCGTTGATTGTATTTTGAATTATGTTCTGGGCCCACTGTTATACAATGGCTTTACTTGTCAAACACTTTATTCGACTTTCGGTCGTATAAAATCGAATATGGGTTTTCATGTTCGACTTTCAGGCGTTTAAAATCGAATATAGGTTTCCGTATTCGACTTTCGGTCGGTTAAAATCGAACATGGGTTTCTTTGTGAAACTTTCGGACGCTAAAATGATGATAGAGCCCGGCACCAATCAACATATGATCTGCAGACGCTGAATCCGTAGCCGTCATAAGCATCACAGCGACAACCAAGATCAGGGCCAATCTCGTCTTACTCATTTTGCACCTCCTGTACCCGCTGAGTATGTTAATGTTGGGTGGATTCCCCAACCGTTGTTTGCAGATTTGTCGAAACCTTGTCTTTTCCATCAGGTAAAAACACGATGGGTACATTGTTATTAAAAAGCAATTACCTGTCAAGCTTATTCTGGTGTCTGGGGGTGCAGGGCATAATCGCGGGTACGATTATGCAGTAGTGTCTTGCTGCGCTGGTTTCGGGGATAGGTAAACTTTGCAGCAAAGATAGAGGTAGTGATGGAGCTTTTTCTTTTTTCACAGATGCACACGGATGTTCTCGGATGGGGCGGCTGCGCCGCAGTTGTCAGTAGTCAGTCGCTGCGCAAGTGGTGGAGATGCGGGTTGTTGTGGTGTGGATACGGGTGACTTTGTGGCTTTTTGTTTTTTCCACGAATTACACGAATTTGCACGAATTAGGGGGCCAGCTACCGCTGGCATTTTCCGTACGGGCGCTCGCTGCGCACCGTAAGGTACCGGCGTTAGCCGCACCGCCGTTGTACAGAGGATCCCGGCAAGTGTACATACAGGTACCCATACAGAAGCGGCGGTTCGGGATGAGCACGTACAAGAGTATTACACTTCCACAAAGAAAGAGACAATATTTGCATGTATTCGTAGGTTCTGTGTTGGCATGTGGTTACGAGATTTGGAAATTTGGTTTTTTGTCGTCTGGGCAACATCGTCAGAGTATATTATAGAGGGTGGGCCGACGGTGTCGGCCAGTTGTGAGTAGTGAGTTGTGAGCGGCTGCGCAAGCGGTGGAGATGCGGGTTGTTGTGGTGTGGATCCGCATCGGTTGGTTTCCTTTCTTTAAGCAGGCTACGCCCGCTGGCGGCGGTTCGGCGACCGCCGGCTACCCGCAGAGCAGTGCTCAGTTTTCTTCCCAGCCGTCCAGAATAGTCAAAGCCGTTTCAAATTGGGTGGCGTAATCCATGCCCTTATCCAGTTCGATTTCTATCTTCAGGCCCTTGGAGCCGTCAAAGCTGAGGGGTTGCGGCACTTTGGCGGTAAAGCTCAGGATTTGCTTTTTGGTGGGGATCTTGTCTGTAGGCCACTGCATGATGACCTTGCTGCGTTGCACCTTGCAACTGCTCAGTCCGATGCGGTTTGCCAGCAGGTCGAGCTTGAAAAAGTGGAGCAGCCAACTGGCCTTATCCGGCAGGGCTCCAAAGCGGTCTTCCAGCTCCAAGCGCATCTCGTCTATCTCTTCAGGTGTTTCGGAGCTGCTGAGTCTGCGGTAGATGTTGAGCCGCTGTTCGTCGTTGTCGATGTAGCCGCTGGGGAAATAGACGTCGATTTCGGTCTTGAGGGTGGTGGTCTGTTTGGTGCGGATTTCCTCTTCCAGGGAGATGGGCTGGTTGGGGTCGGAGTAGCTTACCGCCTTTTCCAAGAGGCTGTTGTAATAGTTGAAGCCGATTGCCTGGATCAAGCCGCTTTGCTTGGTGCCCAGGATGGCACCCGCACCGCGAAGTTCCAGGTCTCGGAGTGCCACTTGGAAGCCTGCGCCAAGGTAATCGTATTGCGAGAGGGCTTCGAGGCGGTGTCTGGCTTCGGTGGTGGTGCCTTTGGGGATGAGGAGATAGCAGTAGGCGCGCCTGTTGCTGCGTCCGACGCGTCCACGCATCTGGTAGAGCTGGGCGAGTCCAAAGGTATCAGCTCTATCGATGAGGATGGTGTTGGCGTTGGGGATATCGAGGCCGTTTTCCACGATGGTGGTGGAGACTAACACCTGAAACTCCTTTTTGAGAAAGGCGTTCATCACTTCTTCCAGATGGTTGTCGCTCATCTGGGCATGTCCCACGGCAAAGCTGATGTTGGGCATGAGCTTACGCAGCTCGTCGGCAACGTGCTCGATGGTTTGCACGCGGTTGTGGATAAAGAAGACCTGTCCACCACGGTCGATCTCCCTGCGGATAGCGTCTTTGATCACTTCAGCGTTGCGGGGTGTGATGATGGTGCGGATGGGGAGGCGCTCTTTGGGTGAAGTCTGCATGAGCGAGATTTCCTTGAGCTTGGCCAGCGCCATATTGAGGGTGCGGGGAATGGGTGTGGCGCTCATGTAGAGCGTGTCAACGTTGCTCTGCAGTTTGCGGAGGCGTTCCTTGTGGCGCACTCCAAAGCGGTGTTCTTCATCGATGATCAGCAAGCCTAACTTCTTGAAGCGCACGTCCTTGGAGAGGAGGCGATGCGTGCCGATAGCGATGTCCACCTTGCCGGAAGCGAGGTCGGCGATCTCCTCAGATAGCATCTCTTTGGAGCGGAAACGGCTGAGCAGAGCGATCCTGACGGGATAGTGAGCTAAACGCTCTTTGAAGACGCGGAAGTGCTGTTCGGCAAGCAGGGTGGTGGGGACGAGGACGCCGACTTGGGTGCCGGAGACAACGGCTTTGAAAGCGGCGCGGATGGCCACTTCCGTCTTGCCGAAGCCCACATCGCCGCAGAGCAGTCGCTCCATGGGGGTGTCGGATTCCATGTCGGCCTTGATCTCACGGGTGCTGCGGGCTTGATCGGGGGTGTCTTCATAGACAAAGGAGCTCTCCAATTGCTTTTGCCAATCTGTGTCCGGCTTGTGGGCGATGCCCTTTCTGGAGCTGCGTTCTGCGTAGAGGCGCACGATGTCTGCGGCTAATAGTTCGATCTGCTGAGCGGCTTTGCGCTTGGTGTTTTGCCATTTTACACCGCCGATGCGATGCAGGGTGGGCTTGGCACTCTCTTCGGCCACATATTTGCTCACCATATCCAGTTGGTAGGTGGGCAGATAGACTCGGTCGTCATTGGCGTAGCGGAGTACCAAACACTCGGTGTCTGAGCCGTCCAAGCGGATGATTTTGAGCCCTTCAAAGACGCCGATGCCGTGTTCCACGTGCACCACGTAGTCGCCGGGCTTGAGAGCATCGTAATCCGTGATCTGCTCGTCGGGAGAGAAGCGGGGTGTGTAGCGCTTGCGCTTGTAGACGTTGAAGATTTCGTGATCCGTCCAGAGCAGCGGGCCACTGAGACCAATGCCAAAGCCGGTGTGCAGCGAGCCGATGTGGGAGTGGAATTGCGTGTCGTAATCCTGTAAAAGCTGCTGGGTGCGGATACTTTGGCTCTGGTTGTCGAAGAGGAGGAATATCCGGCGTTTGAGGCGTTGGTTTTCCCTGATCTTGGCGGCCAGGAGGTCGAGGTCGCCGCCAAAGGTGGGCTGAGGCTCAAATGAGGCTTTGAGCGGGGTATTCTTGATGGGGAGTGCAAACTCACTCTGGGAGAGCAGGAGTGCCTGCCCTGGCTGGATGAGGCGGTAGAGCTCTTCCTCTGAGGACATCATCAGCTCAGGCGGTGTGAGCTTGGCCTTGGTCTTGTGTTTGAGCTCGCGCTGGTATTGGTTGTAGACCTGCTCGGTCAGCTCTAAATACTCTTCCAGCACGTAGTTGAAGTTATTGAAGAGGATCAGCCGCTGGGCGGGGTCAAAGTATTGGGCGAAGCTGGAAACCTCGGGAAGCAGGCTGCCGTATTGGTTTTCGATTCCTTCAAAGAAGCCATTTTTCATGATCTGCGAGGCAAAGGGGTTGCTGGGGTCGATGTCGTCCAGACAGAGTTCACGGGCGGGGATGACGGTGATTTCGCCTGCGTCTCCCGGTTCGGAACGCTGGGTGTTGGGCGAGAAGAAGCGCATGGAGACGATCTCATCGCCAAAGAATTCCAGCCGCACGGGCTTGGATGCGGGCGGACTGAAGATGTCCACGATGCCGCCGCGGCGGGCGGT
Organism: Candidatus Cloacimonadota bacterium; assembly: GCA_029561955.1. GTDB lineage: Bacteria > Cloacimonadota > Cloacimonadia > Cloacimonadales > Cloacimonadaceae > UBA3900. The sequence continues at coordinate 16,771 of JAKQWO010000003.1, forward strand.
CTCAAACACCTTGCCCACCTGATATTGGGTTTCGTAGCCCATGTTGAAGAGCCGCTTGCTGAGCGCATCGATGTCTACTTCCATGCCGGGTTTGAGGGTGAAGATCTGCTTGCTCAGATACTCTTTGGGTGGGATGTAACGCACCAAAGCACGGATGGAGAGGCTGTAGATGGCGGGCTTGGCTTTGAAAAGCTCGTTGAAGCAGATCATGCGCGTGGCGCGGATGGAGTAGTGGGGCGAGCGTTCCTCGTAGGGCAGGATCTCGTAATCCGGCAGGTAGTGGGCGTTTTCCTTGCCTACGAAGGTGCAGAGGTCGTCCCAGATGTCCTCGGCGATGATGTCATCCTGCGAGACGATGAGCACGTTCTTGCCCTTCCTTTTCCAGAGCCAGGCGGCGATCAAAGCGCGGGCGCTTTGGTTCATGTTGTAGGCTTGGATGAGCTGGGTGGAGTCGAGTGCTTCCAGCAGTTCGGAGCTGAACCTCTGGCTGTCCAAATCGGGTAAGATAAGTGGGAGTAGCATCTTAGGAATCTGTGGGAGTGGTCTTGAGGAAGGTGCCGTAGACCTTGAGCAGTGCGCCCTTGGCAAAAGAGACGGTGAGCAGGGCGTCTGAACCGGTGCCGCTCACGTTCAACACCTTTCCGGCGCCGTGTTCCTCGTGCCAGACGTTTTGGCCGATGTAGTAGTATTTGTCCTTGTCGGTTTGCTTGTGTTTGTATTTGCCCAGACGCTTGGGGGTGGGGATGTGGGCGGCTTCGTCTATGCTGCCAAAGAAGAGGCTGGAATCGAGTCCTTGCAGGAAGACGCTGGGTTTGCTGTGGTCGAAGATGCCGTAGAGGCGGCGCTCGGTGGCGTAGCTGAGGTAGAGGCCGTCTTTGGCTCTGGTGATGCCTACGTAGAGCAGGCGGCGCTCCTCTTCGACCTCCTCTTTGGTGTTCATGCAGAGGCGGTGCGGCAAGAGTTCCTGCTCCAAGCCCACGATGAAGACGTGCTCAAATTCGAGACCTTTGGCGTTGTGTAAGGTCATCAGCTTGAGGGCTTCGTCCTCGTCCTTGACCCGGTCGAGGTCGGTTTGCAGAGCCACAAAGGGGAGGAAGTCGGAGAGCAGTGCGGTGCGGTCGTTCTCTTCCGCAAAGCGTTCATCAAACTCGCTGGCGGAGTTCAGAAACTCCATCAGGTTTTCCGCTCTGGCGATGTCTTGGGGGTCGTTGCCTTTGCGGTAGAGCTCTAAGAGCTGCAGTTCTTCGAGTAGCAGTTCCACCATCTGCGAGGAGCTTTTGTGGGTGGCGGCTTGCCTCAGGTTGAGCATCATTTCATAGAAGGCGGCAACTTTCTTCTGAGCTGCGGCGCCCAATTCTTCTATGGCCTCAAGGTTGGCGATTGCCTGCCAGACGCCGATGTGGAGGCGGTTGGCGTAACTGATGATGCGGTTGATGGTGGTGTTACCGATGCCACGGGCGGGTTCGTTGATGATGCGCAGCAGGCTTTCGGAGTCGTCTGGGTTGAGTAAAACGCTGAGGTAGGCAAGCATGTCACGGATTTCTTTGCGCTGATAGAAGTGCAGGCTGCCGACGATCACGTGCGGGATGCGGTGTTGGAGGAAAGCGTTTTCAAAGACGCGGGATTGGCTGTTGGTGCGGTATAGGACGGCGATCTCACCCAGCGGAGTGCCTTTCTTTTTGAGTTCCAAAACTCTCTGCGATACGATCTCTGCCTCGTCGTTCTCATCCAGACACTGGGTCAGGACGGGTTTTTTGCCCTCGCCTCTCTCGCTCCAGAGGTCTTTGGCGTGGCGGCGTCTGTTTTGCTTGATGATGGCGTTGGCAAGGTTGAGGATGCCCATGGTGCTGCGGTAGTTTTGCTCCAAGCGGATAGCGTTCACATCCGGATAGTCCTTTTCAAACTCGAGGATGTTGCGCACCGTGGCGCCCCGGAAGCCGTAGATGGCCTGGTCGTCATCGCCCACCACGCAGAGGTTGTGGTGCTCGGAGACGATGAGGCGGATGATCTCAAATTGCACCATGTTGGTGTCCTGATACTCGTCGATCATCACGTGCTGGAACTTCTGGCTGTATTTGGCACGCACTTCGGGGTTGTTTTGGAAGAGCGTGGCGGTGTAAAAGAGGATGTCGTCAAAATCCATGGCTTGATTGAAGAGCAGCGCCTGTTGGTAGAGTGAATAGAGCTTGTGGAAGGCTCTGTTGAAGGGGTCTGAGGCTTGCTCGTAATAGCCTTGGGGCAGGTCTTCAGGCATCTGGAGGCGATTTTTGTGGCGGCTGATGCGGCTCATGACGCGGTTGATGGGCACTTTCTGGGTGTCGATGCCCTGCTCCTTGCAGATCTTCTTGAGCAGGGATTTCTGGGCATCGGTGTCGTAGATGCTGAAGTTGGATTTGAGGGGCAAATGCTCGTTTTCCATGCGGAGGATGCGCAGGCAGAGGGAGTGGAAGGTGCCCACCCAGAGGTTACTCACCGAGATATTGAGCAGCGATTCCAGCCTCTGCTTCAGCTCGCTTGCCGCTTTATTGGTGAAGGTGACCACCAGGATGTTCCAAGGCTTTACATGCAGGTGTTGGATCAAATAGGCGCAGCGGTAGATGATGGAGCGCGTCTTGCCGCTGCCTGCGCCGGCCAAAACCAAGAGCGGACTCTGGGTATAGCTGGCTACTTTCAACTGCTCGGGATTGAGCTCAGCTTGAAAATCTATCTTCATCAGGGGTTATCAGATCGGCACTTTAACCCAAACCGGCTGGCAGGCTCGGCCTTCCAAACGACCATCCGGGTATTCTTTGAAAGCGGATATCTTGTAGTAATACTCTCCGGCAACCACTCTGTGCCAAGGCTTGGAGCCATGACTGGCGTTGTTTGTGAATACGGTGTCCACGATGGTGAAGGTGGCAAAATAGCCCAGGCCGCGGTAGACGTAGTAGCCATCGGTGGAATAGGTGGGATTGGCTCTCCAACGCAGCTCCACAAACTTGTTTGCCGCTTGGGGTGGAGAGGGATAGACCTCCAGTGAAGAGATGATCTCAGGCACGATGATGGTGGGATTGGAATTGGGATCCAGGGGGTTGTCCCTGCTGAGTCCACAAGAAGAAAGCAGGCCGGCTAAAACCAGCAACAAAAGGTAGATTCTGTTTTTCATCTTAAAATACTCCTAAAACTCAATCTCGATGCCTATGCCATCCATTCTGACGCGTGATTCCCGGTCTTTGGCTTCGATGCGCTGCCAGACACGCGCGTTGTATTCTTCCGTGCTTTGGATCACATCAAAGATGTTGTAAGCCCAGATCAGAGCTCCCACGCCGGCAAAGATGAGGCTGTATTGCCTGGGTGCCACGGCGGCGTTGTAATTGCTCTCTATTTCTTCCACTTGCGTGGCGTTTAAGTATCTCTGATAGTAGTAGTTGCTGCGATCAAAAAAGTATAAGGAGGCGCCCACCATGGCGATTTCTGAGGCCAGGAAGATGGAGCCTTTGATGGATTGTTTGTTATCAAACTGTCCCCATCCGGGTGCTACCATGGATTTGAGCACGCCCCTCTTTAGGGAGTTGATTTCCAGTTCATAGAGCTGCAGGAGGGCTTGTTTGCGGCTGAGTTCCTCTCGATAATCTGCACGATCGAGGTAGTTTTCCCAGCCGTATTTGGTGCTATCCGAAAAGGCTTCGATATCAAACTTCTGTGCGAGCGCAAGGCTTGCAGCTAATGTGAGAAAGAGCAAAAGAAGTATGCGTTTCATTTCATCAAATCCTCGGAGATCTTGTTTAGGGGGATGATGCTTCTGTCCTTCAAATTCACCTGCCAGACGTAGAAGAAAGTTTCTCTGGGGCTCATCAGATCATAACGAACCTCATATTTGTATTGGCTGGTGGAAAGCAGAAACTTCCAGCCGGAATCCCGGACTTCATTGGCTTTGTAGTTTGCCAAGAGCTCACTTTTCTTGAGATTGACTCTGGCGATCAGTAGTCCGCCCCGGTATTGATTGATGATCTTGCGGGCGAAGGCTTGCGGGTCTCGATCTGCTTCGATCATGTTTTGGACGTTTGCGATGTGCTTTTGGATTTCGGCACTGCTATCCAGGGAATTAGCCTGTTGATACAAGCCCAAAGCCTCTGCATATCTTCCGGATGCTTCGCTGCGTTGACCCAGCTCAAAGAGCTGAGCCGCACGGGCGATGTTTTGCTTGGTGGTATTCAGCCTTTGGATGGCCTGCAGACCGGGCGGGTAATCCGGGATGATCTCAAAGACCTTTTGGTAGTAGGTCATGGCGGTGTCGAAGTCCTTGACCGCCAGATACTCATCTCCCCTTTTGATAAACAAGCCCACGATTTCCTGCAGCTTAGCCTCGATCTGCGGTCTTTGATCCGGGACATACTGCAGCGCAATGCGCAGGAAACGGTCTGCCTCCAGATAGTCGCCCTCATGCAGGTATTCCTCTGCCTGACCTCGATAGGCGTCGCCGATGAGCTGGTTGATCTCATTGGTCTTGACCACCGGATACTTGGCCAGCTCAAAAAACTGGGTCAAAGCCTCATTGTAGTAGCCAGCCTGCGCCAGTCTCTGTCCATATGCCTTCTTGTTTGGCACAATCCTTTCCATGCTCTTGCGGGCTGCAACCTCATAGCTGTCATTGGGATATCTGTCAAACAAGTCCATATAATCCTGCCAGGCGTGATCATAGTGACCGAGGTAATCCAGATAGAGGTTGATGCGTCTATACATCATTTCCGGCACCAATTCAGAGCGCGGGATTTCCCTCAGGATGTTGTTCACGTAGATGAGCTGCTTTTCATAGTCGTTGGCTTGGATGGCTTCCGTGATCCTCTGTTTGTAGAGAGCGGCCAAGTCCTTGTCTGCCGCTTCAGAATTGGATAGTTTAAAGAATTTCAGAGCCAGCTCCTGGTTGTCACGTTGCAGTGACATCAGCCCCAATTGGTGATAGGAGCTGCTGCGTGCCAGCTCGGCTCTGGTGATGAAGGCGCCGTTTGCAGCTTTTCTGATAAATTCATCAGCTTCCTGGATGGCGGCTGCATAACGCCTTTGCCGGTAGTGTTCTTCGATGCTGCGCAGGCGGTTGACCTCACATGCGCTCAGCAGCAGCAGGACAGAGAGGCAGACGAGGTATTTCAGCAGTTGTTTAGATGTGATACGGGACATTTTCCTCTGCCACGATGAAGTTGCCGTTTTCATGGTTTTTGAGCCATTCATCCAGTGCGGGAGAAAGGCCATGGTTGAGAATCACTTGTCTGATCCTGTATTCTTTCAGCTTCAGGATCTGTTCCAATTCGGGATGCAGGGCATCCACCACCAGGGTATCGAGGTTTGGGAGGATGGGTGCCAGGCAGTCCGTGGTTTCTATATCGGAGCTGTAAGCCCAGTTATCCACCCTGAAAGCCCAAGATTTCATCTGGTTGGGCAAATCCAGCTCTTTGACGATGTCTTGATAGCCTTCAAGGTGGTCTGTCTGAAGGATTTTCACCTGGGGACAGACTCTGGGGAGCTCTTCCATGGGATGCAGAATCAGCTCAAAAGGCCATCTCTGCTTGAAGGTGTAATGAAACTGCAGAATAGCTTCAAAATCCGCAACACGTTCCGGCAGGAAGACCTGCAGTTCCTTGCTCCTTTTCTTTAAGTAAAACATCTGGATCAGCATGAGCAGACCCGAAACATGATCCGGATGATAGTGGCTGATGATGATGGCATCGATCTCATTCTGACAGAGCTCATGCCTCAAAAGATGATAGCTGCTGCCCTCCCCACAATCAAAAAGCAGCTTCTTGCCTTGATAATTTACATAGATGCTGCTCAAACCTTTATCCAATACAGGGAGTCCAGAACCAGAGCCAAAAATAGTGAATTCCATCTGCTACCTCGAATTGTCCTTTTTCTGGTTTTGGGAAATGACGACAGGGACTTGATCCAACTTGTGACCAAAGAAGAAGAAAAAAGCGATAAACATGGCGGTGGTAAACAAGAGCAACTCCTTGGAACCGATTATGAACACGATGATGGAAGTGAGCACGATCAGCAGATTGATGGCATAGACGATCAGGGCGGTGAGTTTGACACTTTGCAGCACATTGCGGATGCGGTGGGTGGAATGATCCAGACCTCCCTGCATCACATGCCGTCCATCACGGTGACGGGTATAGCTCACCAGGGCGATGTCAAAGATGGCAAAGCTGAGCAGAAGTACAGGCATCAAAAAGAAGAGTTTACTGTTGTAGCGATTGCCCGCCAGTCTGGCCATCAAGATACCCATGGAAGAGAGGAAATAGCCGATGAACATGCTGCCAGCATCACCCAGAAACATACGTGCAGGATTGAAGTTGTAGGGCAAAAACCCAAACACACTACCGGAAAAGCTCAGCGAGATCAGCCCGATCAGCGCCATCGCTTCCTGATTGGTCTGAGTGGTGCTGGTGAGGCTGAAGGCAAAGAATCCCAAGCCTAGGATGCCAGCCATGCCGCTTAAGACCCCATCCATGTTGTCCAAAAAATTGAGTGCATTCATCAGGCCCACCATCCACAACAGCATCAGAAATATAGAGATGTAGGCGTTGCCGACCATCAGGTTGAGCTCGTTTTTGGTGAAATTGCTCAGGATAAAGATAAGGCTGACCACCACCTGCCCCACCATTTTGACGTAGGGGTTCATCGGCCACTTATCGTCCCAGAGCCCGATGAGCATGATCAGCAGAGAACCTGCCAGATAACCCATCATAGGCAGGTCAAAATAGCGTCCTGCCGAGATGGCCACATCATAGATGCAGAGCAGGAAAAAGCCGATAAAAACACTCAAGCCACCCATCAGCGGGGTGACTTTCTTGTGGCTTTTGCGGGCGTTGGGCTTATCCACCATGTTTGTGCAGTGAGCAAGCTTCATGATGAAGGGCGTGAGCCCATACACGAGCAGCCAAGACATGACAAACACGATCAGATACTCATAGATCCTATTTTCCATTCATTCATGCTCCCGATTGTAGATAGAATTCTGCCATATCTTAATTGGAAAGCCCTCTATCCGCATTTTTGACGAAGTCGATAAAGACCCGTTGTTCAGGAATCAGGTTTTCCAAGGCTTCCGCTGCTGCCAAAGCCTGCGAGACGTTCAGTCCTTTGCGGTAAAAGAGATTGTAGACCTGCTTGATCGCCTCAACCGTCTCGGAGCTGTAGCCCTTTCGCATCAGGCCGGTACTGTTTAACCCGATCGTCTGGTATGGATTTCCTTCGCCTCTGGTATAGGGGGCGATATCTTTTTTGACGGCAGATGCACCGCCCACAAAGCAATGTGTGCCGATGTGCACAAACTGATGGACGCCGGTCATCCCACCGATGATGGCAAAATCGTGGACATGCACATGCCCGGCCAATTGAACCATATTGGCGATGACGCAGTTGCTTCCCACCTGACAGTTGTGCGCCACGTGCACATACTCCATCAAGAGGTTATTATCTCCCACCACGGTGTCTTCCTCCATGTCTGTAGAGGTGTTGATGGCGACAAATTCCCGGATCAGGTTTCTGCTGCCGATAACGAGGCGGGTATCTTCTCCGGCATACTTGAGGTCTTGGGGTTCTGTGCCGATCACAGCGTGGCTAAAGATGCGGTTTTCGTCTCCCAGAGTGGTGTTTCCATCTACGGTGACGGATGCGATCAGGTGATTGCCACGCCCCAGCTTCACCTTGGGTCCCACATAGCACCAGGGCCCAATGACGCAATCATCTCCGATTTCGGCACTTGGGTGCACGATAGCGGTTGGGTGGATTTGACTCATTTGTTCTTTTCCTGTATCATGGCCATGAATTCTCCTTCGGCCACCAAATCGTTGCCCACAAACGCCTCCCCACGCATTTTGGAGAGGCTGCGTTTGAGCGACATTACTTTCATTTCAAAGCGCAGCGTATCGCCCGGCAGGACTGGCTTTCTAAATTTGACCTTGTCGATGGAGGCAAAGTAGGCCACATAGTTTTCCGGATCCTCCAGATTGTTGAGCAACATGATTCCTCCCGCCTGCGCCATCGCTTCCAGAATCAACACGCCCGGCATGATGGGATGACCGGGGAAGTGCCCTTGGAAAAAAGGCTCGTTCATGGTCACGTTTTTGATGCCGACGATGGCCTCATTGGGGATAAACTCCACGATCTTATCCACCAAAAGGAAGGGATAACGGTGCGGGATGATGCGCATGATGGCGTTGATGTCAAAGACCACTTCGGAGGATTCCTTTTTCTGATATATCCTTTGCAGCTCTTGCTTTCTCTGGATCTGCCTGAGCTTCTTCACCAGTTGCACGTTTGTCTTATGTCCGCTGCGCGCTGCCAGGATATGTCCCTTGATCGGGATGCCCAAAAGCGCTATATCTCCCAAGAGGTCGACCACTTTATGGCGGACAAACTCGTTGTGATAGCGCAGCTTATGGTTGTTGAGTATACCTTCGTCGCTCACGGTGATATCCTTGTGATAGCCAAACACATCCTTGAGGTGTTGCAATTCCGCTTCGCTCATATTGGGTTCGCCGATCACGAGTGCGTTATCCAGCGATCCGCCTTTGATGAGTCCCTTTTCCTTGAGGTAGAGGATTTCTTTGATAAAGCAGAAGGTTCTCGCCGGGGCAAAATCATCTTCATACACATCCAAGCTGGGCAGCCAGGTGTATTGTGTGCCCAGATGCGGATGCTTGTAATCTATCATGAAGGTTACTTTTAGCTCGTTTGAAGGGACGATCACCACATCCACATTTTCTTCGGGAGAGGAGAAGCTTATGGCACTATCAAGCTCAAAATACACTCTTTCAGAATCCTGTTGCACAAAGCCCGCTTCTTTGAGCAGGTTCACGAAGACGAGTGCGGATCCATCCGCCACAGGCGCTTCCGGGCCGTCTATTTCGATGCGGACGTTGTCCAGATTCATGCCTTTGATGGCAGAGAGCACGTGTTCGATCGTGCCTACGGTCGCTCCATTGAGGCCGATGGTGGTTCCTCTGGAAATATCCACCACATGGTCTATATCCGCTGGGATTTCCGGCTTGCCGGGCAAATCTACCCTGACAAATACGATGCCCTCATCCTTATTCGCAGGTTTGAAGCGGATGGTGCTCACCTCGCCGGTATGCAGACCGATCCCCGTATAGGATACTTCCCTTGCGATTGTGTTTTTATATTCTTTGATCATTCTTCACTCCTGATGCTTCTTTTCTTTTTGGCGTGCCAGATAATCTCTATACATATCCGGTAGATACTTTTGCACCGCCATGATGCGTCTCATTTTACCTGCATCTATGGCTGGATAACCAAAGTAGGTGCTATCGGGAGGCAAGTTTCCGGTGATTCCGGATTGTGCTCCCACCATTGTTTTTGCGCCAATGGTCAGATGCCCCGCCACTCCCACCTGCCCTGCCAGATATACATAGTCTTCCAAGACAGTGCTGCCCGCCAGACCCACCTGCCCACAGAGGATACAACCCTTGCCGATCACGCAATTGTGACCTATCTGCACGAGATTGTCGATCTTGGTGCCTTCTCCGATGATGGTGGAACCCAAAGTGGCTCTATCAACGCAGGAATTAGCCCCAATCTCCACATAATCCTTGATGATCACGTTGCCGATCTGAGGAATTTTCCGCTGCACACCCTCGATGAGCGCATAGCCAAAGCCATCCGCTCCGATTACCGTTCCCGAGTGGATGATTACATGTGCACCGACCTCACATTCATCATAGATCACTACCTTGGGGTAAAGATGAGTGTGAGCGCCGATCTTCACTCTTTCGCCTATAGCGCAACCGGCCTCGATGATGCAGCCATCCCCGATCACGCTACCGCTGCCGATCGTCACGCCGCCTTCCACCCTCGCAGTTGCGCTGACCTCCGTATCGGGAGCTATAACTGCGCTTTCGTGGATGCCAGCTTCCTTCTGTTTTTCCTGTGCCAACCACCTCTCGATGATCAGCATCATGGTAAAATACGGCTTTTCAGTGATCAAGAGATTGCGGCCTTTCAGCTTAGCGGCAAATTCCTGTTTGGTGATAATCAAGCCCGCTTGGGACTCTTTCACCGCCTCAAACAGATCCTCGTTTTCCAGAAAGATCACCGTGCTCTGCGTAGCGTCCTGAGCTGTGCCGGCGCTATCGATCACCAGATTTTCATCGCCTTCATAACTAACCGTGGGCAGAGCTGCCAAAGCTCGGATATCCAGTGCGTTGGGGAACTTTTTCATTTAGGGTTTGGGTGACTCTTCGGTCTTATTTGGGTTTTCGGTCTTGTTTGGCTCGGTTATTTCTTCAGTTTTCTCTGTTTCTGTGGTTTCACCAGGCTCTGCAGGCAGTCCCAGATCGCTGGGAGCTATGGTGTCTTTGTTGATCTCGGTGAGCACGATGTCCGTGATGTCGATGGAAGGGATGGCGTAGATGACGGTGGGATAGCTGCTATCGAAGATCATCGTATACTTCTCATCTTCGGCGATCTTGATGATGGCGTTTTGGATTTTGGTCGTGAGGGGATCGATCAGCTCGCGGTAGCGCTGTTCCGCTTTGCCACCTTCACCAAAATACTCTTCCAACATCCGCCCCGCCTCCGCTTTTTTGGCTTCGATGCGGCTCTGAGCCTCACGCTTGGCGGCGTCGTTTTTGGTGAGCTTGTCTATCTCAAAATCCTGCTCCATCCTTTGGATTTCCTGATCGATGGCACGGATCTGATTTGTCCAATTCTGTTTGTCCAGATTGAACAACCGCTGGATCTCCAGAGCCTCGTTGCTCTCAAACAGGATCCTGTCGGTATCTACATAACCCAGTTTTACAGCTTGGGCAAAGGCCAAGCTCAGTGTGCCCACTAAAATGAGGGCGATTACGAATCTTTTCATTACTTTTTTCTCCTAAAATATGAAATTGAAGCTCCGCCTACTCAGCATCGAAGCTAAATTTGGGGTCAAGCACTTTCACGGCACGAACGTCATCGACACGTCGCACCGGTGTGGTGAGCGGCGCTTCAAATAGTAATTCTGGATTTTCCTTGGCTTCCTGCGCTATTTCTATCATAGCGTCGGCAAAAGCGTCCAAGCTTTGCAAGGATTCCGTCTCCGTAGGCTCGATCATCATCGCCTCAGGGATGATCAGCGGGAAATACACTGTGGGTGCATGGAAACCTTTATCCAAGAGCCTCTTGGCGATGTCCAAAGTGGTGACCTTATTCTCTTTTTTCTGCCAGGAGGAGTCCGCCACAAATTCATGCATGCAGTATTCCGGATGTGTGATGTGATAATAATCTTTCAGGCGTGCCATCAGGTAGTTGGCGTTGATGATGGCGTTTTCACCCGCTCTACGCAAGCCTTTGGCACCCAACATCTTGATGTATACATAAGCACGCACCACCACGGCAAAGTTGCCATAGAAGGTGTGCATTTTTCCAATGGAGGTAGCTTCATGAGAGTAATCCAGATAATAGCCGTCTTCGTTTTTGCTCACGATCGGCACGGGCAGATAGGGGATGAGCTTTTCCACCACTCCCACAGGGCCGCCACCGGGGCCACCGCCACCATGCGGTGTGGAGAAGGTCTTGTGGATATTGAAGTGAATGATGTCAAAGCCGATCTTGCCTGGCTGCACGATGCCCAACAGCGCATTCATATTGGCTCCATCCATGTAGATGAGGCCGTCCACACTGTGGATCAGCTCGGCGATTTCTTCAAGCTGCGTCTCAAACAAGCCCAAAGTGCTTGGATTGGTGAGCATAAAGCCGGCGATGCTGTCGTCCACGATGCTTCTCAGATGCTCGATGTCGCAACGTCCGTTGGCATCACTCTTGAGTTCCACCACATCATAGCCCACCAACGAACATGTGGCAGGATTGGTGCCATGTGCGCTGTCCGGGATGATGATCTTGGTCTTGTGTGTATTGCCTTTGGCTTTGTGATAGGCACTGATGATCTTGATGCCAGTAAATTCACCTTGCGCTCCAGCCGAAGGTTGTAGCGTCACTTGCGCCATGCCGCTGATCTCGCTCAGGTCTTTTTGCAGCTCATACATGATGGCCAAAGAGCCCTGCAAGGTGTTTTCCGGCTGATAGGGATGCGCATTGGCAAAGCAGGATTGACGCACGATCGCCTCATGCGACTTGGGATTGTATTTCATCGTGCAACTGCCCAGCGGGTACAAACCTTTTTCGATAAAGTGGTTCTTGTGGCTGAGCATGATGTAATGTCTCATCACGTCCAGTTCACTCACTTCCGGCAGACGGGCATCGCTCTCTCTGAGATATTCTTTGGGGATAAAATCAGTTACCGGAGTATCTATCTCGCTCTGGGGCAGGGTGTAACCCTTGCATCCGGGTGTTGAGAGTTCAAATAGAGTCTTAGACACGGCTTACCTCCTTGAGTGCAGTTACCAAAGCATCCATGTCCACCTTGGTTTTCTTTTCCGTCACGGCGATCATCAGCTTATCCGGCATGCCGAAACGACCCATGTCCACTCCGGGGTAAATGCCTCTGGGGCAAAGCTTTTCCACGATTTCAGCGGCCGGGATGGGTGTGTCAAGCACAAACTCGTTGAAAAAGGTAGCCTTTGGCCAGGTGAGTGAAAAGCCGTCTATCTTGGCGATTTCGCCAGCCAGATAGTGAGCCTTCTGCGCACTCTGAGTTGCCACTTCTTTGAGACCTTCCTTGCCCATCAACGACATATAAACCACCGCTGCCAAGGTGCAGAGGCTCTGGTTTGAACAGATGTTGGAGGTGGCTTTGGCTCTGCGGATGTGCTGCTCTCTGGCCTGTAAGGTGAGCGCATAAGCACGCCTGCCTTCCTTATCTAAGGTGCCGCCCACAATCCTGCCGGGCATCTGGCGCGCCATATCCAATTTGGTGGCAAAGAAGCCGAACAAGGGGCCACCCACGTTGATATTATTGCCCAAAGCCTGGCCTTCTCCCACCACGATGTCCGCTCCATAAGCCGCAGGAGCCTTGAGGATATTCAAAGAAATGGGATTGGCACACACGATGTAGAGCGCCTTGGGGTATTTATGCACAATGTTGCCGATCGCTTCACCCGCTTCCAGATTGCCGAAGAAGTTGGGATTCTGCAACACCACCGAACCTACGCTGTCATCCATCAAAGCTTCCAACGCTTCGAGGTCAAGCACGCCATCCTTCATGGGAGCAGTGATGAGCTCGATCTTCAAACCCTCAGTGTAGATCTGAACCACTTTTTTATACTCGGGATGCAAGGTTTCCGGGATGATGGCTTTGTAAAGACGGTTTTTTCTCACGCCCATCAAGATGGCTTCCGCAATCGCCGAAGCACCATCATACATGGAAGCATTGGCGATTTCCATGCCGGTAAGCTCGCAAATCATCGTTTGATATTCGTAAATGAATTGCAGCGTGCCCTGGCTCACCTCCGCCTGATAGGGAGTGTAAGCGGTGAAAAATTCAGGCCGGGACATGATGGAATCGACCGCCGCGGGAATGAAATGATCATAGACCCCAGCGCCCAAAAAAGAATTGGCATACCCCGTGCAAACATCGTTGCAGGTGAGCTCTTTAACCTTGCGGCTGATCTCAAGCTCGCTGTAGGGTTTGTCCATGTTCAAGCTGCCCTGAAGGCGCATCTTGGGTGGGATGGCTGCCAATAACTCCTCAAAAGAAGCCACACCAATCTGTTTCAACATGGCTTGCCTTTGAGATTCTGTATTGGAAATATATGGCATTGTATCTCCTTAAGACTTTTGCGCATACGCAGATAGTTATTTTCAACCACAGAATCAAAAGGGCTGTTTATGTCAATTGATAATTTATGATATCTATAAGAGGGGGCAGCAAAGCGGAATATCCGCCGACAGCCGTTTTGAAACTTTCGACAGCCGTTTTGAAAAACACTCTATGATTATTTATTTTACTTGTCTTTTCGACAACTGATCTGACTATTTACGTGGACAATATCCGCCGGTTTCCACGCGTAACCGCCTTCGCCAACTCCCTCCCATCGCACACCAGCACCACTTTTTGTGTCGTATTTACTAGCTTAGATGGTTTATGCGTAATTGCTGGAACGGTTTTCCTAACGTTGAAAGAGCCGCTATTAAGCGCATCTAGGAAGGGGACGCCAAGCTCCTTTACCCTGGATGCACGGATCACATATTCGTTGCGGCTTAAAGCCACTATGTTGCTGTCTGACGTATCGGTTCCCTTGCCTTCCACGAGCCCACCACGCCAGAACTTCTGTTTAGCGATAATAGCAACCTGAGCCGCACCCAGCGCGCCCACCAATGTGGCGAGCACAGGCGCATACCATGCCGGCTTAAGTGTAAGCGCATTCGTGATGCCTTCTGCAGTGTTTGAGACAGCGGAAGATATTTGCCTGCCTTGCTCCACTCTCTTCATTTGCCTTTGTTTTTCCGAGTATTCCTCTTCGATCTTTTCCTTTTCCTTAGCGAGCCAGGCCTCTGTTTTATGCTCTTTTTTAGCCCGTTTTTCAAGTTGTTTAAGCGCATGATCCCTTTCGGAGGCGAGGTTAGCATACAGTTGCTGCCAGATTGAAGCTACCTGTTTTGAAAGGGTCTGGAATGTGTTGATGATTCTTGCCTGGTGGGCGGTAGGTATATCCAGGGCATCCATCATCCGACCGAAGATGTCTTTGCTAAAGCGGAAGTTGTCAAACTCAGCCTGCAGCTCATCGAGGTTTTGCTTCAGGATGACAGCCTTTTGTTCTTCAGTGATCTGCATTAGGTCGACGTCTTCCTCGATGCGGGCTTTTTTCCAATCATAATAGCGTTCATCGCGGAACTTGACGGTCTCGTAGTAGGAGGCGGTATCGGACTCCCGATTCACCGCCAACTGTGCCGCCTGCGCCCGTTTTCGATAGATATCCAAAAGTCCCTGTTCTTCTTCGCTGATGACGCCATCTGCCTCCACGATAGCCTTCAATGCATCGTAGTATTCCCACGCCTTGGAAGCGATCTCCGAGTAGGTCGCTATACCCAGCTCACGCAACTCCGCCAAGTGCCCCATCTCAGCGGCATACTCTTCCTCAAAGGCGATCAGCTCCCGCTTGTCCCACTCTTCTTTTTCTTTATCTAACTGCTTAATCTGATCCCGCTTCCACTCTTCAGAAAGACTCTCCTTCTTTGCCTGTTCCTCTATTTTATTGAGTTTCCAGGAATAGTAGTCCTCCAAATAAAACCTCATTCTCTCGTAATGGGCTTCCTCTTCCTGATCTTCCCTCTCCTGATAGCGAGCCTTTATTTCCTCGACCTCGGCATCCCGCATCTTTTCGTATTTTTTAATCTTTTCCGCATCAGAAGGTATTTTGGGCTCATAGAGCTGAATCTTCTCCTGATACCTAAACATCACGGCGGCAACTTCCTTGTTCATCCCCTCAGCAAGCCTTTCCATGACGAAATCATATTCGGCCAGTTCTCTATCGGCTGCAGCACGCCTGGACTTTCTGTCGTCACTGCTGTTATAGCCAGGGAGACGACCGGAGCTGGAATCGGAGCCAGAGCCAGCTTTCTCACCCTTCTCCTCATCTTTAGGAGCGATGACGCTGCTGTCAATGAGGTTACTCATTTCCACTATCTCTTTATTGATTTCCTGTATCTCGGCTTTATATTTCGCAATGGCCTCTATCAGCCGTTCTTCCCTACGAGCATCCCCAGACTTTATCTTCTCTGTTTTTGGTATGCCGGGAGAATGTTGGCTTAATGGATCAGTTACTCCATAGCTAATTTGGGTTCGGAACTTCGTTCCCGCCTCAAACTCAGCCTGCAGAGTGGATAGCTCATTTTCCGCTTCCCTGAGCTTCTTAAATGTCTTGGCAAGGTCTTCTGCTCTTTCATCCATCACCGCCTTTTTAATGCTCTCGTTAATGTATTTCTGCAGGTTGTCCCTGGCTGTATCCAATGCCTTCGCTATATCTCGCCATGCAGACTTTTCCAGATCGATGCCTTTCAGATAGTTAGGATATTTTTCCATCAGGTCTTTGATAGTTTGCTGATACTTCTCATTTTCCTCTTTAGAGCGACTTTGCGTATGGTGCAGCTTCTCGTAAGTCAAGACAAGCTTTTCAAACTCTATCCTCTGATCCATGAGCGATTCTTTCAC
Organism: Candidatus Cloacimonadota bacterium; assembly: GCA_029561955.1. Lineage (GTDB taxonomy): Bacteria > Cloacimonadota > Cloacimonadia > Cloacimonadales > Cloacimonadaceae > UBA3900. The sequence continues at coordinate 32,858 of JAKQWO010000003.1, forward strand.
TGCAGCGATGCCGGATTTTGTTCCTGACAAGCGGTTAGCGAGGCTGGCTACCGCATTCGCCGCCGCCCCGAGAATAGGCGTGAGCTTACTCCCAATCGCTGCCTGCAGGCTCTCGATAGCGTCTTCCATATTCGCCACCGCACCGGTGTAGCTTTCGCTCATCCGATCAGCCGATCCGGCGATACCTGCAGCGGAATCCGTAAAAGTAGAAAGCATAGCTTCCCTGAACTCCGGCAAGGTAAGCTTCGTCAGGTCATCGATGCCCTTGAAGGACTTGATCAGATTCAAAACACCCCGCTCTCTGAGTATATCCGCAGCTCCAACGCCACCCGCAAAAGCACGCCCCATCGCAGCAGCAGCTTCCACGACGTCCATCCCCATATAAGCGGCCAAGTCTGCGGCTGCGGTGATGGTGTCCTCGGCTTCGAGCCCGAATGCTTTCAACGTAGCACCAGCTTCCACAACGCCCTTGAGCGTGGCGGGAGTATCTGCGGCTACCTGCCTAAACTTTTCAAAGGCTTCCGCAGCACGTCCAGAGTCCTGGTATAACGACTCTAAGCGCAACTGGAGCTGTTCGAAATCCGCGGCCACCTTGACGACAGGGGCTCCAATAGCATCCCAAGCCGCCGTTATTACTCTAAGATATGCAGAAAGGCCATTGATAACGAACCCAAATTCCTTCACGTTATTCTTCATGGCCGCCCACTTAGAGGCTTGATCCTTGAAGTTAAACTGGATATTTGAGAAATCCGCATCAGCGTGGAGCTTATATTTCTCTTGGAGCTTGGCTATTACTTCATCAAGCTTTTCTTTACCAGTGAGTTCCAAGGAAATTATCAATTTTGGTTTTTGCACTTGCTTTTCCTTTGTTTTTGATTACCCTGTATTTACAGAGGTAAGAAGAATGATAATACTTATTTTAGCAATCATCGCCGTACTACTGCCCGTCGCTGCAGCAGTTCTCGGTTGGTTGTTCTTTCTCAAGAACGTCCCCGGCGAGACTGACCCAACCAAGATTTAGCCCTCTCCACCCAGGAAGGGGCAGAATCTCGCTGTGGCTTCTTCTGCGTATAACTCCGCAAGCTGCACAGCTTCGTCCAGCTCGATCTGATGCGGTTTCGCCCCGATCCTATACAGCATATATCTCAAGCTCATGAAGACGTTTCCTTCTGATGCTTTTGCAGAGCCGCCATCAGTATCTGGGATTCGTCGGGCAACCCGATCATACTGAAAAAAAAAGCCAGAATCACCGCCATAACTTCTTCCCGAGAGCAGTCTTCCCACTTCTTAGGATCGATTCCCTCTTCTTCCGGCATATAGACTTCTGATCCCGTGATCAGAGCGCAAACCTCAGCGATAGCCCCAGTTTTAAGCAGCGCACCAAACAGCTCCGGATAACCATAACCCTTGATCTGCGAGACATCCCCCGTCAGCATCCCCTCTATACCCGCACCCTTAAACAGCGGATACAGCTTGCTCAAAGTCGTCACATCAGTATGTAGTTTCATTTTATATCTCCTTATTTCACTGTTTTCACCGCCAAAGGCTCCCCACCCTGCGTCTGTAGCCTCTCGCTCATCCGATCAGCGATCAAACTCAGAAAATCCTCGTTTACCAGGTTATGGTCGTAATATACTCCGCTGCTAACTGTGGCCGTAAACTCTTTCTCACCATGCAGATTATATGCACCAATACGGGCATGCACATAACCTTCCCGCATCTGCATCAGAGGGATGTCGTAAGTAAAATTTGGGTAATTAGACCACATCCTTACTAACCCCGCTTCTTTCCCGTCAATGTCGTATTGAGAATCACTATTAAACAGTATCTCCGCAACATAGGATGTGCCGAGAGCGGTATTTGAAGAGGGTAGGGCTTCAACTCTTACCCTGTTTGCATAAAGCTCGACAACGACGCCATCCGGTTCTTTCGGAATTTCCATAATACTGCTAACCAAATCCGGCAGCCCCAGATTACGGAAAGTCGAGCTCAGAATATCCAGACCAATCACCTACTAAATTAGTAGGAGTTCCTTTTCAGACTTCGCCGCCGGGAAAAGTGGGTGTTTCTGAAAAATTTGACCTCTGCACGGGAAACAGTAACAGGAAAACGCCTTTTTCGACTCCCTTCAAAGCCGCTGTTTATGCGGCGTCCCTGCCCCGCTCCTGCTCCGCCCCTCCTCCATCGAGCAGGAACGGCATAGGATACCAAGAGGTTACACGTTTGGGCGGGGAAGGCGCACAGAAAGAGGTGAACCTTTTCAAAAAGGCAAATGTTTCGAAAATTTCTCGCTTTTTCGGGGATAATTTAGGGTGGAAATGCGGGGATTTTCCATGGTTGGGGCTGCCTCGCCCTTACTTACCCGCAGGGCGATGCCACGGTGATACTCGGGATTTTCCCGGGAGGCACCGAGTAATCACCGGGCGGCTAAGTAAGGAAGAGGTAGGGTCGGTCGCCGGACCGACCATGTATAGTCGCTCGCTGCGTGTACGGGCGCTCTCGTACGGGCGCTCGCCGAAGCGCCGGATGTACAAAGCCTCCCCGTATGGGCGCTCGCCAAAGCGCCGTTGTACTGAGGAAGCGAAAAGAAGAAAAGCTTGGTACCCGTACAGAAGCGGCGGTTCAGCGACCGCCCGTACACAAAAAATGAGCCAGCTCCGGGGTAAAAGCTGGCTCTGTTATGAGGAGGAGAGAGTTACATTTTAACCATTCTTTTCGCAAAGTGTCTGCCATCACGCAGGTTCAGCTTCAGCAGGTAGATGCCGCTGCCGCAGATTTGTCCTTTTTGGTCTTTGCCGTTCCAGAAAAGCTCTGCGCCTTCATCTTTGGCAAAGTCCTGAGTGTAAACCTTCTGGCCACGCAGGTTGTAGACGCAGAAAGAGCCGCTTTGCCCATGCGGATCATCCAGCTTGATATTGACCACACCGGATGAGAAAGGATTGGGATAGACGCTCAGGGTGGTGGGAGGCATGATGGGGTCGTCAGTTGAGACTTCCCTAACCCAGATTAGCGGACTTGCATCGCTTTCATTGGTTCCGTCACTTGCCCTCACGCGATATTGAGCATTATGCACCGGATTTGAGATTGAGATAAAGGGCGTAAAACTGTCCGTGCTGGCTACCAGATCATCGAACGCATAGATGTTGTAGTGCGTCCACTCGTGCTGTAGATCGTTGACCGGTGGTATCCAGTAAAGATCCAGAATCTGTTCATCATGGTATTTGTCGAAGTCGTAGCAAAGGCCGTTTGGGCGTGAGTAGTCGTACCATTGGCAATTTTGCGTCACCTCAATGCCAGTCTGCAGGGGAAAGTCAAATGCGGCTCCGGGGCAGCTTTGCACACCGTAGAGGTAGCCATCTTCGTTGTAGAAATAGGTAACAGCCGAGTGAGATCCACGATCGGTCAGGCTGATAAATTCGCCGGTCTCGCTGTCTACTTGGACGAAAAAGATGCCTGAGAAAATGTAATCTGCCATTTCATCTTCCAGCATCTTGTAGCTGATATTGCTGGTTCTAATGGTTCCGGCGTCGTCTATGATCTCTTTGCGTTGCCAGGTGTCACCGAACTGGATATTGAAGATCTTGGCATAGGTGGAGTTTTCGGGGAAGGTGAACTCCAGATCGCCATCCTCGTGATGGCGCGTATGGGCGTGGATGTAGCGGTAGTCTCCCTCATCATAAAACCAGTTGGTGTAATCCGGGGCAAATACAAAGAATTGGTGCTGGACGGGATAGATATCGCGTCCGCCCTCTTGGATGGGTTCGCCGACGGTATATTTGTGCCAGGCGTCTTGGCTGTTACTGAAACGAATGCCGAGAGAATGCTGGATGCCCGGTTCGTAAGTGTAAATCTCGAACTGGTTTCCAGCAGCAGACCACACGGGCCAATCCAGGCCTGCCAAATACGCATTTGCCACCACGTAAAAACTTTCATTGACATCAATGGCAAAACTGAAGTCCGTGTTAAACTCCACGGGGAAACTGTGATAAATCTCTCCGGATGCGACTCCCACGACCATCAGGGTGCAGTTTTCCAGGGCATCTGAATCGTAATGGGTTACCCTGCCGCTGATGCTTGTGTCTGAGGGTGGGTTGGCCAGCCAGGGATCGAAGTCTACCAAAGGCAGGGCGGGGTCATCCAATTGGTCGGTGATGCCGATGCCTATCACAGCCGGATCGTTGGTGCCCCAGTAGTTGTTTTCTGCTTTGATCACGATGGTGGGATCGGTGTAGGAAAAGCAGTAGATGCTATGTGGGACGCCGTTTGCGTCGATGTTGTCGTAGATCAGGTTGCCTCCGCCCGCCCATTCGTGATCGGAGGAGAGGTCTCCCAACACGGGGATGGTGTTTTCGCCGATGTACAATCCGCAGTAGTTGCCGTAGATTTCATTATCCTCAAAATAGGGCAGCGTGGTGGCTCCGCCTAACATCACGCCTGCACCGTCATCGGCTGCGCCGGGGCCGGTGTTGTTGCGGATGATGTTTCCTTCAAAGTATCCGGAAGCATACAAAAAGTAGATGCCGGTGACGTTGTGTTCGATTAGGTTGTGGTGAATATAAGGTGCGATGGATGTGCCACTGCCGGTGAGGTCCCAAGCGATGATGCCTTGTTTGACGTTGTGGTGGATGTGGTTATAGCTGATTTCGGGGCTGTTGGAACCGCCAGCGGATTGGTTGGTAAGCTGAATGGCACCCCAGTAGCGGTTGCTGGTGGCGTTGTAGCGAACCTCGTTGTGGTGAACGTGAGAGTTGGATTGTTGGTGGATGAGGATGCCGTTTTCTTCGCTGTATTCCACGAGATTGTGGTGCGCTTCCATAAAGGGAGGGTCTGGATTTCCCATCCCATAAAAACGGATGCCCTTCTCATTCTTGTAAAAACGGCTGTGCGAGATGGTGACTGGTGAATTGTTGCAGTTGACTCCTATCTCAGCCTTTTCCACATAGATGTAGGCAAAAGTGCTGGGCAAGGTGGCATCTTGGACGCGGATACCCCTCCAGGTAGCGGTGGAATCGGCCATGCCACTCTCAAAACGGATGCTGTCTGCAGGTGTGCCTACAGCGGTGATGGTGCCCTTGACGTTGAGGCGGTAATTGCCCATGGCGACGACTGTGACGCCGGGCTCTATCTGCAAGGAGGCGCCTACGGGAACCTCGACGTTGCCGACGATGTTGTAGGGGCTGTTGGCCAAAGTCCAGACGCCTGACTGCTGGCCGCTGACGTCGGTGGCAAAAAGAGCGATTGAAAACAGTGACAGGGTTAGGATTAGAAAGAGTTTTCTCATGAATTCCTCGGATGTGTTTGGTTTATATTGAAGGGGAAGAGAGCCGGCTCTTGGCAAAAAAGCCGGCTCAAATCCCTCAGGTTTATTTACATTTTTACCATTCTTTTTGTAAAGCCTCTACCATCGCGCAGGTTCACCTTCAGCAGGTAGATGCCGCTGCTACAGTTGCGGCCTTTTTGGTCTTTGCCGTTCCAGAAAAGCTCTGCGCCTGCGTCTTTGGCAAACTTCTCGGTATAGACCTTTTGACCACGCAGGTTGTAGATGCTGAAGGAGCCGCTTTGCTTTAGCGGATCATCCAGCTTGATGTTGATCTGGCCACCTGAGAAAGGATTGGGATAGACGCTCAAGGTGGTGGGAGGCATGATGGGATCGTCGTTTGAGACAGGTGGAACAAGTAATCCATCACCATGGGGACTTTCATTGGTTCCGTCACTTGCTCTCACTGTGTAGTATGCTCCTTGGACTACAGGGTCTGCAAGCGAGATAAAGGGTGTAAAACCATCGGTGCTGGCTATCAGAACGTCACCTGCATAGATGTTGTAGTGTGTCCACTGGTGCGTATGATCATCATGAGGAGGTATCCAATAGATGTTTAGAGTGTGCTCATCAAGGTAACTGTTTGGCTCGTAGCAAATTCTGCTTGGGGTTGGCATATAGTTCCAATAGCCATAACTCATCGCCTGGGTACCTGTTTGCAAGGTGAAGTTTTGGAATCCCATATCGTAGTATTGCATCTCGTTGCAATAGCCATCTGCGTCATAGAGGAAGTGTTGTCCCGCTTCATACAAGCTGAGATACTTACCGGTTTCGGTGTCCACTTGCACTATTAGATCTACGAGCACTTTATCTACGATAATGCCATCCTCCAACAACAGGTAGCTGACGTTGCTCGTTCTGGTGGTTCCCTGATCGTCTATAAATTCAAGCTGTGTCCAAGTGTCATTGGGGTTCAAGTTGTGGGTCTTGTAGTAGACGGCGTTTTCTGCAAGGACATAATCAGTGTTGCCATCCTCGTGATAGCGAGTGTGGGCATGGATGTAGCGGTAGTCTCCTTCGTCATAAAGCCAATTGATGTAATCCCAATGAAATACAAAGAATTGGTGATAGACGGGGTAGATACTGCGTCCGTCAACTTGGATGGGATCGCCGACGGTGTATTTGTGCCAATCATTCTTCATGACGTGGAAGGCAAAGCTGTCGATTTGATGCTCAACGCCGGGCTCAAAGATGGAAGGCTCGTCCAGAGTTCCGGCGGCAGCCCATCTGAGCCAACCTTGGCCTGTTACTTCAGCACTTGCCACCACGTAAAAGTCTTCATCAACGTCGAGAGTAAAGTTGAAAGCGGTGCCTATCTCTACGGGAAAGCTGTGTAAAGCCAATCCGGACGTGGCACCTACGACTTGCAGGGTGCAGTTTTCCAAAGTATAACTGGAAGGATTGGTGAGGGTGCCGCTGATGGCGGTGCTATTCGGCGGGCTATCTATCCAGGGATCGTAGTCCACCAAAGGCAGGGAGGGGTCGTCCAAATGGTCGTTGATGCCGATGTTGATCTGGGCGGGATCGTTGGTGCCCCAATAGTTGTTTTCCGCTTTGATCACGATGCTGGCATCGGTGTAGGAAAAGCAGTAGACGCTGTGGAGGACGTTGTTTCCGTCGATGTTGTTGTAGATTTGGTTACCACCGTCTGACCAGAGGTGGTTGGAAACGAGGTCACCGAGAACGGGTTTGGCGTTGTTGCCCAGGTAAAAGCCGGTGAAATT
>JAKQWO010000006.1 GCA_029561955.1 Candidatus Cloacimonadota bacterium
TTTTGTTTCTGGGGATCCCAATACCTGCAATGTGTGCCAAGTTGGTCCTCCTTATCCTTGTCTTTGTTTATGTTTAGGGTTAGATTTGCAGATAACACGGATCACGCCGTGGCGTTTGATGATACGACAGTCTTTGCAGACTACTTTCACGCTTGATCGCACTTTCATTGTTTATCTCCTTGATCCATGACAGTGTTATTTATATCTATATGTTATGCGTCCCCGGGTGAGGTCGTAAGGTGAAAGCTCTACCTTGACCTTGTCGCCTGGGAGGATACGTATATAATGCATGCGCATCTTTCCGGAAGAATGAGCCAGTATCTCATGGCCATTTTCCAGTTGGACACGAAATTGTGTGTTTGGAAGAGCATCGACTACGATTCCTTCCACTTCTATAACTCCGGATTTACTCATTTAGATACCTCCTGCACAGCTTAGTATTTCTGCTTCATTGGCTGTGATCAAAATGCTGTGTTCAAAATGCGCAGACAGGCTTTGATCTGCGGTAAAGAACTCCCAGCCTTTTTCAATTACTCTGTTGGTGCCGATATTTACCATGGGTTCGATGGCGATCGTCATTCCTTCTTTCAATCTGGGGCCTCTATCCGGCATGCCCACATTGGGAACCATCGGCTCTTCATGCAGCGCCTTGCCGATGCCATGACCGGTCAGATCATCTGCACAATAAAAGCCCGAAGCACGCACAAAGCTTTCGATGGCATGTGAGATGTCTCCCACACGCTTGCCGGCACGTGCTGCATCAATGCCGATATAGAGAGCTTGATTGGTCACATCCAACAGCTTGGATGCAGCCTCACTCACGCTTCCCACCTTGTAGGTGCGAGCGGTATCAGAATAGTAGCCATCAAGCTCTATCCCCACGTCCACGCCAATGATATCACCTTCAGCCAAGATCGTCTTACGCGAAGGAATGCCATGCACGATGCCATCGTTTACGCTGGCGCAAATAGAGCCAGGAAAGGGTGGCAGGCCGGGAATCGTGTAGCCCTTGAACGCAGCTCTGCCTCCGTGTTTCCGGATGAAACTATCGGCAAAAGCGTCCAATTCATGGGTGCTGATTCCAGGCGCAATCATGGCTTCCAACTCGTCCAAAAGCAAAGCCAAAACTCTGCCGGCTGCTTTCATCTTCTTGATCTGGATGGGTGACTTGATCAGGATCATATCAACCGCCGGAGGAGCGTCCTCTGAGCTTACCCTTCTTCATAAAGCCGTCATAGTGTCTCATCACCAAATGGCTTTCAATCTGCTGCAGCGTGTCAAGAGCCACACCCACCACAATGATGATACCGGTTCCACCAAAATAGAACGGCAATTTAAAGAGGGCGGTCATCAGCTCGGGCACCAAAGCAATGAAGGCAAAGAACACCGCTCCGGGCAAGGTGATGCGGGTGAGCACTCTGCTGATGTATTCGGCCGTCTTTTTACCGGGTTTCTTGCCGGGGATATGGCCACCGTATTTGATCATGTTTTCAGCCATTTCGGTGGGATTGAGCACTATCGCCGTGTAGAAATAGGCAAAGAAGATGATCATGGCTACGTAGAGGATGGTGTAGAGCCAGTGTCCGGGACTGAACATGCGCTGCAAGGTCATCCAGAAGCTGCCCTCAGCCTGCTTGCCGATCATGGTGATGATCGTGGCTGGGAACATCAGGATGGATTGGGCAAAGATGATGGGAATCACGCCAGCGGTATTTACCCTCAGGGGAATAAAGGTGCTCTGGCCACCATACACTCTGCGACCCACGATGCGTTTGGCATATTGGACGGGAATCTTGCGGATGGCTTCGGTCACAAAGATCACGCTGCCAGTCACCAAGACCATCACAACTATCGCCACGGCGGTTCTGAGGATGTTTTCAAAGCTGGGATTTGCTGCAAGCAGCTTGAACATCTGCACAAATCCAGCGGGATAGCGAGCAATGATGCCGGCAAAAATGATCAACGAGATGCCGTTGCCAATTCCATGTTCGGTGATCTGCTCGCCCAGCCACATCACGACCATCGTGCCTGTGACGAGGGTGACGATACCGGTGAAATGAAAGAGGAAACCGGGATTGGGAACCACGCCAACGAGGCTGGAGAGCCAGGTGGTGATGGTGATGGCGTTAAACGCTGCCAATCCAACGGTTGCATAGCGTGTGATCTGGTTAAGCTTCTTCTGGCCATCAGCACCCTCTTTTTTGAGCTTTTCAAAATAGGGGATGATGGAGCCCAAAAGCTGGAGCACGATGGATGCCGTGATATAAGGCATGATTCCAAGGGCAAAGACGCTGGCTCGCTCGAAGTTTCCACCCACAAAGAGGTCTAAAAGGCCAAAGAGGGTGTTGCCTTTTTCAGCAGCTCCGGCAAAGAAAGCTCCCAGAGCCGTGGCGTCCACACCCGGGACTGGAACGAAGCTACCCAAACGATAGAGCACTAAGAACAGCGCCGTGAAGAGTAGCTTCTTTTTCAAGTCCGGAATCCGGAATATGGTCATTATCTTTTCGATCATGTCAGATTACCTCTGCCTTGCCACCGTTTGCTTCGATCAGCTCTTTAGCACGACGTGAAAAAGCGTTGGCCTGGATATTGACCTTCTGGGTGAATTCTTGATCATCCAAAGTAGCCAGGACTTTTACAGGGCTGTTGCCTTTCTGGCCTTTGGAGGGGATCAGACCCATCACTTCCAGTTTGGCTATGTCATAATCAGTTTCAGAGAGACCAATCAAGCTTCTCAGATTGAGGATCCTGTATTCCACTCTGAAGATGTTTTTGAAACCGCGCTTGGGCAAGCGACGCTGCAAGGGCATCTGTCCACCTTCAAACCAGATGGGGACATTACCGCCAGCGCGGGCTTTTTTACCCTTGTGACCACGGCCGGCTTGACTGCCCCAACCGCTGCCTTCACCCTTACCCAGACGCTTTCTTGCCTTGCGACCGGCAGGTTTGCCAAGATTGTGTAATTTCAACATCTGTTACTCCTGCACTTCTTCTACTTTTACGAGATATGAAACCTTGTTGATCATACCTCTGATACATGGGTTGTCATTATGAACACGGCTTTTGCCGGGTTTGCCCAAACCGAGGGCTTTGATGACACGTTTATGATTTTCCTTACGGTTAATTATACTACGCACTTGGGTTACTTTGATCTTCATTTTGCCTCCCGACCAGTGATCTCGGCTATACTCTTGTTTCTAAGACGAGAGATGTCTGAAAGGGTGCGCATGCTCTTGAGACCGTTGACGGTGGCTTTCACCACGTTTGCGGGGGTGTTGGAACCCAAGGATTTGCACAGGATGTTTTCGATTCCTGCTACTTCAAAGATGGCACGTGCGGTTCCACCAGCGATGATACCGGTACCGGGAGCGGCAGGCTTCATCATCACTCTGCTGGCAGAGAAACGCGTGGTGATCTCATGAGGGATGGTTCCGTTGATGATGGGAACCTTAAACATGGAGCGCAGGGCTCTTTCTTTGGCTTTGCGGATCGCATCCACGATCTCGTTGGCCTTGCCGTTGCCCACGCCGATGTTTCCAGCACGGTCTCCGACTACCACGATGGCGCTGAAACTGAAGTTACGGCCACCTTTCACCACTTTGGCTACACGCTTGGTCTCGATGATCTTCTCGATCAAGACATCTTCTTCTGTATTCATATTTCTTTGTTCGTAATTCACAGATAACCTCCCTTAGAATTTCAAGCCGGCTTCACGAGCGCCATCGGCCAGAGCTTTCACCCGGCCATGATACTTGTATCCAGCACGATCAAAGGCCACTTGAGTGACACCGGCTGCGAGGGCCAGCTCACCCAGCTTCTTTCCCACGAGAGCGCTACGCTCTGTCTTCTTCAGGCCTTTTTCCGCTTCAAAATCCTTGGCTTTATCGCTAAAGGAAACGATGGTTTTGCCGCTGACGTCGTCTATGATCTGGCCATAGATGTGTTTCAAAGAACGAAACACCACCAGACGTGGACGCTCGGCTGTGCCACTGAGGCGTTTGCGAATCGCAGCACGGCGGCGGGAGCGAAGGGCATGTTTTCTTATATTCGTTGGTTTTATCATTTCTTCACACCTCTTTATTTGGTTCCTGCTTTACCGGCTTTGATGACCACATATTCATCTTGGTAGCGGATGCCTTTGCCCTTGTAGTTTTCGGGCGGACGGCATTTGCGGACTTCTGCGGCAAAGTGACCCACCAACTGCTTGTCTATCCCTTTGATACGGATGATGCTGGTGAGGTCGTTACGTGTGGTTTTGCTACGAGGTGCAGCTTCGGCTTCTACTGTGAGACCTTCGGGAATCTCCATCACGATGTCGTGAGAAAAACCCAGATTGAGTTTCAACCAAGGACCCATCCGCTCGGCCATATAGCCGGTGCCGATCACATGTAAAGTAATAGTGTAACCGTCTGTTACACCCGTGACCATGTTTTGCAACAGAGCGCGGGTGAGACCGTGGAGAGCACGCAGGCTCTTGCTGTCGTCTTGGCGCTTCACGTGCAGAACACCGTCTTCGATATCGAGGCTGATGCCGTCTTGAAGCTGATATTCCAGCTTGCCCAGCTTGCCGCTGGCGGTCACCAAACCCTCTTTGGAAACTTCTATTTTCACATCATTCAGTTTGATGGGAGCTCTTCCTATACGTGACATATCTCTCTCCCTTACCAGACCTTACAGATGTATTCTCCACCGACACCGTTGATTCTGGCATCACGGTCGACCATCACTCCGCTGGATGTGGAGATTATGGCGCAGCCGGTGTTGTTGTAGACACTTGGGATATTGGCAGCTTTTACGTAAACACGCCTTCCCGGTTTTGAGACACGGTCAATTCCTCTCATAACAGGTGCTCCGTCATTGGTATAACGAAGGTTTACGAGGATGCGACGGTAGTTGATTTTTTGTTCCGGATCTTTCTCAAGCACCTGGGCGCTGTTTACGAAGTTCTCATCAGCGAGGATCTTCACAATGGCTTCGGTGAGCTTATTGTGATTGACTATCACCTGAGGATGTCCGGCACGATATGCATTGCGGATCTTGGTCAATGCATCAGCTATCGGATCAGATATGCTCATTATTTTCCTCCAATAATGGCTTACCAGCTTGCACGTGTGACTCCAGGGATCTTGCCCATGGAGGCATACTTGCGGAAGCAGAGACGGCACATGCCAAAGTCTCTCATATAGGCACGGGGCCTTCCGCAGACCATGCAGCGGTTGTATTTTCTTACTTTGAATTTAGGGGTGCGTTGTTGCTTTAGGATCATGGATTTCTTTGCCATCTAAATCCTCCTTATTCTTTACGCTCAAACGGCATGCCCATTTCTCTGAGCAGCTCGCGGCATTCTTCATCGGTGTGTGCCGTGGTCACGATGGTGATATTGAGTCCACGGATGGCATCTACCTTATCATATTCGATCTCGGGAAACACGGTCTGTTCCTTGATACCCATGCTGTAGTTGCCTCTGCCATCAAAAGCATCAGCGGGAACGCCACGGAAGTCCCTGATACGAGGGATGGTGATGGAAACAAGTCTATCAAAAAACTCATACATCACTTCATCACGCAGAGTCACTTTGCAGCCGATGGGCATGCCCTGGCGCAGTTTGAAGTTTGAGATGGACTTGCGTGCGCGGGTGACGATGGCTTTTCTACCTGTGATCTGCTGCATATCTTTGACGGCATTATCCAGGATAGCCTTGTTTTGAGTGGCGCTTCCCACACCCATGCTCACGATGATCTTCACCATCTTCGGCACTTGATGAGGGTTTTTATATTCAAAGCGCTTCCGGAGTGCCGGAATCACTTTGCTCTTGTAATGTTCTTTCAAACGTGTCATTTCATGCTCCTTTACAGCTCGTCATGAGTCTTGCTGCACACACGAATGCGGCTGCCGTCTGGACGGGTAATCATCATCGGTTTGGTCACCATATTTTGCTTTTCATTGAAGAGCATCACGTTGGAAGCGTGAATGGGAGCTTCCTTGTTGATGATCCCACCCTGGGGGTTAGTCTGCGAAGGCTTGGCATGTTTTTTGATCATGTGCACTCTTTCCACGATGACTCTGTTGGTCTTGGGGAAAGTCTTGAGGATGCGGCCTTTCTTGCCTTTATCCTCACCACTGATCACGATCACAAAATCGCCTTTCTTGAGTCTTAGCTTTTCGGACATTTTCTACTCCTACAACACTTCAGGTGCCAAAGACACTATCTTCATATATTGGGCATCACGCAGCTCACGTGACACGGGGCCAAAGATGCGCGTGCCTTTGGGTTCGTGTTTATCGTCGATGATCACAGCGGCGTTATCTGCAAAACGAACGTAAGAGCCATCAGGACGACGCACTTCTTTGGCTGTGCGCACGATCACGGCTCTTTCGATGGTGCCTTTCTTGACTTTTCCACCGGGTGTTGCAGATTTGATGGCCACCACGATCACGTCACCTAAAGAGGCATACTTACGTTTGGAGCCGCCTAACACCTTGATGCACATAGCTCTTCTGGCACCAGAGTTATCGGCAATATTCAGGACGGTTTGCACTTGAATCATTCCAAACTCCCTTATTTACTTCTTTCGATGACCTTGTGAAGGGTCCAACGTTTACGGGCGCTCATGGGGCGTGATTCCATAATCTGGACGGTATCGCCTTCATGGGCTTCATTGAGTTCATCGTGTGCCATAAACTTTTTGTGACGGCGCACGGTCTTCTTGTATAATGGATGGATATACTGGCGTTGTACACGGACGACGATGGTTTTGTCGTTCTTATCGCTTACCACTATCCCTTGTTTGATCATTTTACGGTTGAGAGACACTTTGTTTACCTCGCTATCTTTTGCTCTTTTTCTTTGGCGATGGTGTGAATGCGGGCAATTTCCCTTCTCACCTCGCGGAGTCTATCTGGTCTATCGATCAGGTTTTTAGCTTTTTGAAAGCGAAGGTTGAAAAGCTCAGTTCTCAGCTCTTCCAGCCGTTCCTTGAGTTCTTCCGGCTTGAGTTCACGAAGTTCGTTGATCTTCATAGCTCTACTCCTTCCCTGGCGACCAGCTTAGTCTTGATAGGTAGTTTGTGGGCGGCTAAGCGCAAAGCTTCCTTGGCAACACTGAGATCGACTCCATCCAGCTCAAACATCACACGGCCGGGTCTGACTACGGCTACCCAATACTCTGGGGCGCCTTTTCCCTTTCCCATGCGTGTTTCAGCGGGTTTGGAAGTGATGGGTTTATCCGGAAATATGCGAATCCACACCTTACCCACACGTTTCATATGACGAGTGATAGCAATACGGGCAGCCTCAATCTGACGGCTGGTGATGAAGGCATCCTCAAGGGCGATCAGGCCGTAGTTTCCAAAGCTCACTTCGTTTCCTACCCAGGCCATGCCTCTGCGGCGTCCCTTCATCATCTTGCGGTGTCTTACTTTCTTTGGTGCTAACATCTTAACATCTCCTAATTCAGGATGTCGCCTTTATAGATCCACACCTTGATGCCGATCACGCCGTAGGTGGTATTTGCTTCCACGATGGCATAGTCGATATCGGCTCTGAGGGTATGGAGCGGGGTGCGACCCTGTTTATAACGCTCGGTTCGGGCGATTTCTGCGCCGCCTAAGCGTCCTGATACCTGAACTTTCACGCCCAGAGCGCCATCTTTCATCACGTTGCGCATAGCCATCTTCATGGCACGGCGGAAAGATATACGCTCTTCAAGCTGACGGGCAATCTCATAGCCCACCAGACGGGCATCCAACCACATCTTGTCGATCTGTTCGACGTTGATCTTCACCACGATGGGGTTGCTACGTTTCTTGTTGACCAACACATACATCTCATTACGCAGCCTTTCGATGTCCTCTCCCTTCTTGCCGATGACGAGTCCAGGACGGGCGGTGTGAATATTGATGGTGATAGAGTTGGTCTTTCTACTGATATGAATCTTGGAAACCATCTTCTGGTCAAGGCGCTTGCGGATATACTCACGGATCTTGATATCTTCCTGCAGGTAATCCACATAGGTGTTACCTTTGGCAAACCAGATGGAATCGGTATTTCTATTGACGCCGAGGCGATACAGTATTGGATTGATCTTCTGTCCCAATTTATTCCTCCTCTTCCTGGCTCTCGATCTTGAGGGCTATATGACAGGTGGGCTTGCGAATCTCAAACGCACGGCCTTGAGCACGTGGCATATAACGTTTCATCTGTGGGCCTTCGTCTGCCGTAGCAAGAGTCACATACAGGGTTTCGATATCCAGTTTGGGCTCCTTCTGTTGGGCATTGGCGATGGCCGAATCCAGTAGTTTATTGATGATTGCGGCAGAGCGGCGACGTGAGAACTTGAGCAAACGCTGCGCTTCGGGGACACTCTTATCACGAATGGTATCCAACACCAAGCGCGCTTTACGAGCTGAGCCGCGGACAAATCTAAGTTTTGCTGTTGCTTCCATGTTTACCTATCCTTATCTGCCTTTCTTCTTTTTATCTTTGTGACCGCGATAGGTGCGCGTGGGTGAAAACTCGCCCAGCTTATGACCAACCATATTCTCCGTAACATACACGGGGACAAACTTCTGGCCATTGTGCACCGAAAAAGTGTGGCCGATAAAGGAAGGCAGGATCATTGAGCGGCGCGACCAAGTCTTGATCACGTTTTTCTTGTTTGTTTCATTGAGGACGTCCACCTTCTTGAGCAGGTGATCGTCAACAAAGGGGCCTTTTCTAATTGAACGTGCCATTTTCTATTCTCCCTTATCTCTTTTTAACCGCTTTCACGATGTATTTATCACTGTATTTCTTGGTCTTACGAGTCTTACCGCCCTTGGCTGGCTTGCCCCAAGGCGAGACAGGATGACCACCACCGGAGGTCTTACCTTCTCCACCACCCATGGGGTGATCCACAGGGTTCATCGCCACGCCACGCACGGTAGGACGGATGCCCATCCAGCGTTTGCGGCCGGCTTTACCCAGGGAGATCAGGCTATGGTCACTATTGCTGACACTTCCCAAAGTGGCAAGACACTCTTTGCGGATCAGATGCACATCGTTTGAGGGCATCTTCACATGGACGTAATCGCCATCTTTGGCCACCACTTGACCGAAGGTGCCGGCACTACGGGCGATCTGACCGCCACGACCACGCTTGAGCTCGATGTTGTGCACTGTGCTTCCCAAGGGAATCTTTTCCAGAGGAAGGGCGTTCCCAATCGCTACTTCAGCATCGGGACCACTCATTACTTTGCTGCCCACTTCCAAGCCTTCAGGAGCGATGATATAACGCTTTTCGCCATCTACATAATGCAGCAGAGCTATACGGGCTGTGCGGTTGGGATCATATTCGATGGTAGCGACTTTGGCAGGAATGCCGATTTTGTCTCTCTTGAAGTCGATGATCCTGTAGTGACGACGGTGTCCACCACCAATATGACGGCAGGTGATGCGGCCTTGGTTGTTGCGTCCACCGCTTTTGCGAACGGGTTTGAGCAGAGACTTTTCTGGTTTGGTGCAGGTGATCTCCTCGAAGGAGTAACCTGTGCGAAAGCGCATAGACGGGGTGATAGGTTTGTATTTCTTAATTCCCATTTTAATACCTCATTTATGCTTCAAAATCGGCGATGGTATCGCCTTCTCTAAGGGTGACAATCGCTTTCTTCCAATCCGGACGTTTGCCATTGTAGCGTCCCAAGCTCTTGGGCTTGCCAAACATGCGGATGGTGTTGATATTCACCACTTTCACTGAAAACACATGTTCGATGGCTTTCTTGATCTCGATCTTGTTGGCATTCATGCTCACCTTAAAGGTATAGGTGTTGTTGTGAGCGGCCTGATGCGAGCTCTTTTCCGTGATGATCGGAGCGATAACTATATTGCGTGGATGGATCATTTTGCAAAGACCTCCTCGACTTTTTTGAGTGCTTCCTCGGTGAAAAGCAGGTAGCTGCTTTTGAGGATTTCATAGGCGTGCAGGCTGTCCGCACGGTCTGTCATCACATCCGGAATGTTGGCAAATGATTTCACGGTGGGGATATGATGTCCGTCGGTAATCACAAGTTTGCGACCACGTTCCGGAAGCATGCGGTTGAGCAGTTCCACGGCACTCCTGGTGCTTGGTTTATCAAAATTGAGAGATTCCACGATGAAGATGCGGCCTGCACGGGCTCTATCCGTGAGAGCCACCTTGAGGGCGAGACGCTTCTTGGTGCGTGGGATCTTGCGATACCAATCTTTGGGATAGACCGCAAAAGCACGGCCACCATGCACGCGGACGGGTGTCCGACGTGAACCCATACGGGCACTACCCGTGCCTTTCTGCTTGAATAGCTTACGGGTGCTACCAGCGGTCATCGCACGGTTCTTTTTCTGAACGGTGCCCTGACGCTGATTGCCCAGATACATGGTGATCACTTCGTGCAGCAGCACTTTGGGGGAGTTTACATCGACATCAAAGATCGCAGAGGGGAGTTCCACTTCTGCGACTTGCTGACCGGTTGCATCAAACTTTATTGCTTTAACCATGCTATCTCCCTTTAACGCTCTTTCTGGATCAGGACGAGGGAATTGCGATGGCCAGGCACGGCGCCTTTGACCATGATCAATCCATTCTCAAGATCCACTTTGGCCACTCTCAGATGGCGAACGCTGACGCGCTCATCGCCCATCTGACCGGGCAGTTTAGTGCCTTTAAAAACGCGAGCGGGTGTGGCACACTGGCCGATGGAGCCGGGCCCACGAAATGACTCGTGTACGCCATGACTCTGTTCGAAGCCGCCAAAATTGTGCCTCTTCATCACACCGGCAAAGCCACGACCTTTGGAATTGGCTGTGACGGTGACGGTATCTGAAAGATCGAACATATCGACCTTGAGCTCGGTTCCAACTTCATATGCGTCGATATCTTGTCCGTAACTGGGGCGGAACTCGCGCAAATAACGATATAAGGGGCTGCCATTCTTCTTGAAATGACCAGCCACAGGACGGGGACAATTCTTTTCTTTGATCTCTTCATAACCCAGTTGAAGAGCCTCATAACCATGATCTTCCACGCTGCGTTTGCTCACGACACGGCAAGGACCGGCCTTCAATACGGTGACCGGAATGACTCTGCCGTCGGAGTCAAATATCTGCGTCATGCCTATTTTCTTTCCAATCAATCCCAACATGGCTTATCTCCCGGCGTTGGCCTTGATCTCGGCATGAACGCCAGCAGGCAAATCCAAATTCTTAAGCGCATTGGTCGTCTGCTGGGTAGGATTCATGATGTCGATCAGTCTTTTGTGGACCAGCATCTGAAACTGGTCTTGTGATTTCTTATCAACATGAGGTGAACGCAAGATCGTGTAAACAGACTTATCTGTGGGAAGGGGAATAGGGCCGATAACCTTGGCGCCTGTGCCGCGGGTGCTCTTTACTATTTCTGCCACAAAATGGTCAAGAAGACGATGATCGTATGCTTTCAACTTTATGCGGATGCGGTTGTCGTGTTGACTCACTGGTTCCTCCACTTATTAAGCTTGAAAAACCCCCTTACCAATAAAGGACAGAGCAAGGCTCCACCCTCGTGCAAGGGAGCTCGATCGTAATAATGATTACAATTGGATTCGGCAGGGGACATTCCTCCCCCGCCACCATGATACTCTATCAGAGTACCCCGGTGAAAGGATAACATTTGGTTCCTCCTAAAGAACTATAAGTCCTTGCAATTGTCAGGACTTGTGCTACGCGGTATTACTATTTTTTACGCAGTGGGGATCATCGTTTACGGGGAGGCCTTTTCTGTCAATCACTATTTTGATTTTTGAAGAGAAACTCACAAACGGGCAGAGCCTAAGCTATAGTATTGCCGATAAATACGGCTTTACAGCTTTTTGCCAAAAGCCCGCGTTCTTTCGTGGAAGAATCCTTGGTGCTTATTGTCTCCTATCCCAGCTTTGAGCATGCGTATCTTGGAAACCTGCGAAACTGCTCTCCCTCTCTCCCTCTTGCAGCACAGCCGCATCACCCACTCCTTCCTTGCTTACCCGCAGGGCGATGCCGTGGCGATACTCGGGTTTTTCCCGAGTGGCACCGAGTAATCACCGGGCGGGTAAGCAAGGAAGGAGCAGGCGCCCAAGTATGTAGCCGGCGGTCGCCGAACCGCCGCCAGCGAGCAAAGCTCGCTTCTCATATAGGGGTAAAGCTGCTATCTACTTTACTATTGCGAGTATCGGCAACTGCGTCAGTTCAGCAGTACGGTTGCTTACCCCATAACGACCCTTCCCATGCCGGCAGAGATGACACCTGCAGGCTGCGTTTAGATGCGGCGCTACGGCGAGCGCCCGTACATTTTTGGTCGCTCCGACGAGCGACTCTACATCACATAATCCGTGTAATTCGTGTAATTCGTGGGAAAAACAAAGAACTCCAGAGCTGTCCGGATCTTAGCTACCAGCACACCCATCCCCGAAACTTACGCAGCGACTGACTACTGACGACTGGCTACTGACTACTGGGCGACGCAGTCGCCTAAAGCATCCCCCACCTTCTCCTGAAGAAGAGCTCCACGCCAAAGGCAATCAGAAACAGCGCAAGCACATACCATTTGCGATACAAGGGCAGCTCAAACATACTGGTCTCCTTGATCGCTTGTGCTTCGGGCGGACTCAGCTTTTCCACCTCGCTTTGGTTCAGCACCCGGGCACCGCTTTCAGAGGCCAGCCATTGCAGCAGTGGCAGATTGTAGTGCAGATCACGTTCTTCCAGTGAGCCTTTGGCCACGTTGAAGCTGCCGGCTATCTTCTCTTTGGAGGCGGGATCGCTGATTTCAAAGCTGTAATTGCCCGCTTTGCCCAAACTGAGCGTAGCCTGATAATCCTCTTCCCCATGCGTCATAAAGTCGCTATAAACATCCTTGCCATTTTCATCTTTGATCTTGAGCGTGGGGCTCAGGTCTGCCCTCACCTCCTTGATGGCATCTTCGGCTCTGAGGCTGATGGTAAACTGTTCATTTTGGAAGTAGCTATTCTCATAAATGGCTCTGAAAGAGGAGGCCGAGCCTTTGCCCAACCAAGTGAGCATATTGGTGAAAATATCCTTGTAACTGGAGCCCGGACTCTGCAATTGCCAGCGCCAGAGGTTGAGAAATCCAAGGTTGATCACTTTGCCGGAAGTGGCTCTGAGTGCGATTGCGGGCGGTTCTGCCTGTTGATCTATGGTAGCGAGGATCTGCGCATCGGGTGAGGCTTTAAGGTAGTAAAAATCCAGAGGCGGGATATTCTTCATCTCACCGCTTTCGATATTGATGAGCGGATAGGCTTGGTTTTGCGAGGTGAGTTTGAGGAAGCCCTGATAGTTGCCGCTCACGTTTGAGGGCGACAGTGCAAGGACAGATGACAGCTCGGCTAAGGGCATGCCCTGCCAGAGGATACCGCTTCCAGATGCATGCGCTCTGCGCACCAAGTCCACCAGTTTGGCATCCGCTTTCAGCCCACCGTTGTTGATTACTACCAAGACCGCCGGCAGCTTGGAACCAAAAGCGTTCACCTGCCTCTCACCCTGCTTGATCACACCGTTTTGCAGCGTGAAGTTGGTGCTCTGCCAGCGGTTGTTGGCCAGGATCACATCGCTGATAAACTTGTTGTCCCAGGCGATCTTATCCGTGATCAGATAGATCTGTTCTTTATCCGCCAACACTTCCACCGCGGTGGGATAGGAGTTGTTTCCCAAAGCCTTCTCTTTGATTCCGGCTGCATGGATGCGCACCTGCAGGTTTTGGAAACCGAGGCTCTGGAAGGTATGATTGAATTCCACGCTCTGCGCCTCGTCTGCCGTCAAAACTATATCCTTGGAGAGCAGCACCTTATCCCTGATGAGGAGCTGCACCTGCGCCGGCCCGTTGTAGTTGCGGGACATCACTTCTGCCTTAAACAGCGCCGGCTCTCCCCTATAGGCATGCCGGTTGTTGCGCAGGCTGCTCACCTCAAGATCGATCTCTACAAACTTGCTGCTGTCTGCGATGGTGCTAATGGGCAAGCCCAGTTGTTTGATCTGCCCCAAATCCTCATCCTTGAGCCAGCCATCGCTGAGCAGCACAATGTTTTGCACCTGCGAGAGATCGTGAGCAGATGCCAGTTCCTGCAGCGTGGGTGTAAGGCGGGTGTCGGATTTGTCACCATTCAAGCCGGAGGCAAAGTTGTGCTTGAGCACCCGGTAGCCCGCCTGATTGTATTTGTCCTCCAACTCTCTGGCCTGCTGTTTCATAAATGCGCTTTTACCGCCATTTTCCATGCTCTGGGAATTGTCGGTCAGCAGGATCACTTCCGGCCTCAATTTACGGGTACGAAGGAAACTGTAGACCGGGCTCAAGAGCAGCATCAGGGCGATGAAGAGCGTGATCGCCCGGAGCGCGGTGAGGCTCAAGGCTCTGCCTTTGCTGATGGCAGGCCGGGCACGGTGGTACAAAAACACCGCCACCAAAGCTGAGATCAGCAAGCTAATGACAAAGACCAGCATCAGATACCAGTTCTAAACGAGAATCCGAAAGAGAGACCTTTGGTTTTATAACCTGGGAACAGGGAATTGATGGATTGCATGCCAAGGCTCAGCTCAATTGGTTTGGCGCGCAATCCCACAGAGTAGGCAACCCGCCAAGGGGTGGTGCTGTTGCCGGTGGAAAAACCCACCCTGATGGGTAAAAAGCTAAGTTGCTTAAATTCGGCACCGAAGCTTAGGTTTGGCGTCTTGGAGGTGAGTTGCGATTCGCCAAAGCCCTGCTTGATATCCGCCGACAAGCTCACCATCTTGGCATCATACAAGGCTCCCAAATTCAGCTCCATCGGAAATCTGGTACTGTATGATTTGATCTTGAAGTCTTCTTGTTTACGCACGATGTACGCATCTTCCAAATTCGCCACATACACGCTGTCTGCCGTGATTTTGTAGTGTGTTTCTTCTTTGCCCAAAACCCACTGGATATTGCCTAATATGTTATCCAACGTGAGCCCAACTTTGAGGTTGTCGTCCAATTTGCCAGCAAAGCCAACCATCCCTTTAAAGCCAAATCCGCCTATACCCTTTCTCATAACCACATCCTGGCTGAGATGGAAGCCATCAAAATCTGAGCGTAAAACACCGTTGAACTTGGTGGTCTTCATCTCATGTATGCCCAGCAGGAAACTGCCAGACCAGCCAAACTTGACCTCTGGATACTTCTCGGGCAGTGGCAAAGCTATATCTCCCAAGCCCACGGTGACATCCGCAAAGGAGAGCGAGGCAAGGTTGTTGTGCCTGTGTTTGAATGTATATTCATCTTCTGCGTTGCCATAGAGCAAGAGTTTGAGGTAGTTTTCGCTAAAGGCAGCCTTGTTGCAGAGATGGAAGGATGACGACAATGCCACGCCACCCATGTTGACGCCCAACAAGCTTGTTTGGGCTAACATTTGCAGCCTGAGGCTACCATCCATCTTCTTGATCAACAGGTCCTTATCCTCATTCGAAATCTGGCCCTTTTCCATGATGCGGTTGTAAAATTCCAGATCGAAGGTATTGTTGGAAATCATCATCCCTGTATCCAGCAGCGGCCACCAAACATCTATGTTATGCACGTTTAAAAGTGCGGGATTCCAATACATTGCCTCGCTACCATGCGCACGCATCATGTAGCTGCCGGCAAACATCATCGGCCTTCCGGTAAAGCTTCTACCCAACAGAGGCAGGGCTAAGAGAAAGATCAGCAGCAGGAAAAGGAGGCGTCTCATATATCCTCCGTCACGTGCAGATCGGCAATGATCATGCTTTTCACTCTCACGTAATCTGCGGGCGAGCCTTTGATGGTGATGGGCTGATCTGTCGATTCCATGGTAAACACCAGGTTGAGATAGAGGGTGGGATTGGTGAATACTTCCATCTCCTCCTGGCTGAGACTCAAACTGATGAGCTGTTCGCCGTTACTATTTACACTGGGGTGATTCGGATTGTTTTCCACCCACTGGAAGGAGTGCAGCGTCACCTCTTTTTTGAGCAGATAGGTACTGGGGTCAGTGTGATCCACCACCGGTTGCGTGGAAAAGAGCATCTGCAGATCACAGCCCAAGGGCAGCTTGTTGAGCACCAAAAACTGAAGGTCTGCATTCTCCACATGGTTTTCAAACAACTTCCGGTTATCCTTATCAATCGTCAGCTCTATGGGTTCCTTCAATTTGAGGTAGGAATCAAGGATGATCATCGTGAAGGGCACGTCCACCTGATAATTTGCCAAAACCCTATCCGTATAGCGCAGCGAACCAATCCCATCCATCAGATCATTTCTGACGATGTATTTCATATTGAGCAGGCTGACCTTATTGGGCATGATCTGCATCATTTCGCCAATGCCGTTCTCGATGATGAATACTCCCTCTCCCGGCCCATTTGCGTCTGAGGGAGGGATGGTCAGATTGTTGCCCTCATTATCCACCAAAGGAACTATCACCGTTTCGCCGGTATCCGTCCTTTCCGCTTTCATCGTGCCTTGAATCTCACAGGCAAAGCCAACTTCATTTTGGATACTAAGCTTGAGCTTGGCCTCTAAAAGGCGGATGGCGTTTTCCATGTTTTCGGGATAGTTAATCTCTATCGTGCCGGCATTTTCCAAAACGGGGATATCAAAATTGTGGAGTAAACCGTGCAGTTCCGCCAGGTGGATTTTCTCATTTAAGCGCAAGTCCAGCGTTCCCACGTTGGTTCCATTTGGCAGGCTGGATTGCACCGTAACATTCACATTTAGTTGTTCAAGTTCAGCAGACAAATCCGCATTGCCAATCGTACAACCCGCCAAAGAATGAGACACCCACTCCGTGCTGCCATCAAAAGCGATCTCAAAGACGCTGCCATCCGGCCTGCGAATATCGTTGAAAGTGAGCTTTGCCTGCTGCAACTGTGGACTGACGTTGCTGAAGCGTGCCTTCACCACTCCAGAGCTGATGATGCCATACCAAAGCTCCACCCTGTTCTGAGCATCGGCTAAGGGAGCGCTGAGCGGCTGCTGCATCCCCGAAATCAAGGGAACATTGGCAACATTAACCTGAGGCATAAAGTTCACTTTGACGTCTTGCTGAGTGTAGGCAAAACCCGTGCCTCGCAAAACCAACACATCATCATCACCCAAGACGATATTGACGCTATCCACCAGATCGGAAACAAAAAAGCTCCGATTCATCAGCGGAACCTGCAATTTTACATCCCACTCAGGGAATACCGGCTTCTCGATCTCACAACTGACTACAAACAGCAGGATAACCAAGAGAAACAAGACTGCGCGCTTCATCTTAAAACTCCTAATTGCTCTTATTTAAAGTTCGTTATATTGTTACCACGCTCTGCTTTGGCAGTATCCGACTTAACCAGCTCCACCCGAGATCCCGGTATCCGCCGCTGCAAAACCTCAAGATACATCTTCTTGTTCCCCATTATTAGTGCCCATTGTTTTTTGTCCAGTTTTATTATCGAATCCGGTTCATTTTGTTGCTCTAAAATGCGTACCAAGAGCTCCGCTTGCACCAACTGACCGAAGGCTGGATGCCAAGGCCCCGCCACAATGCTGCTCTGATCCATCTGCGAAGGCAAACCCATCTTGATTATCTTCACTCCCACCCGCTCACAAAACTGCTGCCAGTCAGCACACTGAGCCACCGCCTCCTCCAAACTCAAGGGCTGATATTCACCCCGCAGCCATATCTGATGCAAGACGGTGCCCCGGATCACGATCACGGGATACAAGCGTAGGAAATCCAGCTTCAGCCGCTCTACTTGTGTTTGATTGAAGATGAGACTGTCCGGGCTGGATCCCGGCAGCCCCGGCATCAACTGCACCCCCAATTCCAGCCCCGCATCCTTGACCAACTTACAAGCTGTAACTGCTTCCTCCGTGGTATAATTGCGCCCTGAAGCTCTCAGCACCGCCTCATCAAAATCCTGAATGCCCAGCTCTATCGTCTTGATCCCACTCTCTTTGCACCAGCGGGTTATCTCCTCATTGATAAACAGAGGATGTGTGGAAATCCTGAAGCTCGCCTCCTCATCCAGATAGCCCTTCAAGGCCGAGATGAGCGCATCCCTTTTACCCTGCTCCAAACCCGTAAAAGTTCCCCCATAAAAAGCCACCTGCCTCGCTTTGCCGCTATGCGCCTGCAGGAAGGTCTTGGCCAGCTCAAGCTGCTGATCATAGTCTATAGCCTCATCTGAGGCTATCAGATTCTGATCACAATAGATACACCTCTCTCTGCAGCCTTGCATTGGCAAAAAGATGGGGAATATCAGGGTCTTGGTCTTTCTTTTCATGATCCGCTCAATATCGCTGTGTGTAGATGATGGGGGCATTGTTTTCCTTACGTGGCTATGTGTAAAACGTTTTCTGATAAGTGAGGCGGGCAGTCTGGCCAGTTACCGGTTGTGAGCCAAATATAGAACCGCACTGAAAACTTCAAATGTCCATGTGATGGCAATTTGACGTTTTCAGTGTCGGTCTATTACTTTGAAATGTCTGTAGGTCTCCTTACGGTCAGTGCGATTTTCGTCCTATACGCCCTTAACCTTATTTTATCGAGGATACCCGATAAAACATGTGCTGTTGGCTCTGTCCCAGAGGATAGGTCACAATCCCGTCTTCAGTATCATTGTCGATCACCGAGCCGGGGAAAGCCGTCCAAGGTCCCTCGGGTACTGTGGCATAGTAAACCTTGTAGCTGGTGGCATTGGGAACCTGGTTCCACTGCAGCGTGAGGGCGTTGTTCGGGCCAACCGTGAGGATCAGATTCACCGGCGGAGCCAGACCTTCATTGATGTAGATATGTCTGCTCCAGGCACTGCCGTTGTAAGCTTGCCAGACACCATCGACGAAAGGATCGGCGTTGTATTGTTCCAAATACTCATTTGTTTGCGCATGTCCGTTGAAATACCACTGTCCGGCACCAATCTCCGAGACCAGGACAAACCCTCCCTGGGAGGTCACAGTGCAGCCGGGATACAGCTTCAAATTCTGATCCACGTTCCCATTTATATAGGTTCTTTGGTTGGACATGGTGCCGTGGTTGTGCAGGTCGCCCTGAAGGTAGATCTGCAGGTTGTTCCAGCCAGGGTAATTTCGCAGGGTGCCATAATTGTTCAGCCTGTTGGTTACATTGAGGGTGTAATGTGAGGAAGAATCATTTTGCAGCACGGCGTAATTGTGCATGATGCCGACCACCACTCCGCCTAAGCAGTTTGCTTCACCAGTGAACTTGGCTTCATCGACTACCAGATTTGACAGTCTGCAGCCGCCGGCAAAATTGAGTGTGGATGTGCTGTTTCCTTGGATCACCGCGTTTTTCAGTTGACTCCCAGTAACGCTCAGGGTGTAGGAAGCGATTGAAGTGAGGAGGCGCAGGGTCCGCCCGCCAAGGTCCACCGTGCAACCATTAAATCTGAGATTGGACATCAGTTGGATCGGCGTGTCGGTCACCTGGGCGGTAAAATTCTGGCAGGTTATAGCCGGCGCATTGGCTGACTGCCAGAGTATTTGCCTCCGGTCGCCGCTGAGGTTGATGGTTTTATTGCTCAAGGTACCATAATTGTAGAGATCGCCAGCCAGATCAAGCGTCAGGGAATTATAGCCGGGGTAGTTCTGCAGGGTGCCATAGTTGTTCAGCCTGTTGGTTACATTGAGGGTGTAATGTGAGGCGGAATCATTTTGCAGCACGGCGTGATTGTGCATGATGCCAACCACCACTCCGCCCAAGCAGTTCGCTTCGCCGGTAAACTTGGCTTCATCGACTTCCAAGTCTAACAGTTGGCAGCCGTTGGCAAAATTGAGTGTGGATGTGCTATTTCCTTGGATCACTGCGTTTTTCAGTTGATACCCAGTAACGCTCAGGATGTAGGAAGCGGTTGAAGTGAAGAGGCACAGGGTCCGCCCGCCGAGGTCAACCGTGCAACCGGTAAATCTGATATCAGACATCAGTTGGATCGGCATTGCGGCCTCCTGAGCGGTAAAAAACCGGCAGGTTATATCCGGTGATTCGTTGTCCTGCCAGAGTATTTGCACTCCGTCGCTGCTGAGGTGGATGGTTTTATTGCTCAAGGTACCATAATTGTAGAGATCGCCGGCCAGATCAAGCGTCAGGGAATTATAGCCGGAGTAGTTCTGCAGGGTGCCATAATTGTTCAGCCTGTTGGTTACATTGAGGGTGTAATGTGAAGCGTAATTATTTTGCAGCACAGCGTGATTGTGCATGATCCCAACCACCACTCCGCTTGAGCAGTTCGCTTCGCCGGTAAACTTGGCCTCATCGACTTCCAGATTTGAAAGTATGCAGCCACCGGCAAAATTGAGTGTGGATGTGCTGTTTCCCTGGATCACTGCGTTTTTCAGTTGATACCCAGTAACGCTCAGGATGTAGGAAGCGGCTGAAGTGAAGAGGCGCAGGGTCCGCCCACCGAGGTCAACCGTGCAACCGGTAAATCTGATATCAGACATCAGTTGGATCGGCATTGCGGCCTCCTGAGCGGTAAAAAACTGGCAGGTTATATCCGGTGATTCGTTGTCCTGCCAGAGTATTTGCACTCCGTCGCTGCTGAGGTGTATGGTTTTATTGCTCAAGGTACCATAATTGTAGAGATCGCCGGCCAGATTGATCGTCAGGGAATTATAGCCGGGGTAATTTCGCAGGGTGCCATAGTTGTTCAGCCTGTCGGTTACACTGAGGGTGTAATGTGAGGCGTAATTATTTTGCAGCACGGCGTGATTGTGCAGGGTGCCGATGCTCACTCCGCTGCCGATGTTGCAGCTTCCCTGGATATTAATCTCGTCTGCGGTCGTGTTCGACAGGTTCACGCTGCCCGTCAGGTTGAGGCTGCCCCCGTTGGTGCCCTGAATAGTCATGTTGGTGATTGTGCCGTTATTAATTGCCAGTTGACGGCCGCCGCCCAGATTCAGGGTTCCGCCGTTGAAGTTGATCTGGCAGTTTTCCAGGTTGAGGTCGGTGAGCGGGGTCACCGTACCAAGATTTGAAGTTTTGGTAAAGTTGGCAGGCTTGAAATTGCCGGAGGCATTGATGGACTGGTTTCCGGTGCCTGACATGATAAGTTGGTAGGGGATAAACTGGCTGCTGCTGACAATGTTTCCCGCGCAGTTCAGCTTGAGATTGTACCAGCCGGGGTAGTTGTCCACCGTGCCATAGTTGAAAACGTTGCCGCCAACGGTCAACGAGATCATATTGACGCTCGGATACAGCCTGGCGCCGGAGTAAACGGTAAGATTGTGACAGTTCAGGTTGGCATTCACGCTCACGGGACCATGCAGGAAAACGTTGTCTGCCTGACCCGGAACGATGCCGCCCTGCCAAGTGGAACTATTGGTCCAATTTCCGCCTTCTGGGGTGGAATGAATATCCACTGCCCAAGAGCTGGCAAATGCCGCTAATACAGCGATGATTGTCAAAAATAATTTCATTTTTGCACCTCATTCTAAATTTCGGCCACGGTATATGGGGACTTAAATCTGTCAAGCAATAAAACGCTAACAGGCTTTAGTAAGCTGTCTTCTGAACTGTTGTTTTGGGACTTCAACTCCCTTGAGGACGCAGAGAATGCGGATTGAGGCTGCTACGGACTTCAGAAGCATGTTCAGCGAGCTCTATATCTTTGTGAGTGGCGAGTCCTTGAGTTCTCCTATTTCCCGCAAAGATGAATGTGCTCAGAGCATGACAAGACTCAATCCCGGGCTTCCGTGGTTTTGTGCCTCACAAAACGCTTTTTCTGCGGCACAAAATCCGTTGTGCCGCACAGGTGAGGCACAAACCTACTGGATTGACCCAGGCAGTGGGGTAAAAGTGGTTGAGCATAGTCCTATACTTGGGCGTCTGTTTTTCATCAAGGGCTGATGTGCAACCCCGAGTATTACACTCTTCTTCCTTCCTTGCTTACCCGCAGGGAGATGCCGTGCAGATACTCGGGTTTTTCCCGAGTATCACCGAGTAATCACCGGGCGGCTAAGCAAGGAAGAGGTAGGGAGGATCACACTGAGGCTACTGAATTATTGGGAGTTATGAGGCAGCAGGCCAGCGAGCTGGCAGTTGTACGGGCGGTCGCTGAACCGCCGTTTGCCGGAAAGCAGGAGAAACCAAGCCGCGCTGAGAAACGATAATGGGAGAGTTTTGTGGAATAGCTGGGAGGCAGAGGTAGGCAGTGGTCGCTCCAGCGAGCGACCCTACAGCGGCGGTATGGCAACCGCCGGCCACCAAAAAGGCCACCCATAGCGAGCGGCCTAATTTCTATAGGATTATGATTGCTTATTCTATCACTTTCACTTCGACGCGGCGGTTGAGAGCGCGTTTTTCGGGGGTGCTGTTATCGTTGAGGGGATCCGTTTCGCCATAGCCTTTATACTCAAGGCGTTTTCTGGAGATTTTCTTGCCTACCAGGTAGTCGACCACAGCCTTAGCGCGGCATTCTGAGAGCCTTTGGTTGTAATCCTCATCACCGACGCTGCAGGTGTGGCCGGAGATTTCCAGGGAAACTTCGGGGTTGTTGAGCAGGGTGAGCGTGATGTCATTGAGGACTTCGTGTGATTCTTCCATGATAGTGGCTTTATCAAACTCAAACTGGATATTGTTGAAGACAAAGACCTTATCCGGCAGCAGCGCTTTGATGACGAAGTTGAGCTCCACAGGTTGATTATCCTTGGGGGCGGGTACACTTTGCTGATGGATCATATAGCCATCGGGATTGATCACCACGTGATAGGGATCGGCCCAAGGGAGTTTGATCTCATAGCTGCCATCTCTGTCGGTGGTAACCACCTTTTTGTAGAGCTTGTCAAAGGGATAGCCGCTGAAGTTGATGTCTGCCACCACGGCTCTGCTCTGTTCATCGGTGAGTCTGCCTCTGAAGGTGATGAATTCGGGCTGGGTGGGTTCTATGGCATCCCTGCCATCGCCTTCCTGCGGATCGATGGGGATGTAGATGCGCTCTCCGTCTTCAGTTTCCTGCACCTTGTAGCCGGGAATGGTGAACTGGGTGTAGGCGACAAACATCTTTTCGAAGCTAGAGGCGTCGCGGTCGCTGCTGAAAAAGAGCTGGTTGGAATCCGGGCAGAGGTTGAAGTATCTGTCGTCACGGATGGAGTTGATGGGCAGGCCGAGGTTTTGGGGCAGGTTCCATTTGTCCCAATAGGGGCCTTCATGCACGGCTTTGAAGAGGTCATAGCCGCCAAAGCCACCGTGTCCGTCAGAGGCAAAGAAGAGTGCCATTTCCCGATAGGGCCTGATCTTGCCATCCACCACGATCTCCTCTTCGATGCAGATCATAGCGGGTGTTTGCTCGTTTTTGGGTGTATTGATCTGGGGGCCGGCGTTGACGGGCTCTTGCCATTCTCCACCTATTTTAAGGGAAAACCAGATGTCTGTGCCGCCATAGCCACCCTCGCGGGAGGAGGTGAAAAACATGATCTTGTCGTCATAGACGAAGGGATGTGTGTCCACGGCAGGAGAATTTACAGATTCCAGGTTTTTGGGCTTTGACCATTTGCCGTCAAAGGTGCTGGTGTAGATGTCTCCATCAAGCTTGCCTTTTTCATAGTTGCCAAAGAGATAGGCGGTCTTTCCATCGGTGGAAAAAGAGCCTATGGCTTCGTTGGCATCGGTAGACCAGGTGGTCATCAGCTCAGGTTTGCCAAATCCGTTTTGGAAGGCTTCGGCACGCCAGATGTTTTCCTTGTCCTTCCTGGCGGGGCGCATGGAGTTGAAGTAGAGGTAGTTGCCCTGAGGCTGCAAGACGGCACCGTAATCTGAATTGCGGCTCTGGAGATAGGAGGGCAGGGGGCGCATCTCAAAGCTTTCAAAGATCTTATCCGAATGGTTGATGATCTCTTGGTAGCCTCTGATTTCCTCAGCGTAGGTCTCTTCCCCACTTTCCAGATACTGATCCATCCAATAGAGGGCGTTGGGGACGTCCTGCACGGCGATATGCAGTCTGGCCAACCAATAGTGATAAAGCGGCACGCTGCCGTTGGCGGCATTGTTGGCAGAAGTAAACTCGCCGATGGCACGCTGGTATTGGCCACGGTTGTAGTATTCCACACCTTCCTGAGCATAGCGGGCACCCTTTTGAGCAGAGAGGCTGACGCTGAAGGCCAAGAAAATGAGCAGCAGAATTGGCACCTTGGGAAATGGCTTGGGCATCCCACGGGGTTTGATGTTTTGATAGTTGATCATGGCATCACCTCACACCTCGTGCTAAAAGCGGAAGATCAGGGAGATGATGTGATCGTCACTGAAGATAGCGTGGTTGTTGAGGCGGAAGGCGTAATCGAGTTGGAAGTTTCTGAATCTGACGCCGGTGCCCACTGAGAATCTGTTTTGGCCTTCTTTTTGGTTGAAGCCAACGCGGATGCCCGTCTGGGCGTAGGAAAAGGATTCCTTCCAGGTGTTGCGTTCTTTGACGGTGATCACGTTGAGCTGAGAATCTGCCTCGGGGTCTTTGCCCAAGGAAGTCCAGTATTCAGCTCCCAAAGCGGGATAAGGCTTTTCATCCTGTTCCCACTTGAGGTCGGCTGCAAAAGTGACACCGATGAAGGGATAGGCTGCAATGCCGACACTGGCTTCCATGGGGATCTTGTCTGCCTCATCTTCGAAGGTGCTGTAGAGGTCTCTGACCATCACGCCGGCTTCCAGGTATTGGCTGAGGTCAAACTTGGCACCAACATCAAGGCTGAAGCCGCTTTCGGTTTCATCAGCCAGAGTGCTGAGGTAATACTTGGGCGTGAAGCCAAAATGGAGGCGCTTGTATTCATTGGCATAGCTGAGGGCGATGCTGTTGTTTCTATCGCTGAAAGTGCCGGTGGGATTGCCGGCGGCGTCATAGCCATCGATATTTGAGGTGCCGGCATTGATCCAGTTGATGGCGATCGCACCGAATTTCAGGCGACTGCCAAGAGCGACGTGAGAGTGGTTGCGGTCGAGATTCAGGCCAAAATTGTACATAGTGGCGATCTCCACATCTTTGAGCAGGGTGAGTCCGGCGGGATTCCAGTATCCAGAGCAGACGTCACGGGTAACGGTGGTTCCGGCCTCGCCCATGGCGATGATCCTGGCTCCCACGCCCATTCTCATATAAGCTGCGGCAGAGTTGTTCACCGAGAGCAAGGTAGAGGCCATGATCAGGATGGCCATGATCATCAGTGCGTTGCGCAGGGTGCGCGGTGTGTTCATGTTTATCGTTTTCATGGTTCGTTCTCCTTACTTCACCGAGATTTTGATCACGTACTCGGTCTTGGTTACGGAATCGCTGGCGGTGACTCTGGCAAAATAGGTGCCACGACCAACCTTCTGGTTGTCTGAGTTTGTCAAATCCCAAGGGACTTCGATGAGGTTGGATGTGGTTGTGGGCACGGTGAGGGTTTTGATCTTCTTGCCGGCAAAGTCGTAGATGATGATGGTGGCAGTGACGTTGTCGTTACGCGTGAGCACCAGTCTGAAACGGGTGGCATCAGTGGCTGGGTTGGGATAGGCGTGGCTGGCACTGCTGATCTCCAGAGCCTGGGAAAGATAGACCACCACGGTGCTGGAGCTGGGTAAGCTCTCTACATCGTCATAAACCGCCGTCACGCGATACTCGTAGGAGCGGTTGATCTGGATGTCGTAGTCGTCAAAATACCAATCTTCACCGATCTTTTGGCTCAAGGGGATGAGTGAGCTGTTGAGCCTGGTGAAGCTGCTCTCACTCAAGGCACGCCGGTCGATATTGAAGCCCTGCAGACCTCGGATCGGGGTCGCAAAGTTCCAAAGGACGCGGATGTAGCCGCCGTGCGTGAAGGCTCTCAGGTCGATGGGAATTTCCAATACGGAGTAGGTTTCGGAGCTCGCTGCGCTTTCGATCCAGTCAGGTTTGAAAGCCTTGGCGGTGATCACTTTATCGATGGTGAAGTGGGGGATTTCCACAGTTTCGCCCTCAGCCAAGATGGGTGAATCCTGGGTGGGGATGCTGCCATCGGTAGTGTAGTGGATGGTTGCACCGGGGATTTCACAGGTGATGGAAACCGCTGGAGGTTGAGCATAGAGGCCACCGGGGAGGCTGAATACAGGAGAGGGCAGGGTGCCGGTGATCGTGTAAACAGCAGAGCTGATCTCGCTGGAAACCCAGCCTTTCATAAAGCCCTTTACCTTGATGGTGGTGGAGCTGTTGAGAGGCAGGGAAATGGGTGCCTGGTAAGCGGGTGAGCTCTCGGTGGGCTCGCTGCCATCCAGCGTGTATCTGAGCGTGGCATCTGCGGGCAAGGTGGCAGGTGCCAAGGAGACGGTCTGAGCACTCTGATAGGTTCCGGGTGCAGGTGTAAACATCACTGCAGGCAACTGAACCTGACCGGTGACCTGGTAGATACCGGTGACGATCTCACCTGCATCCCAATCTGTCACATAAGCTCTGGCCTTGAGGGTGAGCGAGCTGTTGAGGGCAACTTCTATGGGGCTGCTGTAAATTGGTGAGGATTCGTCAGGATCGCTGCCATCGGTGGTGTAACGGATAGTACCACCTGCGGGGATAGTGTTGGAGACGATCTCGACCATTTGAGCGGTGGTATAGGGGCCGGGCGGAGGGTCAAACACGGGGTCTGTCAATGCTGCCTGACCGGTCATATGATAGTTTGCCGTGTAGGTGGGGCTGGGGGTCCAGTCGGTGAGGAAAGCTTTGGCCTTCACCTGAATATCTCGATCCAACTGCAGCAGAATGGGTCTATTATAGATTTGAGACGACTGGGTGGGATCATTGCCATCCAGGGTGTAGCGGACTGTGGCTCCAGCGGGAACGGGTGTATTGATAGTGAGCATCTGGACTGTGCTGTAAGTTCCACTGGGAGGCGTGAATACCGCTTCGGGAATCTCTACCTGCCCGGTGATGGTGTAGTTTGCCAGATACACTTCAGAAGGCAGCCAGTTGGTGGCAAAAGCGCGGACTTTGATCTGGGTGCTGCTGGAAACTGAGATGGGGCCTGTGTAGACGTGTGAAGCGGTGGTGGGATCTGTGCCATCCAGAGTATAGCGAACCACTGCGCCTACGCCTGCGGGTTGGGTGGTGTTGATCACCACGTTTTGAGCTGTGGTGTAAATACCAGCGGCGGGCGTAAAAACGGGACTGGCAATGGTAAGCTGACCGGTGACGGTGTATTGGGCGGTATAGGTCACACTGGGCGTCCAATCCGGCTTGAAAGCCTTCACCTTGATGGTCATAGTGGTATTGAGTGGCACAGGGATGGGTGCGCTATAGATGGGCGAGCTTTCTGTGGGCTCGGTTCCATTGGTGGTATAGCGGATGGTGGCTCCGGGCTGAATGGTGCTGTTGACAGTCACACTTTGGGCTGTGGTGTAGATTCCGGGCGAAGGATCAAACACAGGGGTGATGAAGCTCAGTTGACCGGTGATGTTGTAGATGCCGGTGATGGTTTCACTGGGAATCCAGCCATCCTTGAAGCCTTTCACTTTCAGCGTGGTAACTTGACCGGCAGGGATAGTGATGGGACTGATGTAGGCGGCAGAACTCAGGGAGGGTTCGCTGCCATCCAGAGTGTATCTGAGCGTGGCATCTACAGGTAAGGTGGCAGGTGACAGGGAGACGGTCTGAGCACTCTGATAGGTTCCGGGTGCAGGTGTAAACAAGGCTAAGGGCAGCTCGACCTGTCCAGTCATATTGTAGATTGCGGTGTAGACGGGGCTGGGCTCCCAATCCGTTTTATAAGCTCTCACCTTGAGAGTGAAGCTGGTATTGAGGGGTAGGTTTATCGCTTGCGTATACTGGACTGAGCTTTGGGTGGGATCCGAGCCATCGGTGGTATAATAGATGGTGGCATCAGCCGGATAAGGTGTGTTGACGGTGACCTGCTGGGGCGTGGTGTAGGTGCCGGCAGCAGGTGTGAACACGGGATCGTGGATGACGACGGAGCCAGTGATGATGTAAGTATTGGTCTCGATGTCGCTGGGCAGCCAATCGGTCTTGAAGGCACGAGCCTTGATCGTGGTGGTGCTATTCAGCGGCAACGCTATAGGCTGGAGGTATCTATAGGAATCACGGGTGGGGTTGCTGCCGTCTGTGGTGTAATAGATGCTGGCATCTTGGGTGGCGGTTTCCAAACTCAGGCTCTGAGGCGTCTGATAGGTTCCTGCGGGCAGACTGAAGATCACCTCGGCCACGGTTCCGGTCACCAAATAGTAAGCTGAGGCCACTGCGGAAGGATTGTAACCATCCAAGTAGGCGATGGCTTTGATGAAAAGGCTGGAATTGCTGGGGATGGGTATCGCTTGAGTATAGACGGTGCCCGAGGTGGGTGTGGGATCGCTGCCGTCCGTTGTATAGCGGATGGAGGCTCCGGTGGTGGTGGTGGAGAGGGTCAGGCTCTGGGGCACATAATAGGTTCCGGAGGGGAGCGAGAAGCTCACAGCAGAAACGGTGGGAACGATGATATTGATCACATAAGCGCTGGAAATCACCTGGGAGGGGTTCATACCTGCTTTGTAGGCGATGGCTTTGATGTTGACGCTTTCGTCTACGGTGATGTGATCGGTGTAGAGTGTTCCGTGGGTTTCTGATGGATCGCTTCCGTCGGTGGTATAGCGGATTGAGGCACCGTCGGTGGCAGTGGCAATGCTCACCAGTTTAGGCTCGTTATACACTCCAGCAGGAGGTGTGAAAGTAGGAGAGTCCACAGTTTGGACTGGGATCACGATAAAGTATTGAGCTACGGCGATCTCGGAAGGATTGTATCCGGCTTTGAAGGCTCTGGCTTTCACCGTGGTGTTTGTACTTACCTCAAAGGGTGCGGTGTAGGTGAAGCCATCGGTCAGGGTGGGCTCGCTGTTATCTGTGGTGTAGCGGATCGTGGCTCCCGGTGTGGGAGTGCTGATCAACACATCAATGGCGCTGGTGTAGAGCCCGCTGACAGGCTGGATGCTCAGAGCTGCCACATTCGGTATGGGAATATCAATGGTGTAAGTGGCAGATGTGACAGGAGAATTGTGCCAGTTAATCCTCTGAGCCAAAGCCGTGATCGTCGTAGTCTGATTTATCACGATGGGGTTACTGGGATTGTAGAGCAGGCTGGATCCTACAGTTGGGGAAGTTCCATCTAAAGTGTACCAGATAGCTGCGGCAGGGGTGGGTGTGCTCAAGGTCACGGTCTGAGCCGTATAGTAAGTTCCTTGAGCTGGGCTGAAGCTCACCGGGCTGTTGTGCAGGTTGTAGATGGCTGTCTGGACTGCTGAAGGAGGATAGTTTACCAGATAGGCTCTGGCTTTGAGAGTGGTATTGCGGTTGATCAAAATAGGGATGGTGTAGAGTGTTCCGTTTGTAGGGGAAGGCTCGCTGCCGTTTGTGGTATAGTAGATAGTAGCCACCGCGGGAACAGCGCTGATGCTCACGCTGAAGGTGTTGTAGTAGTTGCCCGAAGCGACGCTGAAGAAGGGGCCGGCGACGGGAGGATTGATCACGTAGGTATGCGTCACGATAGCGGAGGTGATCCAGCCATCCAGATAGGCAATGGCTTTCACCACGGTCGCTTGGGTGGTATTGTTGATCAGAATGGGTGTGCCGGAATAGATTTGGCCAACGTTTTCGCTGGGATTGCTTCCATCTGTGGTGTAGCGGATGTTGGCTCCGGGGATGTCCACGCTCAGGGTCAGGTGTTGGGGTGTGGCAAAGGATCCGGAAAGCACGCTGAAGGTGGGATTGGCCACTCTGAAGAAGTATTCAGCGCTTCCGACATCTGAATCCGGATAGCCATCTTTGACGGCAAAAGCCTTGATCACGGTGTGTTCATTTACCGTTATAGGAGTGGAATATACGCTGCTGGTCTCATCCGGAATGCTGCCATCGGTGGTGTAATAGATGGTAGCATCGGCGGGAACAGCATGGATACTCACATCCACGGGAGCATCGTAATAGCCCTCAATGGGCGTAAAGCTGGGTGTGCTCACCTGGCGGTTTTGCCTCTCGATGCGCTCTGTTGCTTCCGTTGTTATCCTATCGGAGCGCAATCCGAGAAACTTCTGTGCTTGTGCAGATAACCCAATTACGGAGCTCAGCACAAGCAAAAACGCTATGACTCGTTTCATGTTCTCTCCTTGTAACGATATCTATCCGTTGTCGCCATCAAACCGACAGTCTAGTATGGCCTACTCCGTTTAGGTTTGTTTAACAGACATCTTTCCACATAGTACAACCTTGTGAAGATAGTATAGTCCCAACTCTGGGGCTTGACAAAGAATATCTCTATAATGCTCAAAAATGCCAAGTATAAACCTGGTATTGATGAGAGTTGTTTCAAAAACCCCGCTTACAGGTTATCTGCAAGTTGGGGCGCACAGCCACCTTCGGTGCTTTCTACACCAAAGCCCGTCCGCTACACTTCTCATATGGAATGGATGCAGATTCTTTCGTTCTACGGCTTGATTGGTTCCCTACTTTGTTGCTTATTAGTCTTATGCCCAACGAACCCCTAACAGAAAATCAGCTCCCAGATAACTGGGAGCTGATCTGTCATTTTCATTTATTAACTAAATATAATTGTAAAGGTATAGTCAAATAGTCCGCTTACGCCGCCAAGACTCCAAGAGGATACAACTTGCTTGACTTCGTTTAGGAAAGAGGTGGGCAAGTTTCCGGAAGTGGGGATAACTTGCACGGCTTCTATCTTGTTTCCGGTACCGTAAATCCTGATGTTTACTGATCCACCGCTGCTTTGTATAGCTGCGGTTTTTCTGTAGAGACTTGTAATCTGGCTCTTACGGCTATTGACTGCCCTTCTGAGTGCTTCATTGACTGATTGCTGTTCTGGAGATGCAGAAGCAATGTTGCCTTCTGAGATCGCAGGGGCTCTTTGAGAAATCCTGGCGATCGCTGCACGTTCGCTACTTGTGACTGCAACAGGCTTGCCCAAGGTAGCGATCTCCGCTGCAGAAAGATTGCCTCTTACATCCACACGTCCTGATGGTCTGGCGGTAGTACCGGCCAATCCACCAACAGGAGAGGCTGCCGTGAAGTCACTCTGTTGATAAGTGACAATAGCATTGGGGTCGAAAGTAGAGGCCATACCGCCACCGGTTCCTCCGCCACCACCACCAAAACCGGTTCCACCGGTTCCAGTACCGTATCCACCACCACCTGTGCCTCCCCTGCGGGAAGCTGCCACGAATTCACGTGTGGAAGTGATAGCGATGGGATCGCGAACTACAGCGTTGGGATCAAATTTCCCCACTCCAAATAGAGAGGAAGCTCCGCGTGCCGTTGCACCGGTTGGTCTCCGAGTTGTAGCGGTAGTTTTTTCAGCTTTGGCAGCGGCTTCAGCAGCAGCTTTTGCGGCTGCTTCTGCGGCTAACCTTGCGGCTTCATCATCCTCACGCTGACCCACGGGTACCTCTTGTTTAAAGGCTTCCACTCTTTGGGCAGACCTCAGCCGCCTCAAGGCGGCCTCTAAGGTTCCTTCCGCTACTTTAGCGGGCTTGAGAGCCAAATCATAAATGCCCAGAAACACTATTGTAATGAAGAGGAAAAGGATAATCATAGACCGCCCAAATTTCTCTTGAGGAGTGCTTTCGGCTCTACGGGAATAGGTGGCTACGATCTGCTTTTCTTCTTCGGTGAGTACATAAGTGTAGGGCTCTCCAAAGCTATATTTAACCTGCCAATCCGGATGCAAGGTGAGAGTGCCTTCCATATCATTTTGCAGCAGAAGGCTATTCCCACTGAGCAATCGCTGACCGCTAAGGGCTGCTTGATCCATGTTTTGCCCGTGCTTAACACATTCGAGTTGGCTGCCAGGCAACAGATTTAGATATAGCTCGTTCCCTTTTTGGGTAACTAATTTGTGCTTATCCGGAAAGGAAGGTAGCAGCACCTGCCAAAGCAGATGTTTGTTTGAACCTATGAACCATTCTTTCTTGAACAAGCCTGAACCATGCTTGATCTTGTCCAGGTCTTTGCCTTTATAGTTTAGCTCAAGGTTGAGTTGTGTTTTTGCCATAATACCTCCCTATAGCTGCTGCGCTTCGTTTTCTAACCAGTTGGAATCCTTCAGCGTGCTAAAATAGACGTACTTGTAGTATGACCCTGTGCCTATCTCCACAATTGCAGTGATCACTTGGGCAGTAATCGCCTCGTCGGCTTGCACCAAGAGGCAGGGCTCGCCCCTGTTTTCATCTTCTTCAATCTCCAAAGAGAGACGGCTCAGGAATTCGTGTAAGTCGGCACGTTTTTTGGGCTCCATCAATAGGTCCTCAGGCTTCCCAAAATAGATATTATCCACGCCGACCAAGATTTGGTCAGGATATACCTTGATCACCGTGGTGCCCATATTCTGCTCCAGACTTTCCACCGTCATGGTGGTAGGGAAAGTCATATTTTCTGGAACGGTAAGTTTCTGGGCGTCCAAAGAAATATTCTTGATAAGGAAGACCAAGACAATGGTCAAGATATCAAGTAGAGATGTGATGGATAAGGCTTGCACTTCATCAGAAATTCTTCTGGTGACTCTTGCTTTCTTACCGCTCGCTGATGCTTTTTCTAGTATTCTCATAATAATCTCCTAAAAATAGCCAATTCCAACGGGCTTATACATCACATTGGTAAAGCTGTTATGCTTGCACAGGTCGATGGTTTTGATCAGGGGACCATACAATACGCTTGGATAGGGACTTACGCTGATCTGAGTCTGACTTGGATTTCGCTCGCGAATCTTTTTCAAGACCTCATTTAAAGCTTGGAAATCATATACATAGCGGATCACTTCTTTGCCGGAGTCATCTCTGAACTTCTCCGTATCTGCAGCTTCAATCTTGACAGTTTCTTGCCCGGGCTCTCTTATTTCAAAGCCTGGGAAGAGTCCTTGATCTGATGTTCGATCCATAATGTAGATTTCAATCTTCTTTTCTTCAGCTCCGCCTCCACCTGGGCCTTGGACTCCCCCGCCTCCACCACCCGATGGGGTGAAATTTAAGGCAACCAAAGCTAACTGGAATATCACCAACATGTAAAGCATGAAGGGAATAATAGTCAAAAAGAGGTTCATGAGCGGGACTATGTCCGGCTCTTTAGGACCTCCAGCGAGTCTTCGGTTCCTTCCGGCAGAAGGACGATAAGCCATATTATTATCCCTTATTTGCCATGCTCAAGGCATTCATAATTTTAACTGTGTGTTCGTCAATATCGGCAAGGATCTTCTGGGCACGGCCAAAGAGTCCGCCATGAATCAATGAAAGAGGAATAGCAGCGATCAAGCCCATGGCAGTGGTGCCAATGGCTTTTGCGATTCCTTCTGTAAGCACCTGGTTTTTGAGGTGATCTGGAGCACCGGCCAAGCCATAGAAGGCTTCCAGCAGGCCCCAAATGGTTCCCAACAATCCAAGATATGTGCATACCTGAGCCAGAGTGGTGAACCAGGAAAGACCTGAGTCGATCTTGTAAACAGTCTGAAGCACAGATTCTTCAAATGCGTTTTGAACGACACGATCCATCTCTTCACCTCTTTTGTTGGCTTTACGCATGTCACCAAAGGCTTTCAGACCACTCCAGAAGATGAAACCGAGTGTGGTGCCCTTGAAGCTCTCGGCAATCTTGGTGGCTTCTTCGATCTGATCGTTTTTGATGTAGCCTTTCAGTTTGAGATAAAACTTCTGTGCGTCCACTTTTTCACGCTGATAAAGCTGAATATAGCGCACAATACCATACACGAGACCAATCACGAATACGAGAATAATTGCATAACCCCAATATCCACTGTCATGAACGATACGTCCAGGTGTGATTTTAAACTGCGCGGTATCTTGAGCAACGGGGGCTTCTTGGGCTACCAATGTCACGCAGAAAAGCATGACCATTAGCGCTAATAGAATGTGTTTTGTTTTCATTTTGACTCCTCTAGCCATTTATTTCTTATTTCTTGCCATCTGGTAAGTTGTTGTTTGCTCACCTGTTGGATAACTTCCAACAGTGCTTTGGGAAAAGCATAGTGCCCTTCCCGGTTATAGGTATCTGTCTTGTCTTTAAAGGTAGTAATGTCAGGGATGAAGGCCTTGATTTGTATATCTAATACTTCGGTCTCCACGATTTCCCTCACATTTTCGAAACCACGGGGAGGAGTGCTAGT
>JAKQWO010000004.1 GCA_029561955.1 Candidatus Cloacimonadota bacterium
GACGAATATCACAAGTGTTAAGATAATGCGCCCGGTCAATTGGCCGAACATAGATGTGAACAACGAGGAATTTTAAAATGTCCTCAGAGAACCGTATCAATAACAAGTTGGAATTTACACCAACAATTGAGACTCTACACCACCGACTACCTTATTCTATAGCAATGTGGATGACTCAAGAATGAATTTATCCACTCTAATTAATCACGGGCCTTGCAAACTGATGCGATATTATTTTCAATCAAGATCAATCGACTCCCCAATCATGCTGTCTCTAAGGTCATTATAGTGGGTTTCAACGAATTTAATAGTAGCTTCTTCATCTAAGCTGATTGGGATTTCTTGATATGCTGAATTTAGAAGATAGTCCCTGATTTTATCCATCTGCTTGGTATCAGTTTTCACATATTCATTATACTTAGCCGAACAAAGAGGGCATAGTGCAAGATTGTGAGAATGGTGTTCTTTAGTCAGATACTCCTTCGTGAAAACCTCAACCTTTTCCATGTAATACTCACCATTTCTTTTTTTAAACGGCATAACATCCTTGCATATTTGGCAAATTAGCTGGCCATCCTCATTTTTATATGAGGATCTAAGATACTCAACAGCGTCTACAGAACTACCCGTTACTCTTACACTTCTTGATCTTTGCTCATAAGTTTTTTGTGGAGCGTCAGCCATGCCTTCCTGGATTTTTTGCGATCTTCGAACAGGGTTAGGTGACTCTCTTTGAGGGAACTCAGGTTTGTTTGTACTTGCAATCCAACGTTGTAATCCCTGTGGGTCTTTTTTCTTTGCCTCGGCAATTTCCTGAACCTCAGCTAATGAATTAAATCCTATGCTTTTGACTACCTCCTCAGTTTGTTGAGTCTCTTTATCACTTTCCATTTCTTTCTGACGCTTTAGTTCTTCTTGTTGTTTGCGCCTATTCCCAAAAGATGTCAATTTAAGCCACCGCCATCCGGAATTATAAGTAAATCCTTCGGGAAGTGATCCCAAATCAGCATCCATTGGTAAAACGAAACTATAATCACCACCGCTTTGAACTGTTTGAGGCACCCAATGATTACGAGACAGTAGGTTTAATATTTGCGAATTGCCTTCGTCATGATAGCTAGGACTGTATTTCAACTGTTTGCTATAACACCCATAGTCTTCCGACTGTTCGCACTTCATTAAAAAATCCCATAACAACTTAGACACGTGGAATGACATATCCTTAAGATGGTATGAGATATGATCAATTGTATAATCAATCAACCTGAAATTACTTATTTTTACTATTCTAAGAGATGATACGGCACCGACCTTCTCGGCAAAAGAACCTATTTCCTGTGGCGAGACATCCAGCTCTTTGTATTCCTCCGATAGTTTCCTGCAATTTGTATGCTCTGATATTGGTTCATAGAATGCGGACAATCCCGTTTTGAAAAATGGCTCATCCAAGTAAACTTCCGTGGGGATGCGCCATACACCATCTTCACATTTAAGAATTTTAGCGTTTTCAAATAATACTGATCCTGACGGCTCATCGTCCAAAAATCGCATAAAAAGTTTGATGTCTGCAAGTTGGGGATTAAACCTATAATTAGCAAGAGCTTCCATACTGTAATTCTTCTCTAATAGTAGTTCGATCTGCTTTGCTTTTCCGAGCACACTAACGCCGATTCTTTCTAAAAATTGTTTAGCCTTTTCTTGTTGATCTTTATTATTCCCAGATGAGTAGACACCCGGCTCAACCATAGGCATCTGTTCATCATGCACTCCTGTATTATCTGGAAAAAAGCAGTGCTTTCCAGTTTCGTAGGTTCCATCGGTTAGTCGGACGATTCTCGACCCTGAAATTGAGTTGATTTCTTCATGTCTCTCTCCTTCCGAAGCACTGTTGATGCGGTCATTCAATAATACATACAATTGTTGGTGCCATTCGTTAGATTTACTTTTAATCCAATCAGAGACGTGATCAGGCATCTTGAACAGAGCAATAATAAGATTACTAATCTCGAACCTTGTTATTTCCAACATAGACAGAAAGCCATCTGACCTGC
Organism: Candidatus Cloacimonadota bacterium; assembly: GCA_029561955.1. Classification (GTDB taxonomy): domain Bacteria; phylum Cloacimonadota; class Cloacimonadia; order Cloacimonadales; family Cloacimonadaceae; genus UBA3900. The sequence goes on from JAKQWO010000004.1 coordinate 2,052, forward strand.
TATTTATCAGAGCATTGGCAACCCATATCGGAGGACGGTGGTCGTCTTTATTGAATAACACAATCAGATCTTCATCTTTTATCAATGATTGAACTGCAGCACTTCCCCTGAAAATTCCAGATGCTGCCGCATGTCCACCCATTTTCATCGGGGTCAACTCTTTTTCTTTAAATGCTTCTACAACTTTGTTCTTGATCGGGAGATAAAACGATGGCAAATTATCCTTATCGTTGGGTAGCACCGATAAACAATCGACAGTCAGAAGTTTTTTATCACGCAGGTCAAATAGAGATTCAACTACCAGGTTGGCAATGTGATCCCTGAGTGCATTATTTTCATCGCAGTCTCTTACACTATCTCTTGCAACAGTTGAAGCAAAGGGAGCATTAATGTGGAATTTCAAGTTAGAAGTTTCCTTGTCTGCGGGGAAATAAATAGAAACTCGCCCGGGTTCAATTGGCTTTACTTTCCATTGAGTTTTTTGACTATCTTTCTCAGCCTCTGCTGATTTTTCTAATTTGTAAGCTATAGAAACACGGCAGGGCCTCGTGCTACCCTTATCATCAACAACTTCAACTTCTTTTCTATAGCGCAAATAATGCACAATGTTTGATTTATCGTTGTCTGGTAAAAATGACTTTATATGCATAAAATGATCATCGCTTTCCTCCCTTTCTATGTAGCCAGTCTGTCCATCCGGAAAGCTATATTCGATCTTGGAAATGCTCTCCAAAAACAACAAGGTGCCCTCATTTAAGGTATTGAGTAATGTTTGGATTTCTGTTACAGCTTTTTCGGGTTGTTTCCCAGGATTATTAAATGGAATGGTAATCCTGGTAAGCCCGTGACCAATTTCTTTAGGTTCAAGTCCCTCAGTGATGGGGACGACCAAATCATGAATTTCAAAATGATACTCACCCGAAACAACTTCAGGAGTTGACGTGTAGGCATAGACCGACTTAAATCCTACCCCAAATTTACCGATGTTTGTTGGGTCATCTTTTTTAAAACTTTTACCTATGCTGGTGATGGCATCAACATCATCAATTGTGAACAAGCGGCTTCCATTATGCTCAAATACCAAACCATGTTTAAAAAGTATAAATTTCACCGCCGAGGCCTTTGCATCTTCTGCATTTTGAAGCAATTCAAAAACGAAGTGAGCACTGTCCGGATATAAATCGGTTAGCAGGTTTTTAATACCTTCTTCAAAGCCGTTTTCTCGGTTGGCTTCAATCCATTTCTTGCGTTTTTCAATAAGTTTATTCATTATGTCACTCACTTACACTTCCTCCCTTGAGATTCTAATAATGCCGTACATTACTGGAGTGGTCACAATATCTGCCTTCTCTACCGCAATATCCAATTCTTGAATATTCCTTTCGTGCGCTGCCTGTAAGGATGCCAATTGCGAGCGGTACATTCGCAGTATCTTTTCATCAGTTACCTGTTTCATCCTATCTATAACAGATGCCACCAATGCTTGGTGGCTCGTTTTTAAGCTCTGCTTTTTATATTCAGCAACCTCTATGGTTCGATCAATGTGTTTATGCTTCTCTTGCTTCCAAAGCTCATAATGTTGGGATTCAAGATGATCCCAATAGTCAGGTTCGGGATGAACATTGATCTGGCTGTCGGATGCACTTTCGATCAAGTTAATAAGCTGCGAGCCTACCCTTGAGTCAGAGCAAATCGGCTTAAGTGCCAGATCGTTTCTGATGCCCTTTGTTTCCCATTTATAAATGACAAAATTGTAATCTCCGGATGGGATATTAGGGTCAACGACCTGTAGTTCGGTATAGGGAAAATCATGGCCAGCAAGATGGTGGGCAGCTTGCTTAACTATGGGATGAAAAGCATTTATCAATACCACCTTATCATCTATACTTGCATATTCAGCACTAAATGTGATACTCAGATATAGCTTAGTTTCCTTCAGCCAGTTTTCCCAAGCACGGCCAATTGGGTTAGAAGTCAAGCTCATTGACTTGTAATCTCTCAGAATTATATTCCTCGCTTCTTGGGATAAGCGTAAGGTCTTTGGTTCTTTATCCCCGAGTATATACTGGTGTTGTGTCCCAAGCCTCTGGTTCAAGTAAAACTCAACCAAATGTTCCAGCATTTTGGGAGCAAGCCAATAACTACTTGCCGATTGTATCTCTTGCTCGGTTTGTTTGAGTGGAATCTCAATACCGAACAACTCATATTGTTGCTGTTCAAGCTTTTCTTCTTCCTGCATCTTGCGGAGCTTGTTGTCTGCAAGCTGCTGGAGCTTGAGCTTCCTTTCTTCATCAGTGATCTTGAAGTTCTCAGCAATGCTTTTGATTGAGTCAGCCAGATCTCCCAAGATTTCTTCTGAATCACCGATTGAATGCTCAAAGATGCCGATCCGCATCAGACAGCGGTCATAGATGTCATGATCTATAGTGCCTTCTGTTATCATGTTATAAATCAAGACTTTCTCACTCTTCTGTCCTTTGCGATCAATTCTGCCTATCCTTTGTTCAATCCGCATTGGATTCCAAGGGAGATCATAATTGACCATCGTATCACAGAACTGATAGTCAAGACCTTCACAGCCAACTTCCGAAAACAGCATTACATCCAGGCTGTCCGGTTCTTCTTTGGGCAGTTGGAATCTTCTACGCAGTTCAAGACGACCTTCATCATCAACCCCGCCATAAATCAGCCCTACCCGTATGCCTGCAGCTTGCAAATGGTTATCAAGGTACTTTAGCGTATGAATAAAACTGCTGAAAACCATAACTTTGTTGTTGGGAAGGGATTGCTTTTCATGTAGCACTTTCAATAAAGCCTCCAACTTGGGATCACGACCAGGTACTTGAGAAGCCAAATCTATCAACGCGTCAACGTCAGCTTTCAAACTCTGGCCTACTTCAATATCAGGCATGATGCTCAGTGGGTCATCCCAAAGTGCCTCATCCAGGTTACGATTTAAAGTATCATTCAACAATGGCAGCAGACCGAATATGCAGCTCGCAGCCTGTCTACGAATGGTGGACATCAGGAAGTTGATGGGGATATCACCATTAGTTTGTTCCAATATCCTCCTCTGGACATTCAGTACTTCATCGTGGATCAACTCTTGCTCGGGAGTGAATCTGACCATCACAGTCTCCGGTTTTCTGATGACGATGCTGCCAATATCTCTTCTTCTGGTTCGATTGATCACACCCGACAGTGTGTGTATTTCTTCCACTTGAGATATCAGTTTAACCCTTTGTTCATTGGTCATCGGTTCTTGTTTCAAACCTTCAATTGCTGATTTATACAAGGGATTATTCTGGGCAACCAAACGTCCCCACTCTGTCGTTTCAATCTGGGTTAAGGCATCAGATGCACGTTGCTGCCAACCAGGCAGGTTTTGCCTGATGTATTTTACAGCTTGAGTGATATATTGATTTGGCTCCATCATTGTTTCATAGCTATTTCGATCTATGATTAAATCAGGACGAAGAGTATTCAGTAAAACAAAAAGGTCTTCGCTCTTCGTTTGGACAGGAGTAGCAGTGAGAAACACCACCGCATCAGCATTGTTGCACAGGTAGCTTACCGTCTTATAAGCACAAGTGTCAGTGTTCCTGATATGGTGTGCCTCATCAACAATGACCAGATCAAAGTGAGGAGGAGGGTCTAAATCCAATAGTCCGCGTTTCCTTTTACCTCGTTTGATTTCTCCATGAAGTCGGGCTTCATTAAACAATGAATATGGGATTATTGATCTTCTATAGTCTTGGGGCCACTTTTCATCAAGGTGACACTCCTCAATGCAGAGTTCAAACTGTTTCCCGTCCAATTGACGAAATGTCTCGTCGAATCTTTTCATCTCGTCGAGCCATTTCCTCTCCGTTACCAGAGGTCTGGGACAGACAATGAGTACGCTTCCAAGTTCTTTCCTGGCCTGGAGTTCCTTGAGGATCAAGCCAGCTTCTATAGTTTTACCAACACCGACACTATCTGCAATTAGCAGTCTGGGACGATCAGACCTGATGAATTTCATTACCGGCCTGAATTGGTAGGGGATGAAATCAATCCTAGCTGAGTTCAGAGAATAAAGAGTAGTAAGATTGGGTTGTCTAATCTGCAGAGCGGAGATTGTTGCGTTAAACTCGTCAAGATTGATTTGTTTTAGCGTTTTCTGGGGTACAATTTCCAGTTGCGATTCATAAAAGCTTTGATGACCGGCTTCTCCGAATACATCGACCCTATTCTCAGGCTCTCTGATTAGGATGCTAACAACAGCATATTGTTTGTCTGGAGAGGATTTCAATCGAACAAGCTGACCTGGCTGAAACCCCTCTGCTGACTTATCTCCTGATACTTGGATACGCTGTTCAGTGCTCCCCTTTGAGACCTTTTGTTTCTGCTTTTGGATATCATTGATTAGATTTTTATCCGCAGCGATCATCTTGAGGAGTCCTTGTACTGTGTCGAGATCACTATATAGTTCCTCGTCACTGACATACGTGCTAATATGGCATCCCATTCGATTTACAATTGATAACATTTCCTTCAGATATTGCCTCTGCTCTGGATAATATCCCATGTGCTCAGATATGCAAGACCAGTTCTGATCAAAGACTAGTAGCAGGGCTACAAGGTCAAGGCTATTAAGGGTCATCTCTTGTGATCCGAGCAATATGTCTTTCTGCTGTGTATTCAACGCCGTCAGAACCATATCTTGCCACCAATTGTCGCTCAACGCTGGCAGCTTTGCTTCAAGAAATGATCTCGTTTCTAAGGTAACACGATCTATGATATTAGTCATTAGTATCCTCGCATTTTAGAGGCCCATCTTCAGCACCATCATCAAAAGATTTGACGTTGGTTGTGTCTCTAATTATGGTATAAGTTCCAAGCATTGTTTCTACTTTTCCTTTATAGTATATCAAGTTCTCATTATTCAGATACATGTTAGGCCAATCGACCGGTGGCATTGTTTTTATACCGGTGATAAAAGTCAAGAACTTTCTCATTTCAAGCTACCTGCTACATTGAAATTGAGCTCTGCAGTGGAGCAGCAAGCTGCGCTGGCTTGGTCGCTATGGCAAGCGACCATACTTTGCGGCGTTTTGGCAACAGCCCGCACCTTGCAAAAGCTGACACAGTCAGCCTCCCCAGGTATTACACTTTAGCAAAGAAAGAGACAATATTTGACCGATTTCGTATAGCTGCCATTGGCAAGCGATTACGGACTTGGATTTTTGGAATTCTCGTCATGCGAGCAACATCGTCAGAGTATATTATAGAGGGGAGGGCCGACGATGTCGGCCAGTTGTGAGTTACCAGTTGTGAGTTGTGAGCGCTGACGCATTTGTATCGATACGAATGCGTTAGGTGGTAGTCCGTATAGTTCAGGGGGCGTTAGCAGCAGGCAAAGTTTGATTGCAGCGGTGCGGCTTACGCCGGTACCTTCGGTGCGCGGCGAGCGAACGTACTATGAGGCCGTGCTGCGACCGCCCGTACAAGGTCGCTAAGGGCAAGCGACCACACTTTGCACGAGTATCCGCATCCTTGCAACCTGCGACAGCAGCTCACAACTGACAACTGGCAACTGACTACTGCAGCGAGGCTACATTAGCCTAAAGACACATCCAAGATCATCATCAGCACAAAGCCCAACATCACGCCTATGGTAGCTAGGTGGCCGTGTTTGCCTCTTTGGATCTCGGGGATCATCTCTTCCACCACCACAAAGATCATGGCGCCGGCGGCAAAGGCCAGAGTGTAGGGCAAAAATGACTTGGCGGAGAGAGCCAACAGCGCTCCCAACACGCCTCCGATGGGTTCCACCATGCCGGAAAACTGACCCCAGAAGAAGCTCTTCCAGCGGGAGAGTCCTTCGCGGCGCAAAGGAATGGATACCGCTGCACCTTCGGGGAGATTTTGGATGCCTATACCGATAGCGAGGGAAATAGCTCCAGCCAAAGTGGCAGAGGGAACTCCGTGTGCCAGGGCACCGAAAGCCACGCCCACAGCCATGCCTTCCGGAAAGTTGTGCAGCGTCACAGCCAAAAACATGAGAGTGGACTTTCCCCAAGGAGTCTTGATGCCTTCGTGTTCCACCGTGTCGCCCGTGATATGCACGTGCGGCAAGAGCAGGTCTACCAAGCGCAGAAACGCACCTCCCAAGAGGAAGCCGATGGCAGCGGGGAAGGCGGAATTGCTCATCTGGATGGCGGGATCGAGCAAAGACCAAAAGCTGGCGGCGATCATCACGCCAGCGGCAAAGCCTAACATGACATCCAAGACCCAGTCTTTGATAGTCTTGAAGAAAAGCACAAAGGCTGATCCGACAGCCGTCATCAGCCAAGTGAAGCAGGTGGCCAAAAAGGCCAGGAGGACTGGGTTAATCTCCGGATTCATAGAATCTTTCGATCGCTTCCAGCAGCTCCTGCGTGGTTTTCTTCAGGTCGTTTGTGTAAACGTCTACCTTTTCTCCATTGTCGAAGGTGATGAGCAGGTTCCCCAGCGCGGAGCCTACCTGCCGTATTTTGGGGATGACGATGTGGCAGGCTCCAAGGTGGGGATCGGTATAACTATAGATGGATTTCATCCTAAAGCTCCATCAGTAGCGTCTAAAAGTGCAGCCCCGGCTATGGTTTTCACCGGGGCGCAAATATTCGGCGTATTCAGGGTAGAACTCGATCAAGGTGTAATCTGGATCGTCCCAGCCGGAATAGTATTGATCAAAGAAGTAGCAATACTCGGCGGCTTCGGCGCGCAGATCGTTGTTGGTGACGATTTTGGCGCTTCCCATGAGGCGGACATAGCCATTTTGACCGTCTTCGCTGATGGGCACGCACACTTCCACCCTTTTATTGGCGTGAATCTGGCCCACCTTGGCATCGCCACTGTAGGTGGTGAAGAAGTAGCGCTCGTCGTATTCAAACATCACAATGGGACGAACGCGGGCTTGGTTTTTATCCACCGTGGCTAAATAGACATACTGGTTTTGACGTATCCAGGTAAGAATTTCCTGCATCAATTCCGAATCTGAGGTGCGGGCCATAATGAATACTCCTTGTTATTTGGGGAAGGAAACGGAGTTGATGAAAGCCTGGTTTTCAGCGTTGGGATTGTCTGAACGGTCTCTGGGGAGGCCTTCAATCTTGTGAACTACTTCCATTCCGGAGGTTACTTTGCCAAACACGGTGTGCTTGCCGTCCAACCAGGGGGTTCCATCTTTCTTGGTGATGATGAAGAATTGGGAGCCGTTGGTGTTGGGACCGGCATTGGCCATGGAAATGCTTCCATAGAGGTTTTTGGCACCCAACTTGTAGATGGGGGTGTTGATGCCGGTGCGCTTTTGATAGAAGCTGACAGGATGGGCCTTGAGAGGCTCCATGTTACCCTGCTGCTGCACTGCTTTCACGATATCAAAGATCTCTTGTTGGGGGTTTTTGCCAGAGTTCATGTAGGGGAGGATGATCTTTTCCCACACCTGTTTGGCGACGTCGTCATCGGTGATCTCGCCTATAACGGGGTTGTTGACATCGTAGCATTCATCGTCAAAGGTGTAGCCGGGGCCGCCTTGGCCGTCGTTTCTGCGATCATCGTCTCTGGTGTTGGGGCAGCCACCCTGGATCATAAAGTCTGGGATCACTCTGTGGAAGTAGATACCATTGTAAAAGCCTTTGCGGGCGAGGGTTACAAAGTTGTCCACGGTCTTGGGAGCGATGTCTGGCCAGAGTTCGAGATTGATATCTCCGTAGGTGGTTGACATGGTAACTTTTACCACGTTTTGCTTGGGTGTTTCTTTTTCGGTTGTTGTCGTCACTTGTTTCTCCTTTTCGAGAGTTGGAGTATCTGCTTTGGAGCGTGTGTTGTTGCAATTAAGCATTGAAAGGCTCAGCAGTAATACAAGGCCTACCATAATCATGCGATGTGTGTGAAATGACTTTTTCACTGTTCATTCTCCTTATTGTTAGTTGTATAGTGTCTTAGTTCGATGTTGCCATCGGTTATTTCCAAGTATGAGGGGGTCTTTATCCATTCACCGGCGTTGGCATAAAAGCCATCACCAATGGGCAAAATCTCCGCCTCGTGACTATGACCCATTACCACGATATCCGCCTTTCCCTGCATTATTTTTCGCTTTGCCCATGTCTTTAAGCCCATTGATCGCTTCTTTTGGAGCATTTTGGAGGCTTGACGAACTCTGCTGGAGCGTGAGAGCTTGGCACCCAAAACCAGAGCCCAATCCGGGTGGATGAGGTTGACCAAGGTGCGGGTGATTGGGAGGCGTAGGAATCTGCGCAAGAGGTGGTAGCGGAGGTCATTGACGGTGTAGAGGTCTCCATGGCTGAAGATGATGGTTTTGCCATCCGCCTGGAGGGTAAAATTGTCCGGATAGAGCTCCACGCCCAGTTCGTCTGAGAGGAAGCTGTCAAACCAAAAGTCGTGATTGCCACTGAGATAGACGATGCGGCAACCGGCTTCTGCTATCTTGGCCAAGCGGTGATAGATGCCAAAATACTCCCTGATGATCACGTGTTTATACTCGTTGTAGAGGTCAAAGATGTCGCCGCAGAGCACGAGTAAGTCATAGCGTCCGATGGCAAAATCCAGAAAGCTCAAGAAGCGCTTTTGCACCTCAAGGTCAGCTTTTTCGGTGCTGTGATATTTGTAATGAACATCAGAGACAATGCAGATCTTCATTGGTGAGTAATGTATTGGATGATATTGGTGCCAAAGCGGAGAGCGGTTTCTCGCACTTCCGGAGGGTTGTTATGCGTACCGGGATCTGCCCAGCCGTCACTGATATTGGTTTCGTAGGTATAGAGGCACATCATGCGGCCTTCTTCGTCAAAGAGTCCATAGGCTTGGGGCGGCTTGGCATCATGTTCGTGAATCTTGGGCACTCCGCTTGAGAAATCGTAAAAAGCGGTGAAAAGCGGATGGGAAGCCGAAAGCAAGGTGAGCTCATATTCAGGGAAGATGCGCTTGATCTCGCGCCGGAAGGAAGCATCCATGCCATAATCATCATCGGCATAGAGAAAGCCGCCGCGCTTCATCCATTGGCGGAGGTTGTCTATCTCCTTATCTGAAAAGCGGATGTTGCCATGACCGGTGAGGTAGACGAAGGGATAGTCAAAGAGCCTGACTTCGGAGGCTTTGACCACGGCTTGGTCGGTGGGGAATTGGGTGCCTAAGCTGGCATTGACGAAGGTGGCCAAATTTGGCAGCACTTCAGGATCGTTGTACCAATCCCCTCCCCCATCGTATTGCAGGCGGGCAAAGCCTGTTTTGGTGAGGTTTCCCGTCACGGCAAAGCTCAGGCTGCAAATGCAGAGAAAGATGAGGGTCAGTTTGAGATTTTTAGATCCAAGCATAGCATGGCGTCCTGAACCACAGCGTAGAAGCAGGATTGGAAACTGTCGTACTGCGAGAGATATTGCAGCTTGCCTTTGAAGGTGATCTGGTGCATGACTTCTCCGCTGAGCGCATCCAAAACCATGACCCCGTGCTCTGAGGGCAGGATGATGATGCTGCCATCGATGCGGGGATTGTCTGCATTGGTGAGCTCTATAGGCTTTAGAGAGTGATAGAGCTTCACCTGGCCTTCCATGTTTTGCAGCCACTGCTCTTCGCCTTTGGAATTGAGGTTGCAGATTTTGCCATCCTCCAAGCTTACCAAAATGTTGCCGTTGATGTAGCTGATGCCCAGGACATCGGAATCAAATTCCTTCTTCCATTTGAGGGCTCTCTGGTTTTTCTTGCTGTAGGCCATCAGGAACTTTCCGCCGGCGATATAGATGTTTTCCAAATCAAAACAGGGAGCGACCGTCACTTGGTAAGGAAGGTCTGTATTCCAGCTCAGATTGATCTCTACGTCCCTGAGCGGGCTTTTGAGAGCTTGCTCCAGATAGCCGCGGAGTTTGTCGTTTTCTATCTTTAGCTTATCTGGTATTTCGTGGACGGAGATGGGCTTATTGCTTCGGAACAGGGTGCGCAGGTTGTGCCAGGCGCCCTCGAAGAATCTATTGCCGAAGATCACGTAGAGAATGGCAATGATGGTGAAAAAGATGAGGGTGAAGGTAGCGATGTGGAGGGTATTGAATTTGCGCTTCTTGGCCTTGACGAGCTCAGGTTCGTTGGAGAGCAGCAGCCATTGAGCATCCGGGAGTTGGCTCATGGAATCAAGCAGCGCTTTCACGCTACCGGGATCAAAGTGATCGCCAAAGAGCTTACGGGTGATGGGGCCGGGCAAAACCAGGAAGAAGTGCTTTTCCGGAATTGCTACCTTTTGGACTTTTACCTTGATTTCATCGGCGTCCAAGCCCAAGAGCTTGAGCTCCTTGAGGCTTTTCACGTGGTAGTTTTCCCATTTCAGGCCTACGGGCTTGATGGATTTGGCGCTGCCGAGTGCGCAAAAGAGGCGTCCAAACTGGACAAAGTGCAGCTCGTTTTCATACATCAAAGCCAGGAAGAGCGAGATCCCCTTTTCTTTGATCTCGGTCTTATTAAATAGGGCATGCAGCTTCCAGTGGAACTCGGCAAAGAACTCCTTGAGCCATTTGCCGGCTTCCAGTTTGCTCACGTGCTGGATGTCTGAATTGAGGATTGCGAGCTTTATCTCTGCCTGGATTTCCTCCATTGCGATGTGCTCTTCAGGATGCCAGGTGCAGAGAAACCAACCGAAGCGTCCATCCTGCGAAGCCCAGTATTCACACATGGAACGGGGCGCAGAAGCTACTGTTCTTTTGAGAGATATCATGTCAGCTCCACCATTTTATCTGAGACCGATAGAAAACCCTGATCAGGGTGGGTAAATTCATTAACATATTGGTATAGCCAGCGTTGGCCAGAGGGCACCAACACTCCTTTTTGTGGATGCTGCGGCGCTCCTGCTTCGCTTTGGCAGACCACCACACTCTGGAAAACTTATAGCCGGTTTCACGAAGGTTGCCCAAGCTGTTAGCCTTGACGCAGCAACTCCACACATGTCCATCCGGAGAGATCTGAGCAGAAGCTACGCCGCTATAACAGGGCAGAATCTGCCTTTTATCCCTCATGATCTTTTTCACGAGGTTGTAATACTCGATCCTGAAGGCCATGGTGATCTTGTTCATGCCTTTGAAGTGGCTTCTTTTGATCCTGTGAATGAGGAAATCCACCGCACTCTTGTAACCAACCAAGCCGGGTGTGATATTGGTGCCCATGGTATCCAGCTCGACACGCTCTTCGGCGATTTCGGTGATATAGCTATCCGGCTCTAGGCGCATCAGACCTGTGGCTATGGAGGCAAAGCTTTCCACATTATGGATGGAGATCACGGTATGGATGCCCACGCTGAGGTTGGGTAGCTTGAGCGCTTTCAGTTTCTGCACGGTGGTTACCGCTTTCTTGTAGTTGCCGGGCACGCCGCGGATGTCGTCATGTTGCTCTTCAATGCCGTCTATGGAGACGTTGATGATGATCTGAGCTTTGGAGCAGGCTTTGGCGATCTTGGTGACCTTTTCCACGATGGCGTTGGTGAGGATGCCATTGGTGGGGATATTTATGATGCGGGGATGGCTGATCTTGTAGATGCTGATCACCACGTCATCTATATCTTGCCTGAGGAAGGGCTCGCCACCGCTGAAAGTGAGCCAATAGGGCGCACGTCCGATCGAGGAGAAGATCTTTTTGTATTCATCAACACTGAGATTGCGTGCCTTCTTTTTCCAGACATTGCAGGTAGCACAACGTGAATTGCAGGAATAAAGCAGGCTCACGGTGTAATTGATGGGCAAAAGGCGTGGGAAGCGAAAGTGCTTCATAAACCAAAAGCCCAGCATGCGAAACATCAACCAGATCATTGATCGCCCTTGAGGTCTTTGGTGCTTTTGGCTATTTCCCAAGCGAAGGGATTGCGTTTCTTGATGCGGTAATCCCAGGTGCCAAGCAGTCTGCCCCACATCTCGACCTTCATCACGAAAATCATCTTAAAGATGTCTTGGGGATTCTCTATGGCTTCGTCAATCAGGATGGAAAGCAGGGTACCTTTATCTTGGGAAACCACCTTATAGCCTTGGTTTTGGATTAGCCAGAGGTGTCCATTTTGGATGCGGCGTCTTTGCTTGATAAAGTCTTTCCAGTTAAGCGGGCCTTTGTTGTGGATAACAGCTTCTGGGATGTAGCGCAGTCTGTAGCCTGCATCACGGATGATGGCTTCAATGCTGGCTTCATCCACCGCAGATTCGGCGGGAATAGAATCCATGATCTTGCGGAAGGCGATCATTTCACCCAATTTGGGGCTGAGCATGGCCATTCTATGGTGCAATCTCCACAAAAGATGCACGCTGTAGCCGATCAGGCTGCTGGGATCATTGACGGGAACAGGGCGTCCACCTGTGGCTCCCACACGAGGGTCTCTAAAAGCCGAAACGAGGAGCTCAATCGTGCGGGAAGCGGGGATCACATCACCGCTGATGACCACGCAGATGTCTTCACTGGCATTGGCCAGGAAGAGGTTGATGGCAGCGGATTTACCTTCCCTTTTGGCTTGAGTGATGAGCTGGATGCGCTCATCTTTTTGACAATACTCTCTCACGATCTCATCCGTGTCATCCGTGCTGGCGCTGGAGACCACGATAATCTGACTAATTTCGGCTTTATTCAGCCTCTGCCGGATCAAAGCATCCAATAAAGAGGCGATGTTGGCCGCTTCATTGTGAGCGAAGACGCCCACCGAGCAGGTAATCTTGCTATTCATAGGTCTCACCAATTGGGGCTCAGGAAATCAAGAGGGGCGATCGTGATGAACACCTTCCTTGATCTCTTTATTGATGGCATCCAGGATGCCGTTGACAAACTTCCCGGTACTTTCACTACAAAACTTCTTGGAGATTTCTATGGCTTCGTTGATGATAACAGCAGCGGGAGTGTCCGTGTATAACAGCTCATAGACAGCGATGTGCAGGATGCTACGATCCAGACGAGCGAGGCAATCATAGCTCCAATTTACCACATGGTTGTCGATCTTGATCTCAATCTCTTCCAGGTTGATGATCGCATTTTTGATCAGCTCTTCCGCAAAGGCGTAAAGCGAGCTGTAGGGGTCTACATTATCACTTTCTGCGATCTGAGAGAGGATTTCCTGATATTGATTGAGGAGGGAATACTCCTGAAACTGCTCGTTAGTCTCCGTAAATTCGAGCGCATAGAGCGTCTGGACAGCGATCTCACGAGCCTTACGCCTCATGCCCATGGCCAAGCTCCTTCATCAAATCTACCATTTCCAAGGCTGAAGCAGCAGCGGCAAAGCCTTTGTTTCCGCTCTTCGTGCCGGCACGTTCTATGGCTTGCTCCACGCTATCCGTGGTAAGGATGCCATAGATCACGGGTTTGCCTGATTTCAAGCCTACTTGGGCGATGCCTTTGCTCACTTCCGCACTCACATATTCAAAGTGAGGCGTGGAACCACGAATCACGGCTCCCAAACAGATCACAGCATCGATCTTGGTATCTTGCGCCACTTTTTGAGCCGCCAAAGGGATCTCAAAGGCACCGGGCACCCAGATCACCTCGATGTCTTCTTCCTTCACTTCGTGCCGCTTCAGGCAATCCAAAGCTCCACCTAAGAGTTTGTTACTGATGAATTCGTTAAACCGACTCACCACGATAGCAAAACGGTACCCCTTGGATACCAGTTTTCCTTCGATAATCTTCATTTTATACGCTCCTTTTTAAGGGCTATTCTTCTACTTATGAGCCAAGATAATAAAAGCCCAAAATCAGGCAAGGGAAATCTTCGGATATAGCAAAAGACAGGGGCTGACTCCCTGTCTTTTAGCTGTGAAAATCTACGCTGCGGGAATGATAAAAGCCCGCTATCCTTTTTGCTACCTCAAGATAACAAACTTTCCTCTGGCTGTCTCCCCGCCCATTTCTGTCACGTAGAAATAGACGCCAGAAGACACTCTGCGCCCACTCTCATTCCTCAAATCCCAGCGGAAAGTGTTATTGGCCAGCTCGGGTTTATAAGGGCCTAACTTGCCCCTGTGAACCAGGTTGCCGCTGCTGTCGTAGATGGCAATGCGTCCCTTTTTGTTCATGGGGAAGTTATGGATGGCCACCCAGCTTTGTTGGGAGGTAATGACGGGGTTGGGATAGACCTTGAGTGCTGAGAGGTCTTTGACATCGGAAAGAGAGATCCTGGCTATGCTATGCTGCGGGGAAATGGTATTGCCAGCGAGGTCTTGGATGTTTTCTATCCTGATGTTGTAGGGCTGATTACTCACCTTGAGAGGCTGGATAAATCTGATGGTGATGATATCTGAATTGTGATCTATACTCAAGATGCCGTTATCCGGATCGTTAGCGGTGGTATAAAAGGTGTAATTGCCTCTGAACAAAGGGTCTGGAGAGGAAGCGATCGGCTCACTGAAGCTAATCTGGACGCTGGAGTGGTCTTTGGCCACCCGCACTCCCTCGACCTCCGGTGCCTCGGTATCTGGTTCATAAACAAAGGAGAAGCTATTCGTGGCACAGATCACACCGCTGCTGCCTCTCATATTCTCTGCTGTCAGGATGAAGGGCTGAGTGGAGGGCGGCAACGGCTCCCTAAAGCGCAAAAGTGCCCCTTTTTGAGCCGCAATGCTATTTACCGACACCGGATAGCCCATGCCGTGATTGAGGCTGTAAAGGCCAGGATTTAGGATTTGGGTCTGCATCACTGAATCGAAGATCAACTTTACCTCAGAACTGGAAACCATGCCTATGGATTCCACTTGAGGTGGAGGCAAGGGTGTGGCGTTTACCCAAGGGCTGTGCCTGCTCTCCGGTGGCGAAAAACTGGCATCCACCGCTTTCACGCTATAGCGGTAGGTATGACCAGAGACCAGGCCTTGATCCACGTAGGAGTTTTGCGTGCAATTGCAGACCAGGATGACGTCGCCTTCTTCATCTTTGCGGTAGATGTTATATGAATCTGCGCCGCTAGCCAACCAGGTGAGTTTCACCGAGCTCTCATTGAGGGGTTCAATGCTGAAGTTTTTGGGTGTAGGCGGCCCGGTAAAGGGTTCTGTCTGCGAGTATTGCACGAAATAGAGCGAGTCTTCGATGCTCCTGTTGGTAGCGAAATAGGGCTTGTTGTTGGCATCCCTATAGGTGAGGATGTTGTAGCTGTTGCTGCTCTCGCCTCTGAAAATGGGCTTAAATTCACCGCCTATATACTTGATGATATACAGGTTGGGCGTGACACCGAGGATGATCTCATCCTTCCCGTCTCCATCTATATCCATGCTGGTGATGGAGTTCTGCTGCATAACGTTGTTAAAGAAGATGGTTCCCATGGAGGCGTATCTGTTGTTGGCAGTGTTTCTAAAGCCTTCAAAATACCAGAAATTGCGATAAGGATTCACAACGTCCGTGACATTGCCGCCTATGAAAAACTCTTTCCTGCCATCTCCGTCAAAGTCACCTACGGTGAAAGTGTGCGTATCCCTCACGGGAAGGCGATGTTCCCAGCTCAGTTCGTGAATCTGCTCGTTTTTGATCTCGAAGATCATCACGTCACCATCCGTATCCGCACACAGGATGTCAGGATAGCGATCCCCATCCAAGTCTGCCACGATGATGGTGGGAACAAAGGAGTTTCTCATCGTTGTAGTGGTAGTGTTCTGCAGGGTGTTTTTGGCTTCCACTGTGTCCCCCGAACCTCTTTTGTAAGCTTGGATCACCTGCTCCAATGCAAGGTTTTTTATCAGGAGGATCTCGTCGACACCGTCTCCGTTATAGTCTCCGAAGGCTCCACTTATGCTGGCAGTTTCCTGCCAAACAGCCGTATTGGGATAGTGTTGTCCTTGGGGACAGCGCTGCAAAAAGGCTGTATCACCCTTATTGTAAAGCAGTTCCGCTTTGCCATCTGCTCCCCGTGTTATGCCTCGAGCCCAAAATCCATCTCCAAAATCGTAGGTGACGATGTGTGTATCCCCAGCCGGTTGGTAAGCTTTCACGCCTCCATAACCTCCGGTACTGAGGGTCATTGCGATATATTCCTCATTTCCATCATCGTCAAAGTCATACATCTGAGGCAAGACCGCTCTCGCTTCGCCAATCACCTCATAATCATAGCCATAGCTGTCTATCAGCTCATATTGGATGTCTACAAAGATTTCATCTTCTTTTTTGGGATATATATCAGATTCGTAGGTGATGCCGGACGAATTGTGTGCAAAGATTTGCACCCTGATCGGCCCTTCCGCGATGCTTGGGGGCAAAGCCCAAAAGACCAAGCTATCCTCAATGGCGCTGTAGCAATAGGTGATCTGATCCAAGGAGTCCCAGACCTTCAATCTGGCCGAAACCACTTCATTGAAAGTCGCCGTCACATAGTAGCGTTTATCTTGCTTTTCATAGCGGAAGTGAGCTTGCAGAGTCTCTTCCTTCATGACAGGTGCGGTCATATCGTAGCGGAAGTTGATGTAATGATTATACTTTTTGCCCTGCTTGTTTTCATATTGGATTCTCACCAGATAGGTCTTTTCTTCAAAGAAGCCGGGGATGTAAAAGTGAGCCAAGACATCGTTATCCACGGGACTGGTTTTGTAGTTTGGTTGGTTGGTATGAGTCTCCACGTCCAGCCAGTCGATGATGGTGGCGGGGACGTCTTTGGTGGCATACATCACGCTATAGCGAAAGAAGTCGTCCGCTTGGATGCTGCCGATAATGTCAAAACTGCCACCCATTCCCTGCATTTCCATCGGTGAGGAGACATGGACGAGGGGTGGATTGGTGCTCTCTAAGAGCTTACGCACGTTGATGATACCATGACCATAATACATATCATAGCCTGGCGTGCCCAGATCGTCGCAGGAATCCAAGAGACGAGAACGGACTTCCTGCGGGCTCAAGCCTGGATTAAGCGCCAAAAGCAGAGCAACAGCACCGCTCACATAAGGTGAAGACATGGAGGTTCCGCTCATGCGCGTGTATTGATTGGGGGATTCCAGCATGTAGGTGCTCAGCACTTCCTCGCCCGGTGCTACGAGATCCAGATCGGGACCATAGCTGGAAAAGCCTGCCAGGTTACGGTTGCGGTTCACCGCCCCCACGCTGATCGTGGTTCCCAATTTGGCGGGATAACTCAGGAAAGGAAGCGGTGTATTACCGGCAGAAGCCACCACCACTGCCCCCTTGTCGTAGGCGTATTGGCAAGCATCAGCAATGATGGGCGAATACTTGTCATCTCCCCAGCTCAGATTGATTACCTGCGCTCCCATATCGGCGGCATAGATGATAGCCGCAGCAGCGTCATCATCCTGCAGGAATCCAGCGGAGTCGGTGGTTCTAAAACCCGCTCTCACTGCCAACAACTTCACATTCCAATTTACACCACAAACGCCGATGCCGTTGTTTCCGACCGCTCCGATGATACCGGCAACGTGGGTGCCGTGATAGTTTTCATCGTCCGGATCGTTATCCTGATCCAAATAGTCTCCCAGAGCTATTTCTGCCAGCTCCGGCGCATCCGCAAAGTCCCAGCCAATCCAGTCGTCAATATATCCATTTCCATCATCATCAATGCCGTTATCCGGTATCTCTGCGTGATTGATAAAGATATTGGCTTGGAGGTCCGGATGCTCAAGGTTAATACCGGAGTCCACCACAGCCACCAAGACATGTTCGCTACCGGTGGTGATATTCCAAGCTTGTGGGCAGGAAACCACATAGTGATACAACTGCGCATAGAGAGCATCGTTGGGCTCTATGTGCATCTTGTTGATGTAGTTCGGCTGCACATACTCAATGCCTTCAAAGTGCAACTTGCCCGAGATGAGCGCATCATAATTTGGCTCCTGAGCTAAGTTTACCATGAAGTACTGGTTGTTTGGCATGCCTTTGATCTGTCTAACGCTTTGAGCGCCCAAGGAGTTGAGATAACTGTCAAATGCAGTTAAGCCCATCCGCCCATTTCCTTTGACCTGGGCAGGCTTTGAAGTCTTGAATATCAATTGCTTAGGTGTAATATCCCAAGCCAGAGCAGAGGCTATCAAGGCCGATACAATCAGCAGCAATACCGTTTTTTTCATTTACTCACTTTCTTCCTAAAAGTT
Organism: Candidatus Cloacimonadota bacterium; assembly: GCA_029561955.1. Lineage (GTDB taxonomy): Bacteria > Cloacimonadota > Cloacimonadia > Cloacimonadales > Cloacimonadaceae > UBA3900. The sequence goes on from JAKQWO010000004.1 coordinate 20,117, forward strand.
CCATTTCAAGCCGAAGCTATGCACGTCGTTGAGTCCGGAGCTATTGGCTGCCCAAGCGTAGTCTATATCGATGTTCTTCAGCCTAAATCCGAGGCCAGCACTCAAAGATTTGGGATCCTGTTTGATCTTATATGCTCCACGCAGATAGAGCTTATCCCAGATGCCCACTTGGCTGGCAACAGAGAACTTGTAATATTCATCCACCGCTTTCACTGCTGACACTTCCAAGCCAAAGGTAGCATCTTCCCATTCCCAGTGTTTGCCCAAGTCTGTTTCAAAGGAGACGGGCAGCAGGCTGCGCTCTTTATCAAAGCTTGTAGCTGTGCCCAGGTTGCGCACCGTCATGGAAAGGCTGCTGTTGTTGATAGGAGGCAGCAAGGTGAGCCCCAGATCCGAGTGGAAACCGACTGATGATGCGGTACCCAGCTTCTCATAGAGCATACCCAAGTTTGCACCCGCAAAGATAATGGGTGTGATGCGATGGGCATAGTTTCCCATCACGCTCAGGCTCACGGGATGGTAATATCCCAAAAACACACCTGTCTCGTCTCTGCTTTCCACCTTGCCATAATCCAGGTTTCGCAGCGTGATGCCAAAGTGGCTGATTCTATCTGAAGAGCTATAAGTTATTTGGTTGCAAGAGCTGTCATCCAGCCAGGTCATATAAGATACACCCACGTTTTGATGGGCTTTTACCGCACCAATGGCCGGTTGCAAGGTAAAGGCGGATTTATCCATCAGAGCATGCACGCCTCTCCCACCCATGGCCACCATTGCAGGATCGCTGTGGATATTGAGAAACTGATAGCTATATTCACCTGCATCCGGATGTAAGGCAAAACAGCTCAAGGCAAGGCATAACAGCATCGCCATGGATATGATTTTAGATAGTTTCATGGTGTTCTCCGTTTAGTTTTCCACGATAAATTTGAGTTTCTTGGCCTGCTTCCCCGCTCTCACTACCATGTAGTATACTCCAGAGCCCAGACGCTCTACAGGGAAGCTAAAACTTTCTCTATTTCTCACGTAGGCGCGCACTGTATTCTTCTTGCGATAGATCAGCTTGCCGCCCGCATCGTAGATAGATGCTTCCAGCATTGCATCTTGGCTGGTCATCACGTTGAGCGTGAGATTCTTGTCATAGATGGATTTGACCGGAACTGGGAACAGGTAGACTTCACCCGGAATGAAAAACTTATCCGAGGTGTAGCTATTGGGCAAAGCCTTGGGCGCCAAGCTGGCTGTGCGCTGCAGGTTGCCAAATTCATGCAGCCAGAGCTCATCTGTCAAAGCTGGCAGCTCAGCAATCATGGCTCTGAAGACCTTGCCATTATCTGTGACGCTCCAGATGTAGCTATTATCGTCGGCTCCTTTGCCCAAGAGGGGTATAGTCCTGCTGCGCTCCATAAAAGAGATCGGGAAGCCTATCTTGGCCTTGAAGTTATCATCCCATACCCTGAGCTGGTTGTAGGCGAAATTGCCCAAGAGCTCTTTCCTGCCGTCACCATCCAGATCAAGCACAATCGCTCCTGCGCTGAAGCCTCCCGCTTCACTGCTTACGCCAGCCAAGCCTTTCGGGCTCATATTTTGGGCGAAGTAGTCTACCACCAGCACGCCATCCTCACAGCCCAAGATGATGTCCAGTGTGCCGTTACCATCCAAATCTGCCAGAGTAAAAGGCGCAGTGCAAGCCTGAGCATGCACGTAAGGGAAGCCGGGCATAAGGCGATGCGCTTCATCATAGACGTAGAGGCTGTGACCGGCTTGGACGATGAGGTTAAATTTCTCCAAATCGGGAGTGACGGGCGCCTTGGCAATGGCTACAATGGTGGAATCTGCTGGTATATCCAGCGGAATCTTCACGCTTGACATGGCTTGCAGATCCAATTCCCAAAGATTGTGGTAGGCTCCTTCTTCTTTAGTGAGGAGGAAGAGATGTTGACGGAAGCCTACCACGTTTGAGCTGATTGGCTCTGAAAATTCATACAGCACCTGTGTGTTCATCTGATCTTTGTCATATGCCTCAATCTCAGATCCGGCAGCGGTATTGACCGGCAGATAGAGCTTGTCGCCCAGTTCCACAGGATGTGAAGCCCAGACGCCGCTCCGGCTGAGCACGTATCTCTCGTCTTGAGAATTGATGCGGTAAAGGCGAAGCATGGAAGGAGTTTGCATGGGCACATAAACGTGCGATCCATCCCAGACGAAGTTTTGCGCCACTGGATCGGCATTTTTGGGAAATCCATCCATAAGCACCTCGTCTTTCCAAGCATAGATCTTGCCGTCTGGATAAGCCAAAAAGAGCTCCTCTGCCCCATCCTGATCGAGGTCTACAAATGCGGCATTGAAAGAACTGGGCCCTTGATAATCGGTGGTGAGTTTCCATGCAAAACGCACGCTGAAGCTCATCGTATTTTCGCTGGGGCCGATGTTATAAACCTCTAAGGGAATGCCTCCATAATAGCTTTCCGAACTGGGAAGGTGCATGTAGCCCTCATAAGTATCACGGCCGAAATAATCGTTGTTTCCAGCTCTATAGGAATCAAAAGGACTGCCCCATTTATAGATATCGACAATACCCGTATCAAGGTGCTGAATGCCATCCGCCTCTTCCAAGTCTACACCCTTGTGCCTGGAATCCGCATTGATGCGGTTCCGATCAAAATTGGGCGTAAAGTTCTGCTCAATGATCCGCTCATCTATATGCCAGATCAGGAGGCCAGAACCATCAGAGGGTGCCGTGTTTCCCTGTGCAACGGGCCCACCCAGGCCCGGCAAAAAGAAGTCCCACTCACAGCCCACAAAGCGGTTTTTCATAAAGTTAAAGTAAGGCAGCAGCGGCAATTCATCATAGTAATCCTGCTCGCCTTCCGGCAATAGCTTGAAGGTATAGCTGGGCTGAAAGGCGTAGGGATCCAAGCTGCCATCGGGGTTTTGCTGTCTGTTTTCGATCAGGAAATACTCAGTCTCGGAAATGGGAAGCTTATACACCCGCTTTGCTTCGGGATCGTGATTTAAAAAGTGATCCACCTGCAAGTCTACAGCGTCTTCCTCAATCACAACAGGCTCCTCCCAACCCAGCATCAACCTGCAGAAAGCACTGAGTTGAGCTGGAACGTAACCGCTGGCATTCCATACACCTGTGCCCATCAAACCCCAATTCCCTATGCCCTGCGAGACACCGTTGGAACTATCGTTGTCAAACAGGGTGGGCAAGCCCAAGATATGACCAACCTGATGCGTAAAAACTCCATACAAACTAAAGTGATACATGCCCGCATCCGGATGATCCTCACCGGGGAAGTAGTCCTGAAACTCATGCTCTGGCACGACTACGATATTGGTCAGCACGGCACCATCATCGGTTACCAACCCGGGATAGTCATCATTTTCCGGGTCAAATGCCGCTTGCAGGCTCTTACGTGATAGGAAGGTGCTCCAAATTTGATCCGAGCGTTTGCCCTCAATATCAGATTCCTGACCCGCACCAGCATGGAAGATAATCAAACCTCCATACTGATTGAAGTCAAGCCCAGCATCGACGGCGTTCACGGCATCCAGCACCATCTCCGTCACGCGCACATCTATCTTGGTGCTGGAATCTCCGCCGTAATAGCTCATAGGCTTATCCAGCCTGATCACCTGCGGATAAAGATAGTGCTGCAGCTCAAACTGATAGTGTGAGGCATCGGCGTAGAAATCGCTCAGATGCAACAGCCAACGCTCAAAAAACGCATCATCATGCGCCAGATAATCCGGAAACTGAGGCTCTGAGATGAAGTGGACATCGCTAAATTCCACCCTCAAAACCAGGAGATTGTTGGGGATATCTACCCTTCCCTTGGCTTGGCTTGGCAAACCGTGCGAGGGCAGCTCCGGCTTGCTTGCCTGCCAAGCAGCGGGAACTTGGCTGTACATAGGGTGAGGAGGTACCAAGGCTAAAGCACAGCAAGCCCACAAGCTCAATAGAGCTATGGCTAAGATTGTCTTGTAGTTAAACATATTTCAGGCTCCCAAACATATGTCTTTGATTTCAGGCTCTCTTCACCTGTTCTTATGATTAGCGGTAAATAGCCTTTTACAAAAACCCAATTTATCTGATGGCAATACATCAACACAAAAACGCTTGCTCAGTTTAAGAGAGCAAGCGAATTCTCATCTTAATGGGCTGTGATGAACAAGCCTGTAAGCTGTGTTATTGAACCTTGCCGGCTGCAAAATCATTCTCATTGCATTTGCAGACCTTGATATAACTGTAACGGGGAGACCAGCCGGCGTTGCCTTTCTTGTTGCCGATCACTTTCACTCTTTTGATCTCAACATTGCAGACAGGACACATGATGTGGCCTTCACTGGTACGACCGTGTGCAGTTTTGGCGGCGAAACTTTTTACTTTTCCCATTGTTTCCTCTTATTATAAGTCATTATTTTATATATTAGTTAGCCCGTTCGATGTATTCACCGTTGCGGGTATCAATCTTCACTTTCTCACCTGCTTCCACAAAGAAGGGAACCATCAGGCGCAGACCTGTCTCGGTATAGGCGGTCTTCCCTCCACCGGAAGCGGTGTTTCCTTTGACGTTGGGTTCACATTCGGCAATCGTCTGAATCACGGTAAGCGGCAGCTCGACATCGATAATTTCTCCATCCGGCGTGCGCACCACCGTCAAGGGCATGTTCTCCAACATGAGCTGTGCCTTGTCGCCGATCACGTTTGCATCAACGTTGATCTGCTCATAGGTCTCCACGTCCATGAGAACATAGAACTGGCCGTCGTGATAGAGGTATTCCATCTTCAGACGCTCAATGCGCACCTCGTTGAAGGTGTCGCTATCGCGCATGGTGACTTCCAACACCCTGCCAGTGCGGATATTACGCAGCTTGGTGTTCATGAAAGCGGGGCCTTTACCCGGTTTTACATGCAGGAACTCCACCACTTCAAAGAGTTCGTCTCTAAAGTCGATGACCATTCCGTTTCTTATATCGGCTATTTTAGCCATAAATCGTTACCTCAGATATTTAGACTTGAGGTACCATGATTTTGATATAGGCTTTTTTGGCAAGAAGTATTTTGAGGAATGCCTGATATGTTGAGTCTTAGACCTTTACCCAAACAATACGGCAGTACTCATGTGACCTTTCCTGCCTCTTCCTTGCTTAGCCGCCCGGTGATTACTCGGAGCCACTCGGGAAAAACCCGAGTATCTGCACGGCATCTCCCTGCGGATAAGCAAGGGCGGGGCGAGCTTCGCTCGTAGTTGTGAGTTGTGAGTAATGAATAGTGAGTTCTGGCGCATTTGTATAGATGCGAATGCTTTAGGTGGAGTTTGCGGTTGAGGGATGTGAGCCGCTGCTATAATGTAGGGTCGGTCGCTAGACCGCCGTTCCTGTAGGGTCGGTCGCCGGACCGACCATGTACGGGCGGTCGCCGAACCGCCGTTTTCTGAAGAGTAGTAGAAATCAAGCTACGCTGAGTGGCGAGGATGGGAGAGTTTTGTTGTGCTGATGGGAAGCGGAGGTGGGCAGTGGTCGGTCCGGCGACCGACCCTACCGCCCGTACATGCAAAGAGCCCCGCAGGACATACCCACGGGGCTCGATTTATTCAGCTCGTGAAGCTGATTACTTCATCAGAATCATCTTCTTGGAGCTGCTGTATTTACCGGCGGTCATCTTGTAGTAATAGACACCGCTGGATACAGGGCGGTTGTTGTTGTCAACGCCAGTCCAGACCACGCTGTGGTCTCCGGCAGCCTTGTCTTCGTTCACGAGTGTACGAACCAGTTGGCCTTTGACGTTGTAGATTTCGATCTTCACATTCTCGCCTTGGCTGAGGCTGTAAGAGATCGTGGTTTCAGGGTTGAAGGGGTTGGGATAGTTCTTATTCAGAGCGGTCTTGAGTACAGGGACCGTAGGATCATCTGCACTAACCGATCCATTCACTACCACATCATCAACCAGGAAGATGAAGACGTCTGGGGAGACGCAATTGATACCTATGTAAGCTGGGCTACCTGAATACTGTGCCAGAGGGTAGGTATACTCAGTCCATTCGGCTGGAGCCGCGACTGGGGTGGTTCCGCTGATGATGGTGAAGTCAGCAGGTGCGGTTCCGGTGGTGGAAACGCCAACCTTGAATTTCTCCAATCCATAGGACGTGTTGTATGATCTTGCCCAGAACTTCAGCTCAGTCACACCGTTGAGTTGAGGAGTGATCATCCAGTCATTGTTGGGAGCATTTACTGCAGCAAAGCTGGCAGCAAACTTGCTTCCGCCATGAGCGGCGAAATCCAATACGGGGACAGTTGCACTGGGGTTGAAGATAATGAAGGCCTGAGGCGCTTCAGCATTCGGCCAGTCATAGCCACCGATTCTGTAGGTTGCGCTTTGATCCACGTCAATGACTGTCCAAGGAGCAAAATCGATAACGAAGTCAGGATATGTCTCAAATCCGTCCTCAAAGAGGATTGAGCTCGGAGGCAGGACAAAGTTCACGGTGGTGGTTTGTCCGGTAACCACAGTCACGTTTTCTTGGGTCACAGAAGCATAATCCGGATGGCTGGCGGTCACAGAGTGGGTTCCAGCGATCACTTGCATGCTGTAAGCACCATTGGCGTTTGTGGTTGCGGTGTATCCAGCACAGGTAATGGTTGCACCTGCGATGGTAGCTTGTTGTTGGTTACGAACGATTCCAACGATCGTGCCGATCTCAGTGATCTTGGGCAGAGGGTTGGAAAGAGCTGCCACGGAAGCGGCTCCACCGGTGTAGATGGCTTTGACAGCCCATTTGTAGGTGCCGTCAGCCACTTGAGCCCAGCCAGTATCCTGGAATCCAGTTGCACTGATGGGATTGGGTGTGAGGGAAGTCCAAGTAGACTCGTTTGTCTCTTGTCCTTGCATCAAGCGCCAGACACGATAGCCTTGGAGGGCACGGGTCATGTCGCCTTCTTCGCCTGCAACCAATCCACCAAAGCTCTTCTCAGAGCCGGGGAAGGTGATGCGAGGAGCGTCTGTCGGAGCGCTGTAGCCCACGTAGCCTTCGATACACCAGTTGTAGTTGAGGCTGGGAGCGATTCCGAGCAGGGTATCCCAAACACCGTTGAAGTACATCATGTTTCCAAAACCGTTAACGGCAGGACCTGCGTCGCAACCTGCGGGGTATCCGCCAGTCACGTTACAGTTGTAGCCAAACCATACTTCTTCATTTCCGGTAATTGCTACGGGGTCTGTGAGAATCACGGTGTTGTATACATCCAGGTCTGCTGTGAAGGGTTGGTGAACCACTTGAGGTCCGGGAGCAGTGGGTGAACCACCAGTCCAAACTCTTACGGCAAAGTTACCGGCTTGAGCTGGCCAGACTTTTACGGCCTGGAGGCTCATTCCGATGTAATCTGTGAGATCAGCGCCGGGATAACGGACTGCGACGTCAAATTCGACCGTGCCGCCGGTTCCGATGCTGTCATCCTTTTCTCCGCAATAGCTGAGCCATTCGCCACCACTGGTGCCAGGCTCGCCCCAAGTCACGTTGACGTTTGCGCCGACTTCTTCAGCAACGACTGCTCCAGGGGGCAGTGTGATTTCGGTGAGCACAAAGTTCTGGGTGGTGGTCTGCAATCCGACCATTACCACGCCAGCTTGGGTAGCAGTCTGGTATCCAACTTTGGCGCAGGTGACTTCGTAAGTTCCAGCATAGACGCTGAAGCTATAAACGCCTTGGGCGTTGGAAGTTCCGCTATATTCTCCGGCGGTGATGGTAGCACCTTCGATGGGCAGGTTTGTACCAAACTCTGTCACGGTTCCGGTGAGCACACCCATCATGCCTTTGTGGATCTCGTTGGAGAAGGCGGGGTTGGAATATACGTTGTTTGTGTAAGCAGCTTTCACTGCATATTTGTAAACACCGGAGGGCAGAGGTTGCCAGGCGGTGTCAGTGTAGTTTGTAGCTGTGATGTTTGTAGGAGTCAGGGAAGTCCATGCGGTTTCGTTGGTTTCCTGACCATGGAGCAAACGCCAGACCTTGTAACCCATCATCACGCGTTCTTTGTTGGTCTCAGGAACGTTGAGGCGGGCTTCGACGAGGTCGGGGTTTTCCATCTTGGCTCTGCTGGTGGGCAGGTTGATGCCGGTGTTCATCACAAGGGTGCGGTTGATATGTTCAGAAGCACTCTTGGTGGTGAATTCATTGTGGTTGAATCTGATGGTTCTGTCGGGGTTTCCGATATGGATGTTATCCACAAACCACACATACCACAAACCATCGTTTGGTGCGCTCTGAGCATTCCAGGCCAGCTTAATCTGCTGTCCAGCATAGTCTGTCAAGGGAATGCTGATGGGAGCGTCGTAGTGATTCCATCCACCAGTAAGTGTTGAGGCGTCCCACAGGACGTTCCAGGTGGCTCCGTTGTCGGTGCTGATCTTGATATAGTAGTGATCACTATTGGTGCTACCATAGTAGACGTAGGAGTCAAAGGTGACGGCGCCGTTGGGAGGACAGACAAACTGAGGCGTGATCAGCCATTCGTCTTGCGGGTCATATCCCCACCAGAGGCCAGTCTGCCATTCGCCTTCTGACGGTGGAACTGCAGGTGTAAGAGCGACGGTTCCAAAACGTGACCAGGTAGGCAGAACACCCAATGCACCAGTATCAGTGGTATTGGTGATGACTTGGGTCCAATCTGTGGGAGGGAAGGTCGCATCTTCAAAGCCTTCGGTAATCTCAACAGCATTTGGATCAGGGGCTTCCCAGGTTACTGCCACTTGGGTAAAGGCATCGTTTTCGTTGGCCTGCACAGCAAAGGGAGGGAAGGCCATTTCGTTCACGATGATGTCGCCCATATTCAGGTTTGTTGTGCCCACAACTGCTTGACCGGTTGCCACTTGATAACCGGTAGCGGCTGCTACATATTGATATGTCTGGCTGGCAAACACGTTGGGAATTGTGAATTGGCCTTGGGCGTTAGTGGTGGCGGTGTAGGGCTCATAACCGCTGAGGGTAATGGTAGCATCAGCGAGACCCACGGTGGGTTGGTCGCTTCCTACGATACGGCCGGTCACTGTCACCTGGGGCAGCAGGGCGATGTTGAAGTTTTGGGTAGTGGTCTGATCTTCCACGATGGTCACAGTATGGGTGTCTGTGGTGTAACCATGCTTGGTGGCAGACACGGTCTGGCTTCCTTCATAGATGTAGGGGAAGCTGTAGGTTCCGTCATCACCAGTGGTGTAAACCAGAGAAGTGTTGGCCACAGTCACGGTAACTCCACTCATAGGAGTATTGCCGGGGCCGAAGACAGTGCCGCTCAGGGAGCCCATTCCTTCAGTTACCAAGAAGAAGGTGGTTTGAGGGAATAGGTCTGTAGCAGTACCAGCTTCCGGGTTGTTGGGATCAAATTCGGTGCTGTCAGCTCTGAGCCAACGAGAACGGCCAGTTATTCCGCCAGGCTGCACCTTGAAATAGTTGGTTGAGTTATAGTATTGGGTGTCCATGCAGCGGTTGGTCATCATCACAAGGTTTCCACCACCATAGGGGAAAGGTGGATCGACGGGGATGAAGATATCATTGCTTCCGTTGGGGAAAACGATGTTGCCGTCATAGACAAGGGTCATCTGATTGGCAGGAATCCAGCCACCAGCAAGGTCTGTTTGAGTGGTTTCAAGCAACCAAACCTTGACGGGCTTGCTGCCGACATCTTGGGTGAACTGGTTGTAGAACTGGATACCTGAAATCACGCCACCGATGTTCATTTCAGAAGCTTGGAAGACGGTCTCAAACAGGGAGTTCTTCCAATAGAAATCGAAGGGATAACGATCGGTTGAGCTACCATCACCGACGGTCACGGTCACCACGCCAGCAGCCTGGACTGAGACGGACAAGGGGAGTGTCTGGTCGTTGGTGGCAATTTGATCACCAGTCATGATAACCTTACCGTAGATTTCCATGGTACCGGTTGCGGCGGGAGTCCAGGGAAGTGAGATTTCCAGAACTTGTTGGCTCTGAATGGCAGGGCCAGCCACGCTGGCAAGTTCAGTGGTTCCACTCATCAGTTTCACCTGATAGGTGTTCTCTGTGCTGGCTCCGTTGTTCTTCACGGTAACGATGTAGTTTTCTGCAGCGCCAACACTTGGAGTGGTGTTTCCGGTAAGTGAAAGTGCACCGAGGTCATGCTCGATGGCCTGTCCGGTGTAGAAGAATATTGTCTGAGGGAATTGGCCAGTGAGGGTTCCACCGGTTGGGTTGGTGGGATCCAGTTCGGTGCTATCGTTGTAGTAATTGCGGGCACGTGTCATGCCTACAGTCTGACATTTGAATTTGTCGTTGGATGACCAATATTGTGTATCCATCGGACGCTGCACCATCATCACCAGGTTACCGGGTGTGTAGTTGAAGGGTGTCTGCAAGGGGATTACAACGGTGTTTTGACCTGCGGGATATTGGACGTTACCGTCAAATACCAGCGTCATCTGAGTTGAAGGGATCCAGCCAGCGCTGAGATCCAAGAGGTTGGTGTTACCCATCCAGATCTTGGTGGCACCGGTGGGGTTGTTGGATGTGAAGTTGTTGATGAAAGCGACGCTGCTGATGGTTCCGTTCAGGAAGCCAAGCTCATCCGGATAGTACAAGCACTGGAAGAGCGAGGATTTGTAGTAGAAGTCCATAGGCATGCGGGCTTCTTGACTTCCATCACCGATGGTGACGGCACTAATGCCTGTAGGTTGTACGTTCAGCTCCAAAAGTGAAGTTTCGTTGTTTGCGGCAATCTCGTCGCCTGCCAACACCACTTTACCAAAAATGCTCATGGTACCGGCAGTGGTGGGGGTCCAGGGGATGATGACTTGCACGGTTTCCAGGCTGGTGACGGTTGGGCCTGCTACGCTTGCCAGTTCATTGGTTCCGCTCATCAGTTTCACTTGATAAGTGCTCTGGGTAGCGGTTCCGTTGTTTTTAACGCTGACTGTGTAGTTGTAAGAAGTGCCAGCGGTGGGAGTGGTGTTTCCACTAATGGTCATGGCACCAAGGTCATTCACGATAGTTACAGGGGTGTAGGTGATCTTGGTCATCGGGAATTGGCCTGAAGCTGTCCCAGCAGGCGGGCTGTTAGGATCGGCTGCGGTGCTGTCGCTTCTGTAGACGCGAGCACGGTTTGTGCCAATTGTCTGACATTTGAAATAGCTTGAAGAACTGAAATACTCAGTGTCCATGGGACGCTCAACCAGCATTACCAAGTTGCCGGGTGTGTGCGTGTAGGGTGTCTGAAGTGTGATAGAGATTGTGTTTTCCCCAGCGGGATAATCCACCGTGCCATCAAAGACTAAGGTAAGCTGTGTGGCTGGGATGTACCCTCCACCCAGATCAGGCAGGTTTGTGGTTCCAAGCCAAATCTTGGTGGCTTTGCCGTTGAGGCTGAGGTCAGCCGGGAAGCTGTTGTAAAACTCGAGCGCAGTGATAGTGCCGCTCGTGAATCCTAACTCATCCGGATAGTACAATGTCTGAAACAATGAACTTTTCCAGAAGAAGTCCATAGGTACACGGGCAGTTTGATCGCCTGTTCCGATGGTGACTGTCTCGGCAAAAAGCGAGGTCACCGTCATTCCAAGCATCAACATCACTACGAGGAGCAATGATAGACGTTTCATCATAGGTTTCTCCTTTGTTTATTTGGTTTTCTATAATGGTTCTGTTTGAATACCGGATTCATCGCTTCCAAAGTAACTGCGGATGCCACGCAAGCCGGTAAGTCAATCCTTTAAAAAAAGCCTGTGATACAAGCCAAGCCAATTAAGTAGACAGAGCGTTTTTTGTCAAGCAAGAAATTCAATTTTCCCAAATTAAATGAAAGCAGGGCTTAGCAGAGCTAATAAATTCACCTGATAAATAGAGCAAACCCAAGCCCGCCACCTTCCAAATTAAAGCCCTAAAGCCAGGCGCACCCACATGGAGTGCGCCTGGGATCACAAAGGGAGAATTATGAATTACTGGATCACGATTTCCTTCTGGGGAGTGGCTTCCCGCTTGGGTATCACCAATCTCAGGACGCCATCTTCCATCTTGGCACTGATCTTTGCATGATCTGCATTGTCCGGTAGCAAGAGGTTACGACGATAGCTGCCACTGTAACGCTCGCAGCGGTACATGGTTCCTTCTTTCTCCTCGCTCTTGCTTTCCACACTGGCTTCGATCAGCAGTTGGTTGTCGTGAATGGATATTTTGACATTGTCTTTCTTAAATCCAGGCAGGTTTGCCAGGATCTCATATTCTTTCTCATGTTCCATGATGTCCATGGCCATGGCTCTGAAGTTTGCATCATCATTGCTTTCCTCTTCGAAAGCGCGGTTGAAGAACTCATCGAAGAGGCTGATCATGTTACTTCTGCGTAGTGGGTTGTTACGACGATAAGGTGTAAGTATCATTGTTTCAGCTCCTTTCTTTTGTTTTTTGTTTTGTTGTCATAGATATGATAATCGGGAAGTCAGGAAAGGCAAGCACAAAATTAGCAGTCCGACCAGCAGACTGCTAATTAACCAGACCCTACATGGTGAAGAATAAGACTACCTATCGCATAAACAAGACCTTACGTGTCTCAACAAAACCACCCGTCTCCATCCTGCAGAAGTAAATTCCTTCAGAAACCTGCCTGCCCTGATCGTCTCTGCCATCCCATTTGAGGGTGAGACTGTTCTTTGCAGGCAGTCCTTGATGCAGCGTGCGCACCAACTGACCACGCAGATTGTAGACCTTCACATTCAAAGCCTGATTTGCATTCTTTACGCTCACGGGGATTGATGTAAATTGCTTGAATGGATTGGGATAGTTTGCCAGCAGCGCATTGGCCACCACAGGAGCCTGTGGATCATCGTTATCTGTGATCTGACCCGTAGTAAACCGAAAGATCTGAGAGTAGCTGCTGTTCCCCACCGAGTTTTTGGCTGCCACTCTCCAGAAATAGGTAGTATAAGGCGTCAAATCACTCACGGTGAAGAAGATATCCGGAATGTCATCATATACATGCAGATCGTCACTAAAGTAGGAATTTCTGCTCACCTGCAGCTTGTAGCCGGTGGTAATCTCGCTCCTCGTCCAGTTGAAGGTAACAGGTATAGAGACATTACTGCTCATGTTTGCGGGAGAGATCAGGCTTGGAGCCGGTGGCAACTCACTGGGCTCACCGGTGGTGAAGCTATAGGTCTCGGTAAAGGGGCCATGTCCCATATCTGGTGCCGAAGCTGCCACTCTCCAATAGTAGGTGGTATAGGCAGTTAAGCGACTTACCTGATAGAAGTTTGCCCTCAGTCCGTCATGATCGACTAGGATGCAGGCAAAATCACTGTCTGCAGCCAATTGGAAATAGTAAGCATTGGCCCCGGGAACCGCTTGCCAAGAGACGCGTGGATTGGTAGGCACCCCTGTGGCTTGATCCTCTGGGTATATGGCTTCAGGTGCGATCAATTCATCTATAACGGTAAAGGGATAGTAGTTTGAATCGGAATGGTTTGTGCCCATAAGGCTGACGCGGATGTGCATCGCTTCGCTGTTATTCATGCAGGGCACGTTGTTCCAGGTGTAGCTGCCGGTATTGTGCACGTTTGAGGCGATCTCGATCCAGTTCTGTCCCCCATCGCTGCTATACTCCAGTTTCACGGTTCCGGTTGAGGATTTGCTCTTCCAAGTGATCTGTTTATTACCTCCGCTAAACCACACCTCGCCTCCATGCGGAGAGGTGAGCTGGATATTGGATATTTTCACTTTGAAGGTAATTGTATCGCCTGCCTCGCCTATGTCAAAGAGGTTCAAGCCTCCGGCTGAGCCGTTGCCCAAAAATCCGTTTGTAGGCGTAGCCTCGCTGATCTCGGTGCGGCCACTCCGCACTGAGAAGTGAGCTTGATTCAGGCTTCCATTGACGCTGTTTGTCCCACCCGGCCTATAGATATAAAGCTCATCTGGAGGGCCATTGGCGTTGCCATTTTCCCTTATATCCAGTCTATAGACCAGCAAACCGGTGCCCGCCAGGTTACCATCGTAAATCCCATGCGGTTTTCTGTATTCCAGCAGGTAGAATTCGTTGTTGCGCCAGCTACTGATGCGAAAGATATTGTTTGTGGAGGAAGAAGCCACCGGATGCAGCGTGTAAGTTCCAGAAGTCGTGATAGTCGGCACGATATTTACCCAATCACCATATTTATGCTTCATCCACACGCTCATGTGTTGAGGTGGGTTTTGGTTTCCGGCCATCAGGTCCCAACTGCCAATGGGCGTGATGGTATCATTATAATATCTATAGAGATCCGGAGCACCCAGGCTGTGGAACATCTCATGTGCCAACACACTGGAACCGGAGCTATTCAGTGAGCTTTCCAATTGGAAGTTAAAGTCCCACACTTGTTTGCCATGAATGTAGCCATATGCAGCATAGAGAACCCAGCGATGCGGCCAGAGCAGCTCTGCCCAGCCATCCGGTTGACCTTGAATGATAAAGCAAACGTTATCCACAAAGCCATCGTTGTCTCCGTCGATCACCAAAGTGGTAGGAATCTGCGAACTCACTGCGTCCACGGCTCTCACAAGCATCTGCTGTTCACGCTGAGCGCGATCGTCATCGCCGGAATAGCCATTGGGATTAGAGTTGCTATAGGGTTGGAAGTAACTGCGTGGATGGATATCTGTATAAGCTACCACCACATCTCCATTTGGTTCAGGATAGCAGAAAGAATCCACATTCAACTGTTCGTAGGAAGCTGCTATAAAGTAGCGCTTCATCGAGTTATCCCCTTCATTCGGGGCGTTGAAGATCTGCTGATAATAGCTAAAAGGGGTGGCAAAATCCGGACTATCAGAAAACTTGATAAAGATCACCAGGTTGTTAAATTGACCCTCGTGCGGGCTCCGTCCATTGGAGTAATCCCGCATCTGCGCATAGCGATCATACTTTGCCTTGATCTCGTCCTGGCTCAAATTCAGCCCCGGCGCAATGCCGCGCACATTTGGGCTATCTCTTCCCACCAATAAATCCGATGCAACCAAGCTGCCACGCTCTTGCATGGCATAGACATAGGCTCCATTATCGTCTCTTACTATGGTGTAATTGTCCGCGTCATGCAACCAGTTGTGAAATTCATCTCCACTGGCATAGATGTTGATCTTGCTGCCATCCGGCTGAGTAGCCTCAATCGGCAGAAAGCTGTGCGGTGCGGCCACCAAGCTACTTACGATCATCAGCATGATTAGGATCGTCAGGTTTGCGACTTTTCTCATTGTTCCTCTTCTATATTATTTGATTATTCTTGTCAAATTGCCACTACTACGATCACCGCTACAGAGCCTCCTGATACGCTGTTGACAGTCATCTTTCATGTCTTATCCATAGGGTATACAAGAATCGTTCCAAAACCAAAAGAAACTTTTAGCTCCCCACACCGGCGCCTTTTCCCCTTGCTTTATCCATCAAGCGATTTACTATTTCACAAAGAAACTATAAAGATAAGACCCAAGGAGACATATTATAATGAATCCCAGAGAAATCCGTCCCGCCACATATGCCATCGGAGTTCAGGATTGGGGACGTCGGCTTTTTGACGCTCTCATCCCGCTTCCTGATGGAACCAGTTACAACTCTTACCTGATCCAGGGATCAGAAAAAACCGCCATTATCGACAGCGTCGATCCCGCCTTTGTCGATATGTATTTGGATAAAATCAAAGGCTTTACCAAGGTGGACTACCTCATTTCTTTACACACCGAGCAGGATCACTCCGGCAGCATACCCCATCTGCATGAGCGCTTCCCGGATGCACCCATCATCTGCTCCACCAAAGCCAAAGACCTGCTCATCGACCATCTTGCCCTCCCCGCAGACAAGCTCCGCACCGTAGAAGACGGCGAAGTGCTCTCTTTGGGCGATAAGAGCCTCAAATTCATCCATACCCCCTGGGTGCATTGGCCTGAAACCATGGTCGCTTATATGCCAGAACAGAAAATCCTCTTTTCCTGCGACTTCCTCGGCTCTCACTCCGCAAGCAGCTCTCTCTTTGACAACAACGATCCCGCCATCATGGAATCCGCCAAACGCTACTACGCCGAGATCATGATGCCCTTCAAAGTCCCCATCAAAGGCCATCTGCAAAAGCTGCGTGAATTGGATATAGAGCTGGTCGCACCCAGCCATGGCCCCATCTGGAACCATCCCGAAAGGATCATCTCCGCCTATGAAGATTGGACTTCCGACAGAGTGGATAATAAAGTGCTCATCCCCTACGTCTCCATGCACGGAAGCGTTGAACAGATGGTGCAACACCTTACTACAGAACTGGTGAAACTGGGTGTGAAGGTGGAACTCTTTGACCTCACCGTTGCTGATACCGGCAAACTGGCTATGGCTATGGTCGATGCCGCTACCATCGTGATCGGCAGCCCCACCCTGCTTGTAGGCCCACATCCCATGGTCGCCTACGCAGCCATCCTGGCCAACGCCCTCAAACCCAAAGTCCGCCACCTTGCCATCATCGGCAGCTATGGCTGGGCCACCCAAGCCGAGAAAAAGCTGCTGGAACTCATGTCCAATCTCAAACCGGAGTATTTAGGCGCAATCCTCTGCAAAGGCCTTTCCAAAGCCTCAACCTTGGAAGAACTGAAGAAGCTGGCTGAAACCATCGCCACCAAACATAAGGAAATCACCTAAAAGCAACATCTGCTTTAAAAGCTTAAGGTCGCAAGACACAATCCAGCGGTTTGTCCTATATTGGATGAACCGCTTTTCTTTGTCCCAGATTGACAACACCCCCATAAATGCTGTAAACCATACTTGAACCACATTCGTGAAAAACCTTGTAATTTGCGGGAAAGCAATCCGACACAGCCAGCAACTTGCGACTGTTGGGTAGCTGGCTCATCCCGAACCTCCGCATGCACACGCATCTTGAGCCTGATAAAGAGGAAAAACCGTGACGTCAATCAACAGCTCTAAATATTCCCATCCCATGTTTAGTTAGCCCCTCTATCTCTCCATTAGCGCTAATTCGTGTGCATTCGTTGAAAGACACTCTTAGAAAAACCCCCTCACGATATAGGGCTCAAGTTCAATATAGGGTGGATAGAAGCAAAGAAACAAGAGGTATTCAAACACCTACTATTTTAGTAGGAGTTCATTTCCGAGCGCGGGCGTCGGGAAAAGCAGGTCTTTTATGAAAAATTTGACTATCTGGCGGGAAAAAGTAACAGGAAACGACTGTTTTTCATACCCCTCAAAGCCGCTGTTTATGCGGCGTCCCTGCCCCGCCCCTGCTCGGCTCCTCCTCCATCGAGCAGGAATGGCATAGGATACCAGCAGGTTACACGTTTGGGCGGAGAAGGCGCTCAGAAAGTGGTGAACCTTTTCAAAAAGGCAAATGTTTCGATATATTCTCGGTTTTTCAGGGGTGATTAAGGCCCAAAACGGGCACCTTGTACGGGCACTCGCTGCGTGTACGGGCGCTCGCTGAAGCGCCGCTTTTCACTACTAATGCTTCTATCCTTGGTTTGTTGGAAGTGGGGAAAAAAGAGCGTCAGCTTGCCATCCCCGTGCGCTGTTGGGAGTTTCAATCCTTGGTGTGTTGGATGGGCGGGTAAAAGTATTTTCTTGAAGGCTTGTGGCGGTGCTGGAACTGGTTTCAATCCTTGGTATGTTGGATGGGTGGGTAAAAGAATAGTCGCACAGAAAGGGTCGTCGCAATCGCTGCGTTTCAATCCTTGGTGTGTTGGATGGGCGGGTAAAAGAGCCCCCTGAAGACCAATATAGATAACATCTTGCCCGGTTTCAATCCTTGTTGTGTTGGATGGGTGGGTAAAAGCGCTCTG
>JAKQWO010000045.1 GCA_029561955.1 Candidatus Cloacimonadota bacterium
CGCTACCCTTATTGAGAATAGACTATGGCGGCATCCATGTAAATCCAGAAACAGCAAATGAGCATGTGCCAGAAAGATTTCTTGAGTATGTAGGTAAAGAGTTTGATGTAGGAGAGCCTCATATTCACTACTATATTCAAGGTCACGATCTAGACTGGGCTCTGCCTTTGCTCAATGACGACTTCCCTATTAAAACCATATCCAGCGACGATGACAAGGTCGCTGCCATAAAAGCAGTATGTGATAAAGTAAACCTCCAAACCGTTCTTAGCTTTCCAAACCAAATGGAGCTGATACTATGAATAACATCAACCACCTAATCGACGACTACTACAATTTCTTGCGGTCCAAGACCTTTCTCCAGCAGGATGAGGTCAGCCTATGGACTTGTATTACCACGCCTTTTTTGGGTCTCTTCAACGACAAGATAGAGATCTTTGCCAAAAAGGATAACGGTAAGATCATCCTCTCCGATGACGGTGAGACCATTCACAATTTAGAGCTGAGTGGGGTGTCTTTTTCTCGTTCTCCCAAGAGAAGAGACATGCTGGATAGAATTCTGTTAAACTATGGAGTAGAGCTGCGAAACAAGGAAGAACTAACCGTGGAAGCAAACGAGAACAGCTTTGCCCAGAAGAAGCTCAACCTGCTTTCTGCCATCAGTGAAATTAGCGATTTCAGGTTCCTTTCAGAGCATTCAGTTGGTTCTTTATTCAGAGAGTCAGTTCGTGAATATCTGTCTGAACAAGACGTCATTTTCACGGCGGATTTCATCTCTAAGGGCACCACTGGGCTGGAGTTTACCTTCGATTTTATCATTGCCTATAAACAGACAGAAATAGTGGTTAAAGCTTTCAGTCTGATGAACAAAAACAACCTCACCAACTTCCTCTTTTCTTGGGAAGATATACTGCCCGAAAGGAAGCGTTCATCAAGAAAGGATGTGGTGGCTGTGGCGATTATCAATGATGAAGAGCAAATGATAAGACCTGAATATCTGGAGGCTTTGGATAGCAGGCAGGCCGATTATATCGTTTGGAGCAAGAAGGACGAGCCTGAAAACATAGCAAAGCTGAAACTGAGCGCATAAACCTCAATAATCCAACAGACTTTCCTAAAGTATAGGATTGGCCACCTGAACGTCTCACTTGGGTCGCCCTTACTCACCCGCCCGGTGATTACTCGGAGTCTCCCGGGAAAAACCCGAGTATCACCACGGCATCGCCCTGCGGCTAAGTAAGGGCCAAGCAGGTAATGAACCGACATCCGGGTCAAAACATCCACACAAAAAAAGTCAGCCGGAACTTCCCACATCCCGACTGACCTGAGATATCTATCTTTTACTCTATAGTTCGGGGTAGAGCGGGAATTTTGCGGTCAGTTCCCTGGTTTCAGCTTTCATCGCCTCCAGGTATTCTGTGTCTTCGTAGTTATCCTTGGCTCTTTTGATCATTGCGGCGATCTGTTTCATCTCGGTTTCGCCCATGCCTCTGGTGGTCACGGATGGGGTTCCCAAGCGGATTCCGGAGGACACAAAGGGGCTTCTGGTATCGAAGGGGACTGTGTTTTTATTGACTGTGATGCCGGCTAAATCGAGGCATTCTTCCATCTTCTTACCGCTGGGTCCGCCTTCTTCCTCGGTGCCCAAGTCCACAAGCATGAGGTGGGTATCCGTGCCGCCGGAGACCAGCTTAAATCCTTCTTTCATCAGCTCATCGGCCAAGGTCTTGGCGTTTTTCAGCACGTTTTGCTGATAGACCTTAAACTCAGGCTGCAAAGCTTCATGGAAAGCCACTGCTTTACCGGCGATGGCGTGCATCAGAGGGCCGCCTTGGATGCCGGGGAAGACGTTTGAGTCCACAGCTTTGGCATATTCTTCGGTGCAGAGGATGAGTCCAGCTCTGGGGCCACGCAGCGTTTTATGTGTGGTCGTAGTCACGATATCTGCGTAGGGCACAGGGTTTTCGTGCAATCCAGCCGCCACTAAACCTGCGATGTGAGCCATATCCACCATCAGCTTGGCTCCCACCATGTCTGCAATCTCTCTAAAGCGCTTGAAATCAATCTTTCTGGGGTAAGCAGAGGCACCGGTGAGGATCATCTGAGGCTTGTGCTCTTTGGCCAAGGCTTCGATCTCATCATAGTCAAATTGATGGTCTTCGCGGGTGACATTGTAGTGGATGATGTTGTAAAGCTGACCGGAGAAGGAAAGCGGGTGTCCGTGAGTGAGGTGACCGCCATGTGCCAGCTCCAGAGAGAGCACCGTGTCACCGGGCTTGACCAGGCTGAAATAGGCCGCCATATTGGCTTGGGAACCGCTATGAGGCTGCACGTTGGCATGATAGGCGCCAAAGAGCTGTTTCGCTCTTTCCACGGCCAAACGTTCCACATCGTCAATGTATTCACAGCCGCCGTAGTAGCGTCCGTAGAGGTTATAGTTGATGTGTCCGGTTTTCTTGCTCCAGCGGTAGGCGTAACCTTCGGCGTATTTATTGGTTAGGATGCTTCCCTGTGCTTCCATCACGGCCAGGGAGGTGAAGTTTTCACTGGCGATCAGCTCGAGGTTTTCGCGCTGTCTGGCCAGTTCTGCAGTGATTGCTGCATAGAGTTCGGGGTCGGTTTTTTGAATGTGTTTCAAGGTTTTACTCCTTTTCTATCTTACTTATTTTATCGATTCGTTGTTGGTGGCGTCCACCTTCAAAATCAGTATCCAGCCAGGCTTTGAGGATGTCAATAGCATAATGAGCTGCGGTAAAGCGAGCGGCTAAGATGAGGATATTGGCATCGTTGTGCATCCGGGAAAGGCGGGCGATGTCTGTATTTGAGCAGAGAGCGGCACGGATGCCCGGTATCTTGTTGCCCACGATGCTCATACCGATGCCGCTGCCGCAGATCAGCACTCCTCTTGAGCAACTGCCAGCCGCTACAGCCTGAGCCGCTTTGCTGCCTGTATCCGGATAGTCCATGGATGCTTCGCTGTGCGTGCCGTAGTCCACAAATTCAAGCTCCGGTAAAGTGGCTTTGATGGTTTCCTTCAGGACGTAGCCAGCATGGTCGGATGCGATGGCTATCTTCATGATTCACCAGCCATTAGGGCGGCTAAAGCGAGGCAATAAAACTTGCTGTCGGCGCTTTCGCTGCGGCTCATCACCACCACCGGCTTGCTGGTTCCCTGGATCAGACCCGCCAGTTCCGCTTGAGCAAAGAGCATCAAGCCTTTGTAGAAGCTGTTGGCGCTCTCCAGATTGGGGAAGATGAGGATGTCCGCTTCTCCCACGATGCGGTTTGGCGTCTGTTTGATCTCGGTAGCTTGGGGATCGCAGGCCAAAAAGATGTCCAGAGGCCCATCCACGATGCAGTTTTTGATCTGTCCACGCTCGTTCATCTTGCAGAGCTGTGCATCATCAAAGGTGTTTGGTAGAGCTGTTCCCACCTTCTCCGTGGCGGAAATCAAGGCCACTTTGGGTTCCCTGATGCCAAATTTATGCGTCATCGCCACGCTATATTCAAGCATCGCTTTCTTTTGATTGAGGTCAGGATAGGTAAGCACCGCAGTATCAGAGACAAAGAGCAGCTTTTTATAAGCCGGAATCTCCAAAGCGCAGGTGTAGCTCATCACGGCTTTGGGCGGCAGCAGGCCTTTTTCTTTGTCCAACACGCTTTTCAGGAATTTATCCGTGCCCACCAAGCCTTTCATGAGGACGTCGGCTGCATCCTGCTTCACCATGGCTGTAGCGGCCAGGGTGGCTTGGTTCTCATCGGCGTGGTCGATGATTTCAAAGCAGGTGTGGTCTATGTGTTCGGCCTCGCAGAGCGCAACGATCTTGTCATGGTTCCCAAGCAAAATCGCATGCAGCCAGCCTTCGCGCACCGCGTGATCGATGCTGGAGATGGTGTTGGCATCTTCGGCGACGGCTACAGCCACTTTGGCCAATTTGCCCGTCTGCTTCAGATGCTCGCTGAGTTGGGATAATTTGGTGATCTTAGTCATGATTTTAAGCCAAAATAGCAGCCAGAGCGATAGAGAAGAGTTTGCTGCGTTCGCTGTCACCGCGGGAGGTGAGCACGCAGGGCACCTTGGCACCCATCACGATGGCGCAAAGCTCGCTGTTGCAGAGCGTTGTAACGGTTTTATAGAAGGTGTTTCCAGCTTCGATATTGGGGAAAAGGATGCAATCCGCATCGCCGCAGACGGGGCTGTTCATACCTTTTATTTGGGCGGATTCCTTGTCAATGATCAAGTCCATGCCCAAAGGCCCTTCCACGAGGGCGCCTTTGATCTGGCCACGTTGAGCCATTTTGGAGATGATGCTGGCTTCAAAAGAGGATTTGATCTTGGGTAGCACCTGCTCTGAAGGCCCCAGCAGCCCCACTTTCGGCTTCTCAATGCCCAAGAGATGCGCTGTCCGGATCAGATAGTTGCAGATGGCTATTTTCTGGTTTAAATCCGGCTCAGGAATGATGGCTACATCGCCAAAGATCAAGAGTTTATGATACGTCTTCGGCTCGGCCACCGTCACGTGCGAGAGCACCGCTCCGCCGTTCATGAGGCCACGTTCTTTGTTGAGGATAGCTTTCATATAGCGATCCGTGGAGAGCAAGCCCTTCATGAGGAAATCTCCCTCACCGGCATTGATCAAGTCCACGGCGACACTGGCCGCTTGGACGTCATTTTTCACATCTACGATGGTAAATTTGGCCGGATCGAGCCCCATCTGGGCGCATTCCGCTTTGATCAAGCTTTCATCTCCCACCAAAATACCGCTGACAAAACCCATTTCCACGGCGTCATTGACAGCAGCAATGGTGTGAGAATCAACTGCCCAAGCGGCAACCAAGCGCTTCTTGGGGCGCTCAGCCAACACTTGGAACATCTGTTCGAGTTTGGTAATCTGCATTCGATTCTCCGCTAAATGTATATTCTAATTTTGTAAGTGATTGTAGAGATAGCTTTCCTTGTGCCAGAGGATTTCACCTGAGCTCAGCTTGGTAAGCTCCAGT
Organism: Candidatus Cloacimonadota bacterium; assembly: GCA_029561955.1. GTDB lineage: Bacteria > Cloacimonadota > Cloacimonadia > Cloacimonadales > Cloacimonadaceae > UBA3900. Next base: position 5,002 of record JAKQWO010000045.1, read on the forward strand.
TTAGCTAAAATATCGCCATATTTGGCGCTCTCAGCTTTGGAAAACAGGAAGCTCAGCATGTATTGAGATCCGGTTTCCTCGCCCAGCTCCTGCCAAGAGAGCGCATCGGTGGTGGTATCAATCGAAGAAGTGACCACGCGGCAGCAGCTTTCGTGCAGGAGTTTGGGTAGTAGCTCGTGGATAAACTCTTCCGTCAGAGCGGCGTCCGCACTTTGGTCTTTGAGAGGCGCCAAGAGCAGCACCGGTTTTTGAGAAGCCAGTCCGGAGCGCATAGAATTGCTATAGAGCGAGAGCTCCCGGCTCACTTCAGTGACCAAATCCTGCAGGTTTTGTCCACTCAAAATCAGCTCATAGCAGGCCCCGGGACTGTCTTTGGCTTTCCAAAAAGAGCAGCCCGCAAGCATGACTGAGATAAACACAAGTAAAATAAGCTTATTTTCCAATTGTTTCACGTGCTAAAACCACTATATTGTCAACAGTTGTAGCCTGTTTGATTTAAACATTCTACCACGAAGCTTATCCAAAAATTAGCGCCATATTTGTCAAGCTCAATTTGCTTAAGATGAGATTTTGCTTGCTCTTGGCACCTGCAGATTTGGCAGATAAGGCGGAATAAATATACCAAAAAAGGAGCTAAACTATGCTTGTTAGCAGCTTGATTATTGCCAGCGCTGGCCTCACCGCCAGTCTTTGGGTGGCCTTTGCTGTCGCCATTTTGGTGATCGTCATCATCTCCAAAGGTCTGATCGTAGTCCGTCAGGCTGAGGTCGTGATCATCGAACGCTTGGGAAAGTATTACAAAACGCTCAATTCAGGCCTGCACCTGGTCATCCCCGTCTTCGATCACCCCACCACAATCCATTGGCGTTACAACAAGATAGACTATCAAGGAAATACGATCACCATCCAAAGGGTGGAAAACCGGATCAGTCTCCGCGAAACCGTCTACGACTTCCCGCGCCAAAACGTGATCACCAAAGACAACGTTTCCATCAACATCAACGCCCTGCTCTATTTTCAGGTAACCGACCCCTATAAGGCCGTCTACGAGATCAGCAACCTGCCTGAAGCGATCGAAAAACTCACGCAAACCTCGCTGCGTAACGTGATCGGCGAGCTGACTTTAGACCACACACTCACCTCCAGAGACTCCATCAACGCCAAGCTCACCGACATCCTGGATGAAGCTACAGACAAATGGGGCGTAAAGGTCAACCGTGTGGAATTACAAGAGATTATGCCGCCGGAAGAAATCCGCACCGCCATGGAAAAGGAGATGCGCGCCGAACGAGACAAGCGTGCCAAGATCCTCACCGCAGACGCCGAACGTGAGTATCAGATTCGTGTGGCCGAAGGTGAAAAGCTGGCCAAGATCGCCCGTGCCGAAGGTGAAGCGCAGTCCAAGCTCTTGGTGGCGGATGCCGAGCGCAAGAGCATCGAATTGATCGCCGAAGCGGTCAAAGGCAGCAACGTCGATCCCGCCCAATATCAAGTTGCGCTCAAATACGTGCAAGCCTTTGCCCAGCTCGTGCAAAAAGGCGACAAAACCGTTGTCTTGCCCTACGAATCCAGCGCTCTTTTGGGTAGCGTCAAGACATTGGCCGATATTTTCAAGCAATAATGCTCTTTTCAAAGATAAACTATTTTTTACTTGCCAAAACAAGCCCCTCTGAAAACATTGCTTGCAGAACGTAAGAGAGTGAGTAAAGTAAGATAGTATAAGGAGATATAAATGTCAGAGATAGTATATATTAAAGGTCGTGAGATCCTTGATTCTCGTGGCAATCCCACCGTGGAGGCAGATGTCCATCTGATTTCCGGTGTTATCGCCCGTGCAGCGGTTCCCAGCGGAGCCAGCACCGGTCAGCGGGAAGCCTTGGAGCTACGTGATAAAGACCCCAAGCGTTACCTGGGTAAAGGGACGCTGCAAGCGGTGGAAAACATCAATGAACAGCTTGCTCCCGAGATCATCGGAGCGGAATCCACCCTGCAATATGCCATCGATAAAACCATGATCAAGATTGATGGCACACCCAATAAGGACAAATTGGGCGCAAACTCCATCTTGGCCATCTCCATGGCCGTAGCCCGCGCCAGCGCTGAAGAGCTGGATTTGCCGCTCTATCGCTACCTTGGCGGCGTGAATGCCCACACCCTTCCCGTGCCCATGAGCAACATCATCAACGGTGGCGAACATGCCGATAACAACGTGGACATCCAAGAGTTTATGATCATGCCCCTGGGCGCACCCTGCTTCAGGGAAGCCATCCGCATGAACGCCGAAATCTTCCACTCCCTCAAATCCATCCTCAAAAAGCGTGGTTTGGCGACTTCCGTGGGTGACGAAGGCGGCTTTGCCCCCAACCTCAAATCCAACGAAGAGGCTTTCCAGGTGATCGTGGAAGCCATCACCGCCGCCGGTTACAAACCCGGTGAAGACGTTTTCCTCTGCATTGATGCCGCCGCATCCAGCTTCTTCAAAGACGGCGCCTATGTGTTTGAAGGCCAAAAGCGTGATACCGATTGGATGATCAACTACTACCAGGAAATGGTGGAAAAATACCCCATCGTCTCGATCGAAGACGGCTTGGCCGAAAACGACTGGGACGGCTGGATCAAAATGACTCAAATCATGGGCGATCGCATCCAGTTAGTCGGTGATGACGTGTTCGTGACCAACCCCGCCATCATCGCACGTGGAATCAAAGACAAGGTCGCAAATAGTGTGCTGATCAAGCTCAACCAGGTGGGCAGCGTGAGCGAAACCATCGACGCCATCAACACCGCCCACAAAGCCGGTTGGACTTGCGTGGTCTCCCATCGCTCCGGTGAAACTGGAGACACCTTCATCGCTGATCTCGCCGTAGCCCTCAATACCGGCCAATTGAAGACCGGAAGCATGTGCAGAAGCGAAAGAGTGGACAAATACAACCAACTGCTGCGCATCGAAGAAGAACTGGGAATCGCAGCCCACTTCCCCGGAAAAAGTGTAATCAAACAGCTTGGCTGAGAAGCCAATAAATAACGTAACGCGCCGGCCTTGAAACACAGGTCGGCGTTTTTTGTGGCTTTAGATCGGCTGCCAAACAGCGGACGGCTGTCTCTTACTTCCTGAGGCTAAAGATCGAATCTGGGTAATATGCGAAAACAAATTTAGAACTTGACACGAAATGGCCTCGCCATACTCTTGGCACCGTCCGCCTGACAAGGCTTATATAGATTTATCGGTCCACTGAATTCTTTGGTATCTCAGTTATTAATGAGGCCGTCAATTCAGTATTCAAATCAGGTTGTATGAGTAACAAGACAAAAGGAGAATACGATGATGAAACGTTTGTCATTACTCCTAATATCGCTGTTTATGCTTGTTCCGGTAGCACCTTCGCTTTTTGCGCTCGAAGTCACCATTGGAGCAGGAGACGTAAATGATCCTTATCCAATGGATTTCCATTGGCCGAGTTCATTGTATCAAACGCTGTTCTATCCTGATGAGTTGGGATTTAGCAGTGGCACGATTACTGCGCTTGAGTTTTACAACAGCTTTACCGATAACCTACTGGACAAACCTACGCTGATTTGGCTTGGTACTACAGACCTGGCCGACTTGAGCGGCGGCTTTATCCCGGCTACGCAGCTTACCTTGGTCTTTGATGGCATGGTAGACTATCCCGTCGGAGAAAACGCCATTTCCATCACCTTGGAGATTCCCTACACTCACAGCTCGGGCAACTTGGTGATGCTGGTTCAACGTCCTTTGGATAGTGAAGAGTATAGTATTGAAAACAAATTCAAGTGCCAAACCGGTGGCTATACCAGGTCCCGCTACCACCTTAGCTTTGATTTTGCTGCCAATCCTTACAACCCACCCATGGGCAGGAATATAGCCAAATTTCCGAAGACCAAAATCACCTACACTCCACAAGTTATCGTGAATGACCTGGCTGCCGTTTCCATCAGCGGAGAAGCCATTCCCAACGTGGGAACATCTTACAACTACACGATCGGGATCAAGAACAACGGAAGCGCAATCCAGAGCAATTACCAGGTGAGGCTGATGAGCGGAAATACCGAATTGGCAAGCGTTGCGGGTCCTATCCTCAACAGCCTGGAAACCGCACAGGTCGTCATCCCCTGGACTCCCACCACGGTGGGCAACATCGACATTTTTGGTGAGGTGGTATTGCCGGGAGATGAGATTGCCACAAACAATGTAACTGCACCCTTGAATCTGCTGATCCAAGCTGAAAACATACATGTAATCACCATCGGAGAAGGCGACGAGCTCGCCCGCATACCCATTGACTTTTACTACTATAGCTCGCTTTTTCAATGCTTATATTATCCTGATGAGCTGGGCATGGTGAGTGGAACCATCGACCGCATTGCTTTTTACAACTTCTTTGACAGCGATTGCCCTACCGGCACCACCAAGATCTGGCTGGGTAACACCACCGCGCAAGACCTCAGTGACGGCTGGATTCCTCTATCACAGATGACGCTGGTGTACAACGGTAACGTCCAATATCCCACAGGACAAAACACCATCGTCATTACTTTACAGACGCCTTTCAATTTTAGCGCAGCTAACCTGGTGTTGATGGTGCAGCGTCCTTGGCATGACGATCGGGATAGTTATGCAGACCATTTCAAGTGCCAAACCAGCCCCATCCTGCGCTCACTCAAAATGTGTAGTCATACCGATGAATGTAATCCTCCCCGAGATGGTTCATCCATTACCACCGAAATCTCTGGTCAATTCCCCAAAACGACCTTCTTCTTTACAGGACAGCCTATTGGGCGTGACCTGAGTGTGCACTCGCTGATAGGAAACGCCACTCCCAGTGTTGGCACCGCTGAAAATTACAGCGTCACTGTGAAAAACAATGGAACTGTCACCGAGACTAACTATCAGGTTAAGCTGATGATGGGAGATGTTGAGCTGGCCAGCGTGAATGGCCCGACGATTCAAAGCCGGCAGACCCTGGAAGTCAGCATCCCATGGACTCCCACCGCCACAGGCAATATGTCCATCTATGGCAAAGTGGTGATGGCGGGAGACCAGATCGCTATCAACAACCAAACCCTCCCTTTGAACCTTGTAGTCCAGGCTGCCGGTGTGGTAAATGTGACCGTGGGTGAGGGTGATTCTATCCATAGAATACCTTTTGACTTCTTCTGGGGAAATTCCCTGTTTGAGACCATCTATCAGGCTTCTGAGCTGAATATCGGTGGAGCAATCACCGGGATAAAATTCTACAGCCAATTTACCCAGGAAGTTGGCAACAGACCCGTCAAGATTTGGTTAGGCGAAACCACTCAAGTAGACCTCAGCGGTGGATACATACCTGCTTCTGCGCTGAATCCGGTCTTTGACGGCAGTATCATGTTCCACATTGGATCAAACGAAATCTTTATCCCCATCGATCCACCCTGGATTTATGGAGGTGGTAACTTGGTGATGCTGACCAACCACCCTATGGAAAATCCCTTGTATTACACATTTGAAAGATTTGTAACACATACCGGTGCTATAGCCAACCGTTCCCGCAACGCATACAGCAACACTATCAATTATGATCCCTACAGTCCACCTGAAGGCTTTGTGTCAAACTTCTTCCCCAAAACCACTTTTTATCTGATGCCTGATGGAGTGGGTGTATTAAGCGGAACCGTCTCCGGCCCTGGCAGTGTTCCCATCAGTGGTGCTACAGTAAGTGTAGCCAATAGTTCCCTAAGCTGCATCACCGGTGCTGACGGAACCTATCACTTCCCACGCATTCGTGCAGGAAGTCAGACGGTGTCTGCCACCAAACACGGTTACACTGTGGCTACCCACACTGTGAACATCGTGGAAGATCAGACCTCTACCCAGAACTTCAGCATTGCTACGCTGCCTCAGGTGACGGTGAGTGGACGCATCGTAGGAAGCGATGCACCTTCCGTGGGGCTCGCCTATGCTACACTTACGCTCGGTGGTTACGATGATTACAGTATCACTACCAACACCCTGGGGCAATTCACCATTCCCAACGTGTGGGGCAACCAGACATATCAATATCTGGCCGTGGCTGCAGGTTATGATACGGAAATCGGTCAAGCGGCAGTTGGAACCAGCGACCTGAATCTGGGCGATATTATCGTGGATGAAAGAGCTTTTCCGGCTGTTGCGCTTCAGGCTGTTGAAAACGATGCTTTCACCCAAGTGAGCTTAAGCTGGGAAGCTCCAGACCCCACCGCTGTCGAAATCACCGAAGGCTTTGAGGATGAGACCTTCCCTCCCGCGGGTTGGAGCCGGATCATCACCAATACAGAATCTTGTGAACTTGGGATGATGGCTTACTGGACCCGCATGGGGGCACTCCCCTATACAGACCCCGTCACGCCTCCCGAAGGTGATTGGCATGCCGTTTTGGGAGCGACAGGGTATCATCCGCAAGATGAGTGGCTGATCACACCCCAATTTGTCTGTCCATCCAATGGCGTGCTTATTTTTGACACTCATAAGCTTTGTGGAAGTCCTTATGGTGACCACTACTACGTGAAGGTCAGCACAGATGATGGTGCCAACTGGACGGTGCTATGGGATGCCTCAGCCCTCCCAGTCGAATGGAACTGTTATGACACCCCCATCACGGTATCCTTGAATGCTTATGCGGGGCAGCGGATCAAGCTGGCTTGGCATGGCCTCAGCGGACCTGCAGATGGCTTGTTTAGTATCTGGTTGATAGATAACATCTTCATTGGAAACGCCGATAGCACCATTAGATTCCACACCTCCGAGAGTACATCAAGCCAAGCTGGCAACTGCAACTTAAGCACTGCTGAAATCAAGGGCGGACGTGAAATGGTGGGTTACAGGATTTGGCGATTGCTGCAAGGACAGGAGGATAACGAAGCCGCCTGGACCTGCCTGACTCCCTCAAATATCACTCAGACAAACTATACAGACACCACCTGGCAGCCTCTGCCCACCGGCGTTTACAGGTTTGCGGTAAAAGCTGTTTATTCAAACAATATCCATTCTGAGCCCGTGTTCTCCAACGAGGTGCACAAGGGGATGGTTGGCTTGCTCAGCGGCTCCGTCACCGATTATGGCACCGGTCTTGCTGTCGCAGATGCGGTCATCACCGCCGGAGAATACAGCGGCACTACAAACGCACAAGGCGTATACAGCTTCAGGGTGTATGCCGGAACTTATGAAGTTACCTGCTCCAAGGACGGCTACCAGACCGCCACGCAAACCGGGGTGGCAGTAGTCGGAACACAGACCACTATCCAAAACTTTGCGCTCATCGAAATAGCCTATGCTCCCGAAGCTGTCTTTGCTGAAGAAACTGCTGACGGATCGAGCGTTAGCTTGACTTGGAATGAGCCGGGAACCTATGCCGGAGAATGGCTGGGCTATTGTGGAGCCAAATATCACAACTTCCCAGTCTACTACGCATCTACCTTCAGCATTGCAGTTCGCTATCCCGCTGCTGCCCTGTCAGATTATGCCGGCATGAGCCTCTATGCTGTGAAAGTATGGCCGGTGGCGACATCAAACTTTGCTATCAAGGTCTGGACGGGTGGCACGGCGAATGATGCGGGAACCCCAGTGCTTGAACAACCCTTTGCTGCAGAACTCGGAGTCTACAATACCATTATGCTCAACGAACCCGTAGCTGTGACCGGAGCTGAAGAGCTGTGGTTTGGCTGCAAAATCACCACACCGGGTGCTTGTTGTCCCGTAGGTTGTGATGGCGGCCCTGGCGTTGATCGCTTGGGCAACTTGGTCAATTACGGTTCCGGCTGGGTAACTCTTGCTGGTTCCGGCCTCAACTGTAACTGGTGTATCGAAGGCTATCTGGGCTACAGTGCTCCCGTAGATGCGCCTTACATCAGCCTTGGCAGTCTTGAGAGGCCTCCGTTTTCCAGCGAATTAAACATAGAAAGGGAAGCAAACCGTGCCCTCACCGGTTATCGGGTCTGGCGTTTGTTGCAAGGACAGGAGGACAACGAAGCCGCCTGGACTTCCCTCACCGCCTCAACCATCACGCAGACCAGCTTTACAGACAATTCCTGGCAAGTTCTGCCTTCCGGAGTATACAAGTTTGCTGTCAAAGCCATCTATACAAACGAGGTGCTCTCAAATCCTGTTTTCTCAAACCAGGTGCACAAAGACATGTTAGGCACGCTCACCGGAGTTGTGACTGCATCTGATACAGGTCAGCCCATAGCCGGTGCTGTCGTCAAAGCCGGTGAATACCGCGGCACCACCAACGCTCAGGGTCTTTACAGCTTCAGCGTTTATGCCGGAACCTACAACGTCACCTGTAGCAAAAGCGGATACCAGACTTATTGTCAAAGCGGCGTGGTGATCATCGAAACACAGACTACCACCCAAAACCTGGTGCTCACCGAGATGTATCTGCCGCCCCTTGACGTGGTGGCTGAAGCGGTAGACGGCGAGCTAAACATCAACTGGCAAGCTCCCGAAGCCGTAAACATGGGCCTTGAAGAAGGCTTTGAAGGCGACAGCTTCCCGCCCCCGGATTGGGAACAAGTCATCAACAGCGGGGATACGGGTGCCTATGGCAGCATGGCCACTTGGTGCCGGCTGGGAACGGTTCCCCTCCACATTCCCGTCCCACCTCCGGATGGTGATTGGCAAGCGGCTTTGTGGTGGTCACGCTATGCACAAAACGAATGGCTGATCACGCCTGAATTTTACTGCCCACCCGCTGGACACCTTGTCTTTGATAGCTATGTGTTTTTGGGAAGCACCGATGGTGATCACTACTATGTGAAAGTCAGTACAAACGGTGGAAACAACTGGCAGACGCTCTGGGATGCCTCGACCCAAAGCGGCGGCTGGAACCGCTATGACACGCCTGTTTCTGTGTCCTTGCAAAACTATGCGGGACGTCAGATCAAGCTGGCTTTCCAGGCTCTGAGTGCCGCTGGCAGAGGCTTGCGGTATATCTGGTTTATCGACAACGTAGAGGTGGAAAGTGATGCCCAAACCGTCAAGCTTGATTTGGATCAGTGCCTTGCGAAAAGCGGCATCCAACGTGCTGCTGCAGAAGAAGAAGCCGGCGTCAGGAAAGCCTCCTCGTCTGCTGTAACTAAAGAAGTAAAAAAGGGCGAGCGTGCCCTTTCAGGCTATAAAGTCTGGCGTCTGTACCCGGGACAGGAGAACAACGAATCCTCTTGGACTTCCCTCACCGCCGAACCTGTCACTGCTACCGCAATCCAGGATCCTGACTGGGCTACAATTACGGATGGAACCTACAAATGGGCTGTGAAAGCTGTCTACACCGGTGGAATCGTCTCCCCGCCCGCTTTTTCAAACGCCCTTCCCAAGATCACTGAGATCGGAACTTTGACTGGAGTGGTGAAAAACAGTGAGATGCTTCCCGTCGCCGGTGCAACCATCAACTGCGCCGGATTCACCGCCACCACAAACGGTAACGGTATCTACAGCATGCAGGTGAATGCCGGAACTTATAACGTGAGCGCCTCTCACCCAAACTATGCCACTTCAATCCGCACAGGCGTAATTATAGTCAACGAACAAGTCACCACGGTGAACTTTATCTTGCAGCCCAGCTTGGAAGTCTTTGAGGATGGATTTGAGAGTTATGATGACTTTGTCATCGAATTTGCCCCTTGGACACTGGTGGACCTTGACCAAGACCCAATCTCGGGAATCTTAACCGGTTCTGGTCAACAAGTTCAGTTCCCCAATGCTGAAGCACCTCAAGCCTACATCATCTTCAACCCCAGCGCATGTATACCTGCATTGACTGTTGAGCCACATGGCGGAAGCAAGTTTGCTGCCTGTATCGTCGCTATCCCAGGCCCCAACGACGACTGGATGATCACGCCTCTATTGGAAGGTGTATCCAGGTTATGCTTTTGGGCCAGATCATTCCACGATTACTGTGGTTTGGAGAAGTTCCGCGTGGGCGTCTCCACTACTGGAACACAGCCCTCAGACTTCACTATCATCAGCGGAAGCGCTCCCGTCTCTGCTCCCATAGCGTGGACTGAGTATAGCTATGATCTGGATGAGTATTTTGATGTTCCGGTTTACCTGGCTATCCAGTGTGTTTCCTCAGACGTCTTTATCTTTATGGTTGATGATGTGAGAGTGACCGGCGGAACCGATGCGGACGATCCCGTGATCCCTGTATTTACTACCGCTCTGCATCCCAACTACCCCAATCCCTTCAACCCCGAAACCACGATCTCTTACAGCCTTAGTCAAGGTGAGAATGTGAAGATCGAGGTCTATAACGTCAAAGGGCAGCTTGTCCGCACACTTGTGAACGAAGCCAAGCCGGCTGGAGAGCATACCGTGGTCTGGCGGGGCGTTGATCATGGCAACCGTCCTGTTTCCAGTGGCGTCTATTATTACAGGATGACTGCTGGTATATATAGTATCACTAAGAAGATGCTTCTAATGAAGTAGCAGTTGGCCGGTACGGGCGCTCGCTGAAGCGACCTTTTTGGTAGCCGGCGCTCGCCGTAGCGCCGCCAGCCGGCGAAGCTGGCTTCAAAAAAGGAACCAACCATACGCATCCACACCATAACCATCTGTATCTCCACAAGTTGCGTGAGCGGCTGCGCTTGCTGGTCGCTTCAGCGAGCGACCGTACGAGTAGGCTTTGTACACCGGCGCTTCAGCGAGCGTCCGTACACGCTACAAGTGCCCGTACAAGTTGCCATTTTGAGCCTTAATCACCCCTGAAAAACCGAGAATATATCGAAACATTTGACTTTTTGAAAAGGTTCACCACTTTCTGAGCGCCTTCCCCGCCCAAACGTGTAACCTATTGCAATCCTATGCCATTCCTGCTCGATGGAGGAGGAGCCGAGCAGGGGCGGGGCAGGGACGCCGCATAAACAGCGGCTTTGAGGTAGGTCAAAAACGGCAGTTTCCTGTTACTTTATCACGTGCAGAAGTCAATATTTTCAGAAACACCTCATTTTTCGGGAGCCGGAGCCGAGAAATGAACTCCTACTAAAATGGTAGGAGTTTGGTGTGTTTTTTAGCACGATCGGTGCGAGCTCCGCTAAGCAGTTGTCAGTAGACTTGTACGGGCTGTCGCTGAACCGCCGCTTCCCAAGTAGTCAGCCGCTGACGCAAGTTTTGGAGATACAGATGGTTGTGGCGTGGATGCGTATGGTTGGTTCCTTTTTTGAAGCCAGCTCCGCTGGCTGGCGGCGCTACGGCGAGCGCCCGTACAGTGCTTCAGCGACCGCCTGTACATGAAAAAGGCCAGCGTTTGCTGGCCATTTAATCCGTGTTAATCCGTGTCCATCAGTGGACTTTCTTCATTTAAATTCGTGTTAATTCGTGTAATTCGTGGACAGATAAAGAGCTCCAGAGCTGTGCGTATTGCCACCGCAAACATCTGTATCTACACCACTTGCGCAGCGACTAACAACTAACAACTATCAACTAACAACTATCCAAAGGCCTACTTCATCAAGACCATTTTCTTGACGTTAGCAAAGTTGCCGGCGGTCAGCTTGTAGTAATAGATTCCGCTGGCCACGGGGCGGTTTTGCTCGTCCAAGCCATTCCAGATCGCACTGTGTTTTCCAGCGGTCTTGTTTTCGTTCACCAAAGTACGCACCAATTGCCCTCTGACGTTGTAGATTTCCAGCTTCACATCCTGAGCCTGGCGCAGGTCGTAGCTGATTCTGGTCTCGGGGTTGAAGGGGTTGGGGTAGTTGGTGTGCAGAGCGGTGTTGAGGATGGGGGCTGTGTTGTCGTCTGCGCTCACCTCATTGCCGATCACTCTGACGTTGTCCACCATGAAGGCAAAGGCGTCGTTGGAAACGCATTGGATGCCCACGTGAATGTTTTCGTTTTTGTAAGCAGCCAGGTCGTAAGTGAATTCAGTCCATACATCCGGGGCTTCCACATAGTTGGTTCCGCTGATGATGGTGAAGTCTGAGGGCTGTGTTCCTGTAGTTGATACACCCACTTTAAATCTTTCCAATCCATGCAGATCGGTGAACGATCTGGCCCAGAAATTGAGCTCTTCTGCACCCTTGAAATTACGTGTGATCAGCCAGTCGTTATTGGCGAGATTCGTGGAGGCAAAGCAGACAGCCATCTTGTTTCCTGCCAGGGGATTGAATCCGGTCAGGGGCGGCGTGGTGGCGCTGGGATTGAAGATGATATAGGCTTGAGGTGCGTGGGCGTTTGCCCAGCTAACATCCTCAATGCCGTAGGTATTGCCCTGATCCACGTCCACGAGTGTCCAAGGCTCAAATTGGATGGCAAAATTGGGGTAGCTCTCAAATCCATCCGCGATGATGGTGTCTACGGAATTGAGGTTAAAGTTCACTTGCGTACTATTGTCCCTCACGACAACGATGTCCTCTTGGGTGCTGCTCTCGTGATCCAAATGGACTGCGGTGACGCTATAGGTGCCGACAGGGAGCTGTAAAAAGTAGGACCCGGAGTAGTTTGTGTTGGTAGAAACATCGCCGCAGATAACGGTTGCGTTGTAGATGGGTTGATTTGCGGAATTGCGAACTGTGCCGGCTATATTGCCAAACTGATTGATTTTGTGTAAGCTGTTGGAATATCCGGGAGCAGAGATGACGCCATCGGCAAAAATGGCTTTGATAGCCCATCTGTAGTTTGCGTCTTCCAGATCAGCCCAATCGACATCTTCAAATGCGGTGGCGGTGATGGGGTCATCTGTGAGGGAAATCCATTCTGTTTCCTGGGTTTCCTGGCCGCGGTAAAAACGCCAGACACGGTAGCCGGTAAGCGAGCGATCCAATTCGCCGGAGTCGATTTCATCAGAGCTGATGCGGGGTGCAGTTGCGGGTGGATAATAGCCGATGTAGCCTTCAATGCACCAGTTGTAGTTGAGTGAGGGTGCGAGATCCAACAAATTTGACCAAGAGCCTTCAATGAATATTTTATTTCCAAAGCCATTCACCGCTGGGCCGGCGTCACAACCAGCAGGATAACCTTCCTGGACAGTGGCATTGTAGCCAATCCACAAGCCTTGGTCTCCCGTGATCCAAACGGGCTCGGGGAGCATGACGGTGTTGTAGACATCGATGGTGGGTGTGACGGCTAAATTGACCACTCTGGATCCGGGGACGTTGGGGCTACCACCCGTCCACACTTTCACGGTGTAAGACCCAGCCTGAGCAGGCCAAAATTTCACAGTTTGCAAGCTCATACCGGCATAGGCTGCCAGAGAGTCGGCTGGAAAACGGATGGCTACGTCAAAGCTGATGGCGTCGTTGGTGCCGATTGAGTTGTTTTTGGCTCCGCAATAGCTGAACCAGTCTCCACCTGGGGTTCCGGGTGGCAACCAGGTGAGATTGAGCTCACCATCGGAATCATCAGCCCAAATGCTGCAGGGCGGAAGATGATCAGGATCCCGCGGCGGGTTTTGATTTAAAACGACCTCCTCACCGGACTGAGGCTGAGAAGCAGCGGAAGCCAAGCCAAGCGTGACCTCCTTTGCACCAAGCACAGAAATACCCTGTGCGATCAAGAGTATCACTATCACGGACAGTAATGATAGTTTTTTCATGAGTTTCTCCTTTATTGATCTGCTAAGTTTTGTTTTCAATCGTCAAAGGCGTCCCTTTCGTGGGACTGCAACAAAAAGACCATGCCACACTCCTCAAAAAGGACTCTTAAGTTACACGCTTGGTAAGATAGCGATTTCTGTCAAGATAGAAATGCTTTTTTAGGGGAGAAAGACTTCAAATAGTGGTGTTAAAAGATGACGTTAACTCCCCTGTAAGACACCATCAGCGTCTGAGCAGGTTTGCCTTATTCCTGTAAGGCACCTGTATGGGTTCTCAAAAGGTTATGCCAAGATTGATGTTGCTGAGAGAGGGTTTGACGCCCATATCCCACTCAATAAACATGTGGCTGTCTTTACCAATATTGAAGCGGTAACCAATTCCGACGACGAGGTGAGGGATAAACATCCTTTTGATGTCGTCTCTACTGTCCGGTTCTGCCAGACTGAGTAAAGGCACGTATACCTCTCCATAGTCGACACCTGCAGCGACCAGGTGGTAAAAGTTGCCCTTTTTATTGTGGTTTCTGATCTCGTAGTTGGCGCCCGCAAACCAGATATCTTGGGCGAGATAGCCACAGATATTGAGATAGTGTTCTCTGGTTTTACCTTCAGGACTGCCAAGCTCAAGGCCAAGACTGGCGCCATTCAACAAACCGAGGTTGAGGCTGGTCTTTATCTTGCTGGCTCGCTCACCAAAAAGCAAGGACAGCGCAAGCAAGAGGCAGAGGATGAGGATGATACGTTTCATGGGGGTCTCCTAGTGTAGGTTATTTATAGTATCTATGAAACTCCGCTCTATTTTGCGGGTAATGAACCTGTGATGAAAAACATCGGCATTCCATTGGGAAGGGTTATCTTCTTCTTATCAAGTAAGGGATGTGCTCCGACCTGCTTAAAGTATCTCTTGATCTCTTCTAACCATTCTCCATCTGTTCCAAAATGCCTTTTTCTTTTAGATATCCAATAAGGATCGTTTAAAAAACCAAGGTATAAAAGGATCGTGGGTACTCCTAAGCTGGCCAGCTTCCACGTGTAGGCTATTCTGTTGCTAAGTTGGTAGTGACTATCGTGTGAAATCTTGATTTCATCGCAGAAGGGTAAAAGAGCCTCTCTTGCATTAGAAATATCATTGCCAATTATATCGTGATTTTTGAGCTTTTCGCTCAAGCTGTTTCGCATCTTGTCATCCAATGTCGAAGGATACAATAAATCCTGCAGCTTCTCCACTTCCTTAGGGGTTAAACCTACTGAAAAAGTTTGTTGGCCGTCTTTCCTCGGCTCTATTTTAAGTGACTTCTTACCTAATTTGTTTATCAGAGTTTCTCTAATCTTTTTAGCTCTGTCATCTTCAGCAAATACAATCCTGATTAGTTTGCCTCCAATCTCCATCTCTTCATAGTGAGACTTGGCCTCCACAAGTAAAAGACCTTTTATTCTGTTAACACTGCAGGTTGAGATGAAATCCCAGTTTGGCTTTCCACCGCTGACTGCCCACCATCCTTTAAGTGAGTCATGGTCTAAATATGGAGAACTGGAACGGACTTTCTTGAGGAATGTTTCAATCGTGGACTCTTTTATGTCTGATTGATTGGGAATACAACACTCGTAGTCGCTGAACTGCACATCGCAACTCTCAAGCCTTCTCTTAACCAAGTTAACTATCTTATTTTCATCTCCTTGTACAAGCTTCCTTACCTGAAGCTTGCTACCAGCATCGTTATTACTCATGATCTCTCCTTTTAGAGTTCAAATGGTCTGCTAGCAAGAATTAATAATCTCCCATTCCTGTCAATGTTTATTTTGTCATTGGGGTTCCAAAATCAATCGCAGTGCCTATTCATCAGTTTCGAGTTCCGGATTCCAGCCTAAGTATATGCTGCCAATACAGCTTAGGTGGTATCGCAACGAGGTTGACAAAAAAAGGAACCTCATAGATAATGCAACCAGCCAGGTCAAGATACGGAGTAAGGGGAAAAGCTCCGTCAAATCAGGGTTGTTCCCGAAAGCTCATGAAAATATCAAGGAGGATAAGTCATGAACAACAAAGCTAAAGACTTAGGACGGGTAGCTCTCGGCACAGTCGTGATGTTTGGGCTCTATTGGCTGTATTCGTATGTTTTAAAGCAGTATTTGCCCTTTGAAAAGCGGGCTTTGGGCATAGCGGGGATCGTGCTGTTGTATGTAGGTGGGACTGGCCTGTTTTTCTGGATAACCAAGGATGTAGACAAGCAGTCCTATGCCCTCAAGGAAAAGAGTAAAGTTTCAGTCAAGACCGTGCAGCTGTGTTTATTGCTGCACTGCACCGCCTTCTTCGTGATGAATATCTTAACGGCGGTGTCTACGGCTTTGGGTCTCAAAGGCCCTTCGGCTGACGATATGCCGATGACTGCCTCGATGGTATTCATGCTGTTGGTATTCAATCCGATCGTGGAGGAGTATATCTTCCGGCATCTGTTTGCCACCCGGCTGCTGAAACACGGGGAAAGGTTTTATGTCCTGACGTCGGCCTATTGTTTTGCTATCTTGCACGGCGTGTCCATGGGGCCGATCCACATCCCCTACACCTTCATCCTTGGGCTGATCTGGGGCTATCTCACGGTCAAATCCGGCGGCCTGATTTTAGCAATCCTAATGCACTCCATCTCAAACCTTTTCAACGCCGTCATCGTGCAGAAACTGCTTGATATTTCCGTGGAGGCGGTGGGTGCCTATTCCGCAGTGATCATGCTGCTGGGTATCATCGGCCTCATCCTGTATCTGGTAAACCGGAAAAAGGTGGTGCTGGACGGCACTTCCGGGCTGATAGACAAGCAAGCCCTGAGGGACCTCTTCAGCAACAAAGGCATCTGGGTTTATACGGTGATCACCTTGATCGTGATGGTGCTCAAAGCTGTGTTATAACCCTCAATTCGAGAGGAAAAAGGCGATAGACTCCAGCTTTTCCAAATTGATCCGATAGCGCATGATAAAGCCCCTGTAGCGCAGGATGGAGGGCGATGAGAACTTGATCCAGTAAGCGTTCCAGGTGGTGCTGAGGCCATGTGTATCTTCAAAACTGATATATTCGTCTTCAATGTAGACGTTGACAATACGGCCATGCAGATATAGAGTCTTGACCTTTTCGACAACCTGTTGCTTGTCAAGCGCATCCGAAAGCTGCCTTTGAGACAGGATGTCACTCAGGCCACGCTTGACGCGGACACGGGATATGGTGTAGCGCAACCACCAGATGAAGAGCCACACCAGAACGATTAGGGCGGTGAATACAATATAGAACATAAGGTTTTCCTTTGTTTGGACTTATCACAGCGATACCGAGACCTTGAAATAGGCCGAAGCGCTGTCTTTGGTAAAGTGTCCCAGATAGTCGCTGGATGTGGGTTTCTCATCCTGGGTCTGGGCGGATTTGAAGCCTGCATAGATAAACCAATCCCGCTTGAATTCATAGCGCAGGTTGGCGTAATAACCGAGGTCAGCATAGGCTCCCTGTGATTCATAACTGCTGTAGCTCAAGCCGGTTGTGAGGCTCAACTGCAGAGAAGGCATATACTGGAATTTGGCATTGATAATGGAGTATCTGTCATCCAAATGGATGGTGTAGGGGGTGCCACCGTAATCTATGGTGTTTTCCCTTGGATAACCATAATCCATGAGGTTCCAAGTGAGTGTATAAGTATACTTCTTGGCCAATGTTCCAACCATCGTGGCATAGAAGCTGTTGCAGTCATAGGTATCGTTCAGCGCATAAACCATGGTATGTGAACGGATAAGGTTGAGGATCGGTCTAAACTCATTCCAGCGGTTAAGGGTGATGGAAGTGCCGAAGCTGTAGTGGTCATGGTCTCTATGCCAGTTGTCATGTACATTGCCAACCTGAGCGAAGCAAGTGGTTATGAGCTTGGGTTTGAATTCAAGAAAGAGGTTTCCGTA
Organism: Candidatus Cloacimonadota bacterium; assembly: GCA_029561955.1. GTDB lineage: Bacteria > Cloacimonadota > Cloacimonadia > Cloacimonadales > Cloacimonadaceae > UBA3900. The sequence continues at coordinate 22,494 of JAKQWO010000045.1, forward strand.
GTAGTTGAGTTCAGAGTCTGTGCCGCCTTCATGAAACCAGTCCAAGCCATCTACGGACGCAAAGCTGTTTGCCTGCTTGAGAAAACCATACATAGGCTTGGAGTTCCAGGATGAGGTGACGCTATAGGCCTGAAGGTCCTTGTAATACAGGTAGCCGGCATCGGCGTAAATGTCCTTGCTCGTCTTATTATACGAGGTGATAAAAACAAATCTGCCGGGATAAAAGCTCAGGGTTCCGTCTGCCTTATAGCCCTTTTTGACGGAGGTGTCCGTGGCATTGTCGTCCTGTCTGATGGTTCCGATTACGGTGGCACAGATGTCCATGTTTTTGTAGATCTGATACCGGTAGATTCCGCTGTAGAGGTGGTTGTAATAGCCTTTATTGAGCCTGCTGACAGTGGCGTTGTAGAAGGTGAAATCTGAGATGGTGGAGATGAGGGAAAGCACCTGATAGTAGTCATCTCTGTTGAGCACGTAGCCGCCCTGAGTCACTTCCTTGTCCAAAGCACCCAAAATTCCCCACTTTGTCTTGCCGATGATGCCAGTGCCCTTGTAGGCAAACGAGGGTTGGTTGATATTGCGGGAGTTAAACGCTGTCCTGCTCACGCCAAAAGCATCTATATCCTCAGTGAAGAAAAAGCGATTTTCTTCATAGAAGTAAGGCACATCGATATTGTAAATATCTGCTGCAGCATCAGGCGGAGTATCAGAGAAATCCGGGTTGAAGCTGATCTTGATTCTGGTCTGCTGTGTGGGAGTCAGGGCGATGTCCAAGCCTAACATATCCGGATCGAAGCTACTTGTCTTATTGATCAGATCATAGCTTTTGACAAAGTAAGGCCGCAGCTCTATCTTGCTGTCGCGTTTGATGGGCTGCGTGAGTGTAATGGCGTGCATAGAGTCAAAATAGGTCTGCTTGTGATCTGTATTTGCATAGGGACTGCTAAAGGTTTCCGCCCCTGCATAATGATAGCGGGTCAAAATCACTTTCCAATTGTAGGGTGCACCTTTTTTGAACCTCAGGGAGCCCAAAGGGATGGTGAAAGTGAGGCTCCAGGTGGAGTCAGTATGGCTGGATTGATAGCTGTATTGGCTGTCCCACTTGTAATCCAGACTCATATCTTGCCGACGCACACCATCGCCCAAGCTCCCGCAGGGATAAGCCAAAAAGACATAGGCAAAAGGTTCCTCAGGAAGGGTGTTCAACTGTATTCTGAGCATATCAGCCCTGGCGTTAGTGTCCCTGTCTACGTAGTTGCCTTCGGCAAACTTCTCATCGATCTCACACTCAAAGTGGATCATCAGGTTGTTTCCATCCTGCCAGAACCAGGCCTTGGTGGAGAGGGGTTCAGGAAGTGAATCATCCGGGTCTACCCGCACGAAATCTGAAATTAGGTTGCTGTCCTCAAGCACCGGCTGCTGGGAGACGGGAAGTTCAAAGCCCGGTAGCAGGCTGACAGCGAGTAACAAGATCAAAAATGACATGGTCTTACGCATCTTAAACTCCTCTATAATCGTGGTTAGGATGAAGCGCTCTTGATGGCTTCTGACGATCAAGGTGTTAGGTTATTGTAAGTGAGATAACTGTCAAGCATTATCTTGAGCCAATGCACTACTATCAGTCTTTCTTGCCTTCCTGCTTCAAGACCAGAAAGTCGCCCATAACCAGCGCATCGAGACCGGTGGAAAAGAAGGTGCGGATGGCATCAAAGGGCGAATTGACGATAGGCTCACCCCGGATATTGAAGGATGTATTGAGCAGCACCGGCACACCCGTCAGCTTTCCCGTTTCAGAGATCAGGCTGTGCCAGAGCGGCAGTACCTCTTGATCCACCGTTTGCGGCCTCACCGAGTTATCCACATGCACGGTGGCGGGTGCTTGTTTGGCCAAGAGCTCCGTAGCCTGATCCGCCCGGATCATAAAAGGTTGATAGGCATCGTTCTGCAGATAATCCTGCCGGCTTTCCACAGGTAATGAAGGGCAATAGGGACGCCAGCTTTCACGGAATTTGACCTTGGAATTGACCTGCTCCTTGATCGCTTCCTGAGTGGGACAGGCGATGATGCTGCGGCCTCCCAAGGCTCTGGCACCCATCTCGGCACCGCCTTGAAACCAGCCTAAAATCTTGCCCTGAGCGAGTAGCTTGGCCGTGGTTGCGGCAGTGTCATCCAAGGCTTGATACTCCACGCCACAGACGTCCAGCGCCTGTTTCACCTCATCATTGCTGAAAGCCGCACCGTATTGGACATGCTTGAGGGGGTCCCTGACGTCATCACCCAACTGCTTGGCCACCCAATAAGCTGCACCAATGGCGGAACCATCATCCGAAGCCGCCGGATGGATGAAGACTTCCTCAATCTGCGGCATTTGGGCAATGGCTTGATTGGCCTTACAGTTCATAAACACCCCACCGGCCAGGCAAATCTTCTTCAGACCGCTCTGCCGCAGCATGTTTTTCACTAAGGCCAGCAGAGCCTCTTCTAGCCTGGTTTGCACCGCATAGGCCAGTTCTATGTATTGAGGCAGAAGATAGCGATTGGTGATTTTTCCTCCCACATTCGCCTTTTCGCCCAGGCCGATGGGGCGCATGGTAGCATCATAATCCGTGATAAACTTCGCCAAAGCATCAGTATAGCGGGCGTGATGATAATTGCCGCCCATCTTGAAGTAAAAGGGATTGAGCTCAATGCTGTCATGCCTGACCTTCAGGATCCTGTCCAGACGCCGCAGCCAAGGGTTATCGTCTTTTCCCGCTTCACCATAGGCTGCCAAGCCCATCAACTTTCCTTCATCACGGTTGGCATGAAAACCCAAATAAGCCGTAAAACCGCCATAAAACCAGCCCAAAGAATAAGGCACAGGATAGTGCAGGATACGGCTAAACCGCCCATTTCGCACGGCATAACCGGAGATGCAGCTCTCCTCGCCATGTCCATCCGCCACCAAGACCAGAGTATCCTTAAAACCTGATTGGAAGTAAGCTTGATAGGCGTGGCTGAGGTGATGATCGACGTAGACCACTTCCGGCAGCGGGCCGCGGCAGCCGCTTTCCCGCAGGGCAGCATAGACCTTGCTCCGATAGTGATCCGGACGGTAGTTGTTCAATTCGTTGATCACGCTCCCCATGCCATCACCGGCAGCTTTTATGCCACTGGCCGGTTTGTTGCTAAAAATCGCCTTCAAGGCGGTGGAGGCCAAGTTGCGCAGCATGAAAAAGGGATACTTGTTGCAGTCCCAATTGATGGCGATTTTATCCACTTCGGCGATCTCGATTCCCTGAGATGCCAGACTCCAGGCAGTTGCCTGAGAGGGGAAGAGACCATGCGAGCTTTTGAGGCGGTTAAATCGCTCCTCATGCGAGAAAGCCCGCAATTTGCCATCTACCACCAAGGCGGCAGCCGGATTTTGACCAAAAGCGTTCAACCCCAAAACTACCATCTCTCACTCCTCAATCTCAAAGCAATCTGCATCCACCTGCGCCATCAGCTCTTCCGCATCCAGAAACTTCAGTGCCGGCAGCAGCGAGGCAGCGTAGAACTGCTTACTTTCCACCAGTTTCTGCCAGGCTTCCTCTCGTGTGATGAAGCCCTTGCGCACCTGATTGCTGAGATGCGAATCCGTGTAGGAGGCACCAAACATCTTCTGAAACATATACTCCTTGAAGACGTTGAAAACGCAGTCCGTATGCCAATCTTCCTTGATCTCGCTCGGAAGCTTCCAGTCCAGTTCCGTTTTGATCGTCTTCAAAATCAGCTCCGGATCCCACTTTTCATATGCGTAAAACATCAACGATTTGACCTGTGGAAACCTGTATCTGAGGTAGCTGGAACTGGGAAACACCGCCAAACAGCCAAAGATGCTGGTATGCGGATCAGCCAACACGCCGCGGGCAAACTTGGGCGAGCGGATCATCTCCTTGCCCATCTGCATCGCACTTTGCAGCATACCCGCTCTTTTGAAAGGATTCTTCTTATCGCCCCTGTGCTTGATCGCCAAAAAAGGCGAGTATTCCAAAGGCGTGGAAGACCACACCACATAAGGGATTCTGCGCTTGGTGGCGATCTGCGAACCGAGGATGTGCAGGTGTTTGCAGGCCACGCAGGTCATACCCGCGGAGGTGGGATTGGGGTGCGCCAGCCAGGCTCGAAAGTAATGCAGAAAAGCTTTCTTATGTTTATCCTTGGGCAAAGACACCTCATGCAGCGGCACACCCAGCTTTTCACAGGTGGTCTGGGCGTTATGCAGTGAAAAGGCGTTGCTGCCGCCATGCGTATAGATAAAAGCTTCAGCCTTAAGGCCATAATGCCTAACCAGCCGATAAAGCGCATAGGTGCTGTCTTTGCCGCCACTCAAACCCACCAAGCAGTCCGCCTCGCCTTCATGCGCACCCAAACCCTTGAATTTGGCGGCCAAAACACTCTCTCCCTTCAGATCATAGGGCGGATAATCACTTCTACACCAAGAGCATACACCATTCTCATCAAAATCACTGCCCGCAAGATCGTCGGGCATCAAACACTTGTTACATCTCTCCATTTTCTCTCCTTTAAGACGTAGACACAGGATCGGGTGAGGGGATTGTCGTGCATCGCCACTGTCTTGAAACCTGATTTGAAAATCACACTCTGCGTCACTTCCCGGCTTATGTGGTAGTGATTTACTCCAAGGAGCAATTTCCCTTCCAGTTCCAGATATTTTGGCGCATCGCGCAGGAAACGTACCACCGTCGCCGCTCCATCTTTACCTCCGCAAAAGCGCTTCCGATCCAATTCCGTGGGGAATAAGCCCCTTAATGTGCCCTTTTCTGATTCTATATAAGGCGCATTGAAGATGATCAGATCAAACTTCCCGCCGATATTTTCAAACAGATCGCTGTGCACATATTCGATGCCACTGTCCGGATCGGTCTCTTTGGCATATTCTATCAATTCGTGACAGTGATCAGCTCCGGTGATGGCGTTGCAATGCAGCTTCTCTTTGGCAAAGCGGGAAAGCACCGCATAAGGCCCGCAACCCATATCCAAAAGCGTCATTTCCGGCTTGAGATAGCGCCGTAAACAGTTACGCAGTGTGACGGTAGTCCAATCCCAATACTGACCCCAAAGAGTCTGGGGCGGTGTGAATCCATACAGCCACCTGAAAATGGCAGGGTTGCTGCGTAAGTGGCTCACATACTTGAGGTAGAGAGAGTAAAGTTTCATCCTAACCTCCTTTTGGATTAGTGTTTTTGTCTCTGCTCAGAAATGAAGCATAAAACGTTCCAGTTCAGAACATTTAATCAGGGCAAGCCGCGCTGGGAGGAGCGTGTACGGGCTCATCCCGAACCGCCGCTTCCCAAGTAGTCAGTTGCCAGTAGTCAGTCGCTGACGCAAGTGGCACAGATACAGATGTTTGTGGTGTAGATCGAGGCCACGGTGGAGCTTTTCTTTTTTATCCACGAATTACACGAATTAACACGAATTAA
>JAKQWO010000057.1 GCA_029561955.1 Candidatus Cloacimonadota bacterium
AATTGTCAAGTGTCCTTTTTCAATCTCCTCAACTACTTTGAGCTTGAAGGCTTCACTGTACCGTAGAATTACCCCGTTGTTGGACTTAATTTTCATGGTGTTCTCCTTATGATTTTTAGTCCGGTTTTTTGGCACGGGTCATTAGCGACTGACGACTGACTACTGACGACTGACGACTTAAAAAGCTACATCCACTTACTCACTTTCTCTTCGATCAGCTTCTTGATTTCCTCCACACGCTCCTGACTCACGGCTTCGTAGCGAGTCACCAGAACGGGAGTGGTATTTGAAGCGCGAATCAGTCCCCAGCCATCGGCAAAGGTAATGCGTGCACCGTCGATATCGGTGACGTCATAGCCTTCTGCCTTGAATTCATCGCACACCTGATGCACTACATCGTGTTTGCGTTTATCTTCGCAGGGAATATGGATTTCGGGAGTGACAAACATCTTGGGTTGATCAGCTAAGTAGGTGGAGACAGGCGCATCGGTTTTTGAGACGATCTCGACCAGGCGCGCTCCGGCATAGATGGCATCGTCAAAGCCCAAGTATTTGTCTTTGAAAAACATATGTCCGCTCATTTCGCCGGCACATTCAACTCCAAGCTCTTGCATCTTCATCTTGATATTGGCGTGTCCGGTTTTGTACATCATGGGGATGCCACCGTGCGCTTTGATGTCGTCAAAGAGGTTTTTGGAGCATTTGACGTCGGCAATGATGGTCTTGCCGGGATTGTCTTTGAGGTAATCACGGGTAAAGATATTGAGAATCTGGTCTCCATAGAGCATTTTCCCTTTCTCGTCCACCACGCCAATGCGGTCTGCATCACCGTCCAAGCCGATTCCCAGCTCATACTCCGCTTCCACGACGTCACGGCTGAGGTCGTGCATATTCTTCTCGATGGTGGGGTCGGGATGGTGATTGGGGAAGGTTCCATCCGGTTCGCAATACATCTCTATCACTTCACAACCATGACGGGCGAGGATTTCCGGTAAATAGGGGCCGCCCATGCCGTTTCCGCCGTCCACGATCACCTTCACGGGACGCTGGAGCTTGATGTGTGAGCTCACGTAGTCGATATAATCCTCGTTGATGTCGTAGTTGTCGATGAGCTCACCTTCGCCCTCATAAAACTCACCTTTCTGGATGATGCCCAGCACTTTCTGCAGCTCCTCTGCGTAGACGGATGCGGGGCCCAGATTGAGCTTGCAGCCGTTGTATTCACTGGGATTGTGGCTGGCGGTCACCATGGCACCGGCGTCCACCTTGAGCCTCCAGATGCTGTAATAGAGCACGGGAGTGGCTACGATGCCCAAGTCGGTCACATCGCAGCCAGTTTCGAGTAAGCCTTTGATCAGTTGTTCTTTGAGCTCTGGGGTGCTGGGGCGGGCGTCACCCCCCACCACCACGGTCTTGAAGCCTTTGGCTCTCAGGTAGCTGCCAAAGCCCTTGCCGATCATGTAGTAGGTTTCCGCATTGATTTCTTCGTTTACTATGCCACGGATATCGTATTGTCTAAAAACATGTGGTTTAATCATAACTTCCTCTGTATTTATAACTTAATTGTTGTTTCAATGATGGGTAGGATGGCCTGGATGGCCAATGCCCGATGTGAAAGGGTGTTCTTCTGCTCGTCTGACATCTCGGCGTAGGTGAGCTCTCCCACTTCAAAGATGGCGTCGTAGCCAAAGCCGTGTTCTCCGCGCTCTTCGGTAGTGATACTGCCCATTACCACACCTTCTTTGGTAGCGATGATACCATCCGGTGCGGCCAGAGCGACTACGGTTCGGAATTCTGCTCTACGATCGACGATCCCATCGAGCAGTCTTAGTGCTTTGAGGCGGTTGTCCCGATAGCTGCAATCAGGCCCAGCCCAACGTGCTGAAAACACACCCGGCTCGCCATTTAAAGCTTCGATAAAGAGCCCAGTATCATCCGCCAAACAAAGCATTTGCGATTCCTGCGCCATCTGTAGAGCCTTCTTGGTCGCATTACCCAAGATGGTAGGTTCGTCCTCGATCACTTCGGAGAGACCCTCGAAATCCAAAAGGCTATAAAGCTTGACGGGCAAGCCTTTTAGCAAGTCTTTGATCTCTTTGACTTTATCCGGATTGTGGGTGGCTAAGAGCAAAGCCTTCATTTAGAGTATTTGCCCAGCCACTTTTTGATGCGTTGCATGAGGTTTTTATCCAAGAACTTCTCAGCGGCTGCGGTGACCTTCTGAAGCTGCTGCAGTAGATCACCTTCCCCGCTCCAATTATCCGCCAAGATATGCTCTTCTGTGTCGTTAAGGACCATATTCAGGCCCAAAACCACCAAGACAAGATCGTCTACATGGCCGATGAGGGGGATGAAATCGGGGATGATATCAAAGGGAAGCATCACATAAGCGACGATCCCGCCGATCATTAGCTTGCGTTTGACGGATACACGCTTGTCCACCATCAAACGAGTGAGCAGGATAAAAAAGTCTGGCAATAAAAATAGATATTCACCCACCTTGCCGCCGATCTTACCGCCTTTCTCCTTGTTCCAATTCTTGGCTTTGCGGCGCAAGTCTTCATAAAACTTAAACTTATCGGGCTCCATTTCTATCACCCGATCGTCGATACGCTTCCTTTCTTCTTCAGGAATCTCGTGGCCTTCGTAAATATTGTCGGTCATATTCACCTCCTTTTCTATAGAGATAATGTAAACGGAATATCGGGACGTGCAAGGCTTAAAGTGTTAATTCGATTATCCCCGCACCCAGCAGGATGTCCTCTTCATACAAAGCCACAATCTGCCCCGGAGTGATGGACAGTTGCGGCTCGTCAAAGCTCAATTTGATGCTATTTGGGCCTACAGATTCGATGGAACAGGTGGCGGGTTGGTGCTGTTGACGGATCTTGGCTTTGGCTCTGGAAGGCAGCTCTGATGCGCTGATGGAGAGCCAGTTCATCTGGGAAGCGATGAGGCTGTCTCCAAAAAGCATCTCCTGCGTTCCCAAGACCAGTCTGTTGTTTGGGGCATCGATTTTGGTAACGAAAACGGGCTCCGGCATGCCGCTCACACCTAAGCCTTTACGTTGGCCTATGGTATAATGGATGAGCCCTTTATGCTCGCCGAGCACCTTGCCTGTCCAATCCACAATCTCGCCGGGGATGAGCTGCCGCGGATCAAAGAGCAGCAGATGATCCTGAGTGGAGATAAAGTCTTGGCTTTCTGAGCGTTGTAAGAGAAAGTCCCAGTTTCTGGCTTTGGCTAAATCTCGCACCTGCGCCTTGGTATATTCTCCCAAGGGAAAGAGCACGGAGGCGAGCTGATCCTGACTGAGCAGACTGAGAAAGTAGCTCTGATCCTTGCTGCTGTCTCTGGCACGTAAAAGCTGCCACAAACCAAGCTCAGGATTCCAGCGTCGGCGCACGTAGTGTCCAGTGGCAAAGACGTCAAATTCCAAGCCCAGCTCCCAAGCTTTGCTTTTCAACGCTCCAAACTTGATCTGGCCATTGCAGCGGGCACAGGGGTTGGGCGTGAGTCCGTCCAGATAGGTTTTACGGTAATAAGAAAGCACACAGCGGGTGAATTCCTCTTGCAGGGGAATCACATAATGCGGGATGCCAAGCCGCTTTGCCAGGGATTTGGCCGCCTCAAGATTGGCCTCTTCACCGGGGCCGAAACAGCCTTTGCCGGAAGCTTGGAGGATGGGATATTGGGGATCGTAAATACTCATGGTGAGGCCGATTACCTCGTGTCCGGCTTCCAGGAGCAGCGCAGCAGCTATGGCGGAATCCAAGCCGCCACTTAACCCTAAGGCAACGATCACGAGTGCACCTCAAAAAAGCTTTCCAAGCGCAGCAAAGTACGGCTGTCCATGGGCTCCGGCCTGTCTCCCTCCAGAGTCAAAAACGGCTGTTTGAGATACTTTTTGAGCAGGATGTTGTCTATCTGCAGATGACAAAAGGACTGGATATAGCTGATCAGTAGGTGCACATCACGCTTCTTGAGCTCGGGAATGATGTCTGCCAGCCGCTCCTTCACGGTGTAGGGATAGGTAAAGCGCAGATATTGATCCACGATGTCATCCTCCAGATAGGGCATAGAAAACTGACGCTGCACCTCGTTGTAGACCACATCCGAGCCCAGTTCCACGATGGTGTCATAAAGATCACGATAGATGGGCGGCACACCCAGAAAGGCGCAACGCAGCTTGGCAGGCAGCGGCTCACGCTGCTTAGCTTTTGCAAGGAAAGCATCCAGCTCCTCTTCATAGCGATCCGGATTGCCATTAAAATCTGAAGATGAGACCAGCCAGAGATGGTTCTCTTTGCCGCTCACCAAGCGATGTTTCCAGGTGTATTCATCCAGGATGAGCAGCTTGGCGCGGATTTTGTCCAGCCGCTCTTTGGCCTGCATGGTTTGGCTTCTATCCACCTCGTAATGCTCTTCCAGCCTGCGGATTTCCCGATCCAAATCCGCATAATTACGGCGGGGTGGAAAAGCAAAGGTAAAGGTGGGCAGCCCTTCTTCGCCAATCATATCCAGCAGGGATTGGGCATTGGAGCAGTCGCCTTGGGTGATGCCGATCACTTCATCCAGATTTGAGGCCAGGGCGGTGCTGAAGTTGCCCTTGATCCAGGAACACACGGTGGCAGGAAAGCCTTTGAGCTCCGCTGCATGCACCAAAGCGGAGGAATCATGCTCCAAGAAGAGGTTGTTCAAGTCTACGGGAACATGTCCAGCGGCGAAGAGAACCTCGACGGGCAAGCTGGTGGTAAAGCCGATTCTTTTACGCTTATTCACAGAGTAACTCCAGATATTCGTGTTCAGCATTGTCTATATCTTGCGAGAGCGATTCGATCTGTGTTTCCAGGCTCTTTTGCTCCTGATGCAAAGTCTTCAAGAGCTCCATATCGCTGTAGCTTTGGGAATCCGAAAGGCGGGCCTGCAAAGCCAAGAGTTGGTCTTGAAGAGCATACTTTTGTGCCTGCAGAACGTCGATCTCGGCTTGCTTGCGCTCCAAAACCAGGGGGTTGATCCGCTTTACCTTTTGGGTTGGCTTGCTTTTGGGTGTCTTTTCCACTTCAGGAACGTAAAAGCTTCTCTCGATAGCCGTATTTGCATCGCCATCCACCTCACGAATGGTATCGTAAATAACGCCCTCTTCCAGCTCTTTGGTAAAGACCCAAAACTTGGTGGCCAAACGCGAGAGAAACCAGCGATCGTGAGAGACGAAGATGATGCTGCCTTCATAGTTTTGCAGTGCTTCCAGAAGGGCATCCGCCACCTGAGTATCCAGGTGGTTGGTGGGTTCGTCCATGATCAAGAGATTGGGTCTGCTGTGAATGAGCACAGCCAGATAGAGCCTGCTTTTTTCGCCACCGCTCAGGACGCCTACCGTCTTTTGCACCTCATCGCCCGTGAAGCCAAAACGAGCCAAAAAGCTAAGCACATAGCCCTGAGGCTCGGCGGGAACCAACTGCCAGAGCGTATCCATCACGCTGAGCGAGGGATCAAGATCCACATTGTGCTGGTCAAAATAGCCTATGTCGAGAGAGGCACCAATCTTAAGCCAGCCTTGATAATCTGTGTGATCCCCCATGAGCAGGTGAAGGAAAGTGGTTTTGCCGCAGCCATTGGGGCCGATGATGCAGATTTTATCCTGATAACCGGCGTAGAGGTCTATCTTTTGTGCAAGCTGCTTGCCTCCGATGCCAAAGCTTACATCTTGCAGGATAAAGAGATCATTGCCGCTGCGACCTTGGGTCTGAATCTTGAGCTTGAATTGCTTGTCCTGCTGAGGCGCTGGCTGCAATTCCATCTTTTCCAGGCGTTTGAGGCGGCTCTGAGCTTGCTTGGTCTTTTGCCCGGCAATATTTCGGCGCACAAAGTCCATCGTCTCCTCATACTCCTTCTTTTGCCGCTCATAGGTCTTTTGTGCGCTCTGGCGGGCGATTTCATCTGCCTCGGCAAAGGAGCTGTAGTTGCCCTTGGTGATGGAGAGCTGGCCATCCCGGATATGGAAGATAGAGGTAGCGCAGGCATCCAGAAAGCTACGATCGTGCGAGACCAGCAGATAGGGCTTATCCTGCTTGAGCAGATAGCTTTCCAGCCAGCGAATCATGGCGATATCGAGGTGATTGGTCGGTTCGTCCATGATGAGGAGATTGTGAGGCTTGAGCAAAATGGCCGCCAAACAGAGCCGCGTCTGCTCTCCCCCACTCAATAGACCCACGTCTATGTCCCACATCTCAGGCTGGAAATTGAGCGACATCAACACGTGCTTGACCTCGTTTTCCCATTCATAGCCACCCAAACTGGTAAAGCGCTCAACGGCGTCATGCAACTGCTCCTCGGTCTTGCTCTGATGATCTTGATCCAATTGAGCAGAAAGGGTTTGAATCTGAGCCTGCAGAGTCAGAATGTCAGGCCGGGAAGCCTTGACGAAGTCTATCAAAGCAAGGCCCGGCTGCACTTTTGCATTTTGAGGCAAATAGGCTATCTTGAGGGTGTAAGCCCGATTGATGGTGCCTTCAGTAGGCTGCAGCTCCGCCAAAAACAAGCGGATAAGCGTTGTTTTGCCGCTGCCATTGGCACCGATGAGGCCAATGCGGCTATTGTGCTCAATGCTGCAACTTAGCTCAGTTAAAACGCGTTGTCCGCCATACTCAAAACTGAGCCCGCGGGCTGAAATCAAACTCATTTATCTTCCATCTTGGCGCAAAGATACCAGAGCTTTCTGTCTATTTGCGCCCCATTGTTAATATATTTTAAAATCCATATCTTGCGATGTGACATAGATCTGAGCACACTTTTATATGTGAGCCTCCCCTGTCAAGCATAGATTTTACTTGTCAAAAAAGGGCTCTTAATTTTGATGGCTCAAAAGGCTCGGGATGTAGCGCAGTCCGGCTAGCGTACTTGAATGGGGTTCAAGTGGTCGCAGGTTCGAATCCTGTCATCCCGACCATTCCTTTTAGCCCACCCTTTCGGAGGAGTGGGCTTTTTTATGCCTATAATTTAGGGAGATTAAAACTATATTAAACTCAGTTCCAACCATCTATCCGAGCATTCTTCCAGCTCTTGGTTGAACTGGATCTGCTGGGCACCGATGCGGGCGTAATCTTCCGGTGTGAGGCCGCTTTGATGCAGCTCCTGCTCCAGAGATTCAAGGGCTGCCTCGAGTTCCCTGATCTTCGTCTCAAGAAGCTGCAGCTCACGTTGTTCGTTGTAGCTGAGCCCCTTCTTTTCTTTAGGTGGGCGTGTGTCCTTAGAGCTCTTGGCATTTTCCTCTTTCTCCTCTTCGGCAAAGCGTTTGAGCAGCAGGTAATCCGAGTAGTTGCCGGGGATTTTGCGGATGGAAGTGCCTTCAAAGACAAAGAGATAATCCACGCAGCGATCGAGGAAAAAGCGATCGTGGGAGACCACCAAGAGGCAGCCCTCGTAGGCGTCTAGGTAGTCTTCCAAGATCTCCAAGGTGCGGATATCGAGGTCGTTGGTGGGTTCGTCCAAGATGATGAAGTTGGAGCCAAACATCAGGGCTTTGAGCAGATAGAGCCGCTTTCTTTCGCCACCGGAGAGGGCGCTGAGCTTCTGTTGCTGCATCTTGCCATCAAACAAAAAGCGTTGCAGCATCTCGGAGGCACTGTGGCGCGTGCCGTCTTTGGTCTTGATCACTTCCGCATATTGGGCGATGTATTCATAGACCGTCAAAGTGGGATCAAAGCTGTCTTCATCCTGTTTGTAGTAGGCGATATTGGTATTGACGCCGATCTTGACGCTGCCAGAATCTGGGTCTTCCTCTCCGGCGATGATCTTGAGGAGAGTGGTCTTGCCACAGCCGTTGGGGCCGATGATGCCGATGCGTTCACGGGGTTGGAAGTGGTGTTCGATGTCCTTGAAAAGCAACTGCCCGTCATAGCCCTTGGTGAGCCGGTGCAGCTCGATGATGGTCTTGCCCAAGCGGTCTATTTGGAAGGAGATATCCAGCTCGGCTTGGCTGATCAGATATGATTTGCTGAGCAGTTCTTTGACGCGGTCGATGTGGTGTTTGGGCTTGGAGCTACGTGCTTTGGCACCGCGTGAAAGCCATTGCAGCTCTTTGGAAAGTTGAGCTTGCCGACGGGTTTCCTTGCGCAGGGCGTCCGTTTCACGTTGTAGTTTGCCTTTGAGGTAATCGCTGTAATTGCCACGGCTGATGTGTAGTTTGCCGCCTTCCAGCTCCCAGATTTTACTAGAAACGGTATCCAGAAAATAGCGATCGTGAGTCACGAAGAGGACGGTTTTCTTGAGTTTGGCCAGATATTCACCCAGCCACTCGATGGTATCCAAATCCAGATGGTTGGTGGGTTCGTCGAGAATCAGCAGGTCAGGCTCGTTTACCAAAGCGGAAGCGAGGAAGGTCTTGCGCCGCTGCCCTCCCGAAAGCAAGCCTAAAGGTTTATCAAACTCCGTGATACCCAGGCGGGTGAGCACACTCTTGAAGATATAGCTTTCATCAGCAGGGATTTGGTGATCCGCAAAGAGATAATCCAGCACCAGCATATTCGGATCATAGATTGGGTCCTGGGCTAAGTAGGAGATTTTGAGCTCGTTTCTATAGATGATCTCGCCGGAAGTGGGGGCCACGCTGCCGCCGATGCACTTGAGCAAGGTGCTTTTACCACAGCCATTTATGCCTACAATGCCTATCTTATCCAGCTCATGGATGCCCAAGGATAGCTCAGAGAATATCTGCCTATCACCAAAGCTTTTGCCAAGCCCTTGCAGGGTGAGAATCGGTTCAGTGGTCATGTGGTATCTATTCCAAGTAGCGATAGAATCTGGCGTCCCTGAGGCGATTTGAACGCCTGACCTTCACCTTCGGAGGGTGCCACTCTATCCAACTGAGCTACAGGGACGCGCTGATAAGTACTAGAGATTAAAAACAGGGTATCTTGTCAATTGCAAACTTGCAGATTCAAAGCAAATACCCCAGCTTTTTCAGCCGGGGTATTGAGTTAAGATGTTGATTGGTTTTACCATCTGAGATGGGCAAAAGCTTTGTTTGCTTCAGCCATTCTGTGGGTTTCCTCACGTTTCTTGATGGATGCGCCTTCTTTTTTGTAGGCAGCCATGAGTTCAGCAGCTAACTTTTCGATCATAGTCTTTTCGCTGCGAGCGCGGGCAAAGGCGATGATCCATCTGAAAGCCAGGGCACGGCCGTTTTTCTCGTTTACTTCCATGGGGATCTGGTAGTTTGATCCACCCACACGGCGGGAGACCACCTTCACCATGGGGCGCACGTTTTCCAGGGCAGTCTTAAAGACTTCCAGGGGCGGCTGTTTCATCCTTTGCTCGATGAGGTCGAAGGCGCCGTAGACGATCTTTTCAGCCAGGCTCTTCTTGCCGCTAAGCATAAGGCAGTTCATAAACTTAGTAAGCACGACATCGTTGTATTTGGGATCCGGCAACACTTCCCGGACTACTGCTTTTCTCTTTCTGGACATGCTTTACCTCGCCTATTTACTCTTTTTGGGTCGTTTGGTTCCATATTTGGAACGTGAGTTTGTGCGCTTCTCCACTCCAGCAGTGTCTAAAGCTCCACGCACAATGTGATAGCGTACGCCGGGAAGGTCTTTTACACGACCGCCACGAACCAGCACGATGCTGTGTTCCTGCAGGTTATGACCTTCACCACCAATATAAGCTGTAACTTCGATTCCGTTAACTAAACGAACACGGGCTACTTTCCTGAGAGCAGAGTTTGGTTTTTTGGGCGTCGTCGTGTAAACACGAGTGCATACTCCGCGCCTTTGCGGACATCCCATAAGCGCCCTGTTTTTCTTCTTACTCTCGATCGGGGTTCTGCCTTTTCTAATCAGTTGATTGATTGTTGGCACTGATTCCTCCAGTATCTTTTATGTTTTTCATTTGGGTTTAAAAGTCTAAGATGTCCGCAGTTTCGTCTTGGACATCAGAGTGTGCAAGTTCGGCGATGATGTCGGCTACTGTCTTTCCATTGGCAACAGCTCTTTCTATCATCTGGTTGTAGACCTTGGTTCCGGTTCCCACAGGGATGCGGTGACCGAGGATGATGCTTTCCTTGAGGCCTTCCAGGCGGTCTATACTACCCTCGATTGCGGCTTTGGTGAGCACCTTGGTGGTCTCTTGGAAGGATGCGCTGGAGAGCCAGCTATCGGTGAGCAATGAGGTCTTGGTGATGCCCAGAAGCAGTTGTTCAAATTTGGCTTGAACTTTGCCAAATTGAAGGACTTCCCGGTTTTCACGTTCCACTTTCACCTTATCCACGATCTCACCTTCCAAGAAGGAGGTGTTGCCGGGATCGATGATGCGTACCTTCTTAAACATCTGGCGGATGATGACGCTGACATGTTTGTCGTCAATCTTCACACCTTGTTTGCGATAGATTTCCTGGATCTCGTTGAGGATCATGATCTGAGCCTCGATAATGCCTTTGACCAGCATGTCGTGAGGGTCCAGAGGGCCATCGGAAAGGGCATCTCCGCTTTCCACGTAGTCGCCTTGGTGCACGATGATGCGTTTGCCGCTGGGAATGGAATACTTACGACCGGCTAAAGCTTGACCTTTCTGAACCATATCTCCAGTTTCGACAATGTTTTCCTGAAGCTCAGGAATTTCAAAGACAAGACCACAGAGAGGAACGTCTTTCTTCACTCTCTTGCCATCTTCCACGATCACTTCCATATTTCTGGGGATATTGTATTCCACGGTGGTGCCGCTGCGCTTTGAGACGGTGACAGTCTTGGTTTTTCCTTCTACATTGATGCTCACTTTACCATCGTTTTTGGTGATTACGGATTTGTTTGTCAGCAACACGATTCTGGTGCTGTCATCTTCTGTCGTGATAATGATCTTGCCATCTGCCGGCGCAAAGAGACCGTTTGTAGGAGTCACAAAGATGTCACGACCTGTTTTCTTGAGTCCACCGATTGTGATGCGGCCGTTGATGTCAGAAATCTTGGCCTTATCCTTGGGAACACGCGCCTCAAAAAGGTCTTGCACCCTGGGCAAACCACCGGTGATGTCTCTCTGCTTGATGGTCATACGAGAGGTTTGACCCAAGATGTCGCCTGTGTGTACATAAACACCGTCTTCTTTCTTTATGACCAAGCCCGAGGGTAAGGGAATCAAGACAGCGGAGCCGTCATCAGCTACAATGCGGAACTGAGGCTGTTTCTTGCGGTCTTTGGATTCGATGATGGTGATATCCTTGGAGAAGGTGATATCGTTGTATTCTTCCTTATAGGTAATATCTTTGATGAAGTTGTCGTAAGAGAGCACGCCTTCAGCAGAAGAAATGAGGGGGTTATTGAATTGGTCCCAACTGAACAGCTTGGTGCCTTTGGTGATCCTGTCTCCGTCCTGCACGTGCACCGTGGCTGCATATTCCACTTTATACTCTTCCAAGACGCTCTTTTCGTCTTCGGGGTCTATCAAGTGGATCTTGCCCAAGTGAGAGACGGAAATCATCTGGCCTTGCTTGTTGGTGACTGTGTTCATGCGGTCAAACTTGATTATGCCGTCGTGGCTTGAGGAAACCTCTGCCAGTTCCGTAGCCGTGGATGCTGCTCCACCGATGTGGAAGGTTCGCAGTGTGAGCTGTGTTCCGGGTTCACCGATGCTTTGAGCGGCAATAATGCCCACGGGGTCTCCGATAGTAGCGGGCTTTTGAGTTGCCAGGTTGCGTCCATAGCATTTGGCACAGATGCCACGTTCCGCTTTGCAGGTGAGCACAGAACGAACGTAAACGTCTTTGATGCCGTGTTTTTGGATGGTGAGCGCCACCCTGTTGCTGATCTCTTCGCCTGCGGAAACCAAGATTCTGCCGGTGATGGGGTCTACCACGTCTTCCAGAGCGGTGCGGCCTTGGATGCGTTCTGACAGGGATTGCACCTCGTCATTTCCCTCTTTGAGGACTTGCATGTGCACACCTTGATTGGCGCCACAATCTTCCTCGGTAATGATAGCATTTTGAGCCACGTCTACCAATCTGCGGGTGAGATAACCGGCGTCTGCAGTCTTGAGGGCTGTATCGGCCAGACCTTTACGGGCACCGTGAGTGGAAACGAAGTATTCCAGCACGGTGAGACCTTCATAGAAGTTAGATTTAATGGGCGTTTCGATCACGTCTACACCACCGGTAGCCCCGATCTTGGAGGGCTTGTCCATCAGTCCACGCATTCCGCCCAATTGCTTGATCTGGTCTTTGGAACCACGTGCACCGGATTTGTACATCAGGTAAATGGAGTTCAAGCCGGCACCATGGTCGGTGAGTTCTGTCATCATCTCGTCTGTGACTTTCACGGTGGTCTTTTTCCAGAGGTCGACCACACGTCCCACACGTTCATTTTCAGTGATTCCGCCCTTCTGGTGCAGGTCAAAAACCTTTTTGACTTCTGCTTCGGCTTCTTCGATGATCTTGTCTTTGCGCTCGGGCACCACGATATCGGCAAAGCTAAAGGTAACTCCAGCTCTGGTGGCATAGAGAAATCCAAGGTCTTTGATTTCGTCCAGCATGATAGCGGTACGATGCTGTCCTGCTGCATCATAGGCGAGCATGGCGAGATCGTTAAGTCCGCCCTTATCAAAGGTTTTATTCTGGAAGCCCACTTCAGTGGGGATTGCTTGGTTGAAGATCACCCGGCCCACTGTGGTGGTGATAAGCTCAGAATCCACATAGACTCTGATCCAGGTGTGGACGTCCAGTTCACGCTGGAAATCTGTCTGTCCCTTCACGGAGGCGAGTTGCTCTTCATTTTCAAAAGCGGAGATCACTTCCAAGGGTGAGTAGAATCTGCGCAGTTTGCTGATGTCTTCTGGGACAGGAGTGCCTTCCATGGTGAGGTAAAAGCAGCCCAAGACGATGTCCTGGTTGGCAGCCATGGCCAGGCGTCCGTTGGCGGGCAAAAGAAGGTTGCGAGTGGAGAGCATCAGCACCCTGGCTTCAATCTGTGCTTCGTGACTGAGCGGCACGTAGACACCCATCTGGTCACCGTCAAAGTCTGCATTGAAAGGCACGCAGACCATGGGGTGCAGTTGGATGGCTTTGTTATCGGTCAAGACAGGCATAAAGGCTTGGATGCCCAGGCGGTGCAAGGTGGGCGCACGGTTTAAAAGCACAGGGTAATCCTTGATCACATCCTCCAAGATAGACCATATCTCCGGCTGCTTTTTCTCGATGAGTTTCTTGGCGTTCTTCACCTTGTCCGCTTCACCCAGCTTTTGCAGACGCTCGATGAGATAGGGTTTAAAGAGCTCCACAGCCATTTCTTTGGGCAAGCCACATTGATAGAGCTTCAACTCTGGGCCCACAGTAATCACAGAGCGGCCAGAGTAGTCCACACGCTTACCTAAGAGGTTTTGACGGAAGCGCCCTTGCTTTCCTTTGAGCTGATCAGTCAAAGATTTAAGGGGTCTGCTTCCTCTGCCTCTAACGGGACGAGGCTTGCGGGAGTTGTCGATCAGGGCATCCACAGCTTCTTGAAGCATACGTTTTTCGTTGCGGAGGATTACCTCAGGGGCTCTGATCTCTATCAGTTGTTTGAGCCTGTTGTTGCGGGTGATGACTCTGCGATAAAGGTCATTAAAGTCAGCAGTTGCAAAGCGGCCACCTTCCAGGGGCACCAAGGGCCTGAGTGTGGGTGGCAATACAGGTAAGACCTCCATCACCATATCCTCAGGGTTGTTACCGCTCTTGATGAAGGCATCCACCACTCTGAGCTTGTTTACGAGTTTTTGTTTATGCAAAGCCGCTCTTTCCATTTTCAGGCGGGAGCGGATGTTGAGAGCTTCGTTTTTGAGATCGATGCGCATGAGCAGCTCACGGATAGCTTCGGCGCCCATGAGGCAAAGGAAGTTGTCCCCCACCTTATCTTTGATCTCATTATACTCTTCCACTTCGAGCAGCTCCATCTTTTCATAGGGGGTGTCGCCTGGATCGATCACAATGAAAGACTCATAATAGAGCACACGCTCCAAGTCTTTCACCGTCATATCCAGCAGAGTGCCGATCTTGCTGGGCGCACTTTTCACAAACCAAATATGGGCGATTGGTACCGCCAGTTGGATGTGTCCCATGCGAGTACGGCGCACTCTGGAAGTGGTTACGAGCACGTTACAGCGGTCACAGACCGTGTTTTGAAAGCGTTTCTTTTTATATTTTCCGCAGGCGCACTCATAATCCCGTTCTGGGCCAAAGATTCTTTCGCAGAAGAGGCCGTCTTTTTCGGGTTTGAGGGTGCGGTAGTTCAGGGTATCCGGTTTGGTGACTTCTCCGTGAGACCACTGGTTTACGATGGTATCAGGAGAGGCGATACTGATGCGCACAAAGTCGTAGTCATTGGGTCGGATTTCACGTCTGTTTTCTTTTAACATTTTCTTACCTTCCCTGTATGTCGTCGGATTCTTTGATAAATTCGATGTCAAAGCCCAGAGATTTCAGCTCGCTGATCAACACATTGAAAGACTCCGGAATCCCTGGAGGGGGTGGGTTATCCCCTTTGGTAATGGCTTTGAAGGCATTGTTTCTGCCGTCTACATCGTCTGATTTGATAGTGAGCATTTCTTCCAAGATATGCGCCGCACCATAAGCTTCCAAAGCCCAGACTTCCATTTCACCCAAACGCTGGCCTCCATGTTGAGCTTTTCCGCCCAGAGGTTGCTGTGTGATGAGGGAGTAAGGCCCGGTGGAGCGGGCATGCATCTTGTCCGCCACAAGGTGATTGAGCTTCATCATGTAGATGACGCCCACTGTGACTCTTTCTCTGAAGGGCTCGCCCGTTTTGCCATCATAGAGAACCTGCTTCCCATCTGGTTCGAGACCAGCTTTGATCAGTTCATTCTTGATGTCATCCACGGAAGCACCGTCAAAGATGGGAGTTTCCACTTCATAGCCCAAGGTCTTGGCAGCCATACCCAGGTGAGTCTCCATGATCTGGCCGATATTCATACGAGAGGGCACGCCCAGGGGGTTAAGCACGATGTCAACCGGTGTGCCGTCTTCGGTAAAGGGCATGTCTTCGATGGGAGCCACGATGGAGATAACGCCTTTGTTTCCATGACGTCCGGCCATTTTGTCACCCACTTCTATCTTGCGCTTTTTGGCCACGTAGACTTTCACCATTTTACGCACTCCATACTGAAGTTCGTCTCCATGGCGAATGCGCTCACGGGATTTGCGATATACGTTTTCACTCTGTTCCAAGGATTGCTTGATCTTGAGGATGACTTGGGAGTAGATGAGCTCGTTTTTATTCATGTCTTCGACCAAGTCTACATCCAGATCCAAGCGACGGAAGTTGATCCGCTCGATATCCTTGGCTGTGATCTTCTTGCCAGGGGCGATGAAATAGACGTTAGTCTTTTCGTCCCAGATGGTTTTAGACACTTCTCCGATGAGCATGGAGCTGAGCTTTTCTTGCTTGAATTCCTCCACCTTCATGCGGCGCAGATTGAGTTCGTCCTTGAGTTTGAGGATCTTTTCTTCCATATCCTCTTCAAACTCGGCTCCGTCTTCCAGCCTGGAAAACACCTTCACGTCAATCACCACGCCTTCCATGCCGGGTTTAGCTTTGAGAGAGCTATTGGTGAAGTCTCCGGCGCGGTCACCAAAGAGAGCCCGCATCAGGTTTTCTTCGGGAGAGGGATCAATCTCAACGCTCTTGGGTGTAACCTTACCCACGATGATGTCGCCGGCAGCGATCACAGCACCCACACGGATGATACCTGTTTTATCCAGGTTTCTCAGTGCGGTTGAAGGAACGTTGGGAATATCATAGGCCAGTTCTTCACGGCCGTTTTTCACATTGCGCACAAGCACTTCCATCTCTTCAATATAGATGGAGGTGAGGGTGTCTTCACGCGCCACCTTCTCGCTTAAGATGATGGCATCTTCATAGTTGTAACCATACCAGGGCATGAAGGCAACCAGCATATTGGTGCCCAAGGCAAGACGGTTATCTTCAACGCAGGCGCCATCTGAAATGGGCTGGTTTTTCTTCACCGTTTCACCCAGTCTAACGATGGGGCGTTGGTTTACGCAGGTGTCTTGGTTTGTGCGCACAAACTTTTTGAGGTAAATGCGGTTTGCCGTGCTCAGATAGAAGGCTTCGTCTTTTTCGTCTGTTGGCTTAATCTCCACATAAGTTGAATTCACATCCGTGACGACGCCATCAAAGGGAGCCACCGTGACGGTGGATGTATCTGTAGTCACGATCTTTTCCATGCCTGTGCCCACGATGGGAGCTTGAGGATTGATGAGAGGCACGGCTTGACGTTGCATGTTTGAGCCCATCAGAGCGCGGTTGGCGTCGTCATGCTCCAAAAAAGGAATCATGGCAGCGGAGACGGAAACCATCTGCTGAGGAGCCACATCCATAAAGTCAACCTTATCGGGGCTCACTTGCATGAATTCTCCACGCTCACGCGCAAAGATTGTTTCGCTCTTGAAGCTACGATCGTCGTTCAGCTCCACGTCTGATTGCCCGATGATGTATTTATCTTCTTCTGCCGCATCCATATATACATAATCATCTGTCACTTTGCCATCCACCACTTTACGATATGGTGTTTCGATAAAGCCGAGGTGGTTAATCCTGGAATATATGGATGGAGACACGATGAGGCCGATGTTTGGGCCTTCAGGTGTCTCGATGGGACAAATACGGCCGTAGTGTGAGAAGTGAACGTCTCTCACTTCAAAGCCAGCTCTATCTCTGGTGAGCCCACCGGGGCCGAGCGCAGAAAGGGCTCTTTTGTGCCTCAGAGCTGCCAAGGGGTTGGTCTGTTCCATATATTGGGAAAGCTGACCGGTGAGGAAGAAGGACTGCACTACAGAGATCATGGCATTGCTATTCACCAGATCGTGTACGGTCACCTCATCTGTGTTGGAAATGGCCAAACGCTCAGAAATGATGCGAGCCATCATGGAAAGACCGATGGTATATTGCTCTTGCAAAAGCTCACCCACGGTGCGCACTCTACGGTTTGAAAGGGTATCGATGTCATCTATTTCATCTTCATCGTTGTAGATGTTGATCAGAGTTTTAAAGATGTGCACAAAGTCTGTCACATGCAGGGTGCGCACGCTTTCATCGATGTCTATCCCCAGTCTTTTATTGATTTTGTAGCGTCCCACTTCTCCCAAGTTGTAGCGCTTTTCATTGAAGAACATGCGATCCACCAGTTGTTTGGCGGCTTCAAGGGGAGCTTCTTCACCGGGACGTATCAGGTAATATATCTTATGTAAGGCTTCTTCGGTGTTTGTGGTAGGATCCTTTGCTATCGTATTTTCCAGCACTTTCCTGGCAATTTCAAAATCGTAGTCGATCACCTCCACCGTCTTTATCTTGTGGGAAGCGAGAATCTCGATGAGACTATCCGTAATCTGTTCGTTGGCTATGGCAATGGGCTCCGGCTCTGATTTGACGGAGATGTCCTTGTATAAATGGCGACCTTTCGCCTCTTTGATGCCAAGCTTTTCACTCTGGTAAAACACTTTTCTTAAGTCTTCATTTGTTGAGATGCCGATGGCACGTAAAAGGGTGGTAACGGGAAGCTTACGACGCTTGTCGATATGCACATACATCACATCGTGAATATCGATGTCAAATTCGAGCCAGGATCCGTTGTAGGGGATCACTTTGGCGGAATAGAGGGTCTTTCCGCTTGGATGCTTATCTTCTGAAAAGAACACTCCAGGCGAACGCTGCAACTGAGAGATGATCACTCTTTCAGCACCGTTGATCACGAAGGTTCCCTGTTGGGTTATGAGTGGAATCTCACCCAGGAAGACATCCTGTTCGATGGTGTCTTTATGCTCACGGACTCCTTCGTTGTCCTCAAATATGCTCAGTCTCATCTTCACCTTCAAGGGCGCCTGATAGGAGAGATTACGATCACGGCATTCGTCTATGGAGTACTTCTCTTGCAACACGTTGTATTCCGAAAATTCAAGCAGGAAGTTCCCTTTGGCATCTTCCAATGGGAAGATGGATTCAAATACAGCCTGCAGTCCTTTCTTTTCACGACGCTGAGGATGGACATCCTTCTGGAGGAATTCGTCGAATGATTCCACTTGCATCGCCAAGAGGTTAGGAATCTGCACTTCAGGGATTCCAAGTTCCGCAAATCTTTCGGATATACGGGAAAAACTTTTGATCTTTCTCAAAAGCCCACTCCTTTTTGATTGTGATACATAGTCGTATCTGTGATATTGGGGGTAGTGCACAATTGCAGACTATTCAACTCCGCCCCGAGCTCATGCCCGAGGACAAAGAAAAGCTGCAAGCCTTGCACTCTTATCTTTATACACATAATTAAAGCCCAAAGAAAGCCCCACTGGACTTTCTTTGGACAAATGTTTCGGGATGTGATCCCTTACTTAAGCTCGATTGTGGCAC
Source organism: Candidatus Cloacimonadota bacterium (assembly GCA_029561955.1). Lineage (GTDB taxonomy): Bacteria > Cloacimonadota > Cloacimonadia > Cloacimonadales > Cloacimonadaceae > UBA3900. The sequence continues at coordinate 18,402 of JAKQWO010000057.1, forward strand.
CAGCTTCTTCAAGTTTATGCTTAACTGATTCAGCCTCTTCTTTGCCCACTTTTTCCACCACCATTTTGGGAGCACTGTCGACCAAGTCTTTTGCTTCTTTGAGGCCAAGTTTGGTGATTTCACGCACGACTTTGATCACGTTGATCTTCTTGTCGCCGGCACTTGTAAGGATCACGTCAAATTCGCTTTGTTCTTCTTTGGCTTCTTCAGCAGCACCGGGCATGGGGCCTGCAAATGCAGCCACGGGAGCGGCGGCTGACACGCCAAATACTTCTTCCATTTCTTTGACCAATTCTGAGAGTTCCAATACGGTCATCCCTTTGATCAACTCAATTACTTGTTGTTGTTTATCGGACATTTTTTCCTCCAGGGTATAATTAATTTTTAGGTCCTATTAACTGGCTTCCGTGTCTTTATCACGGATGGCTTGCACCGCATAGATAAATCTGCGGATAATGCCTTGGGATACACTCAAGAAGTTGGTGATGGGTGCTTGGGCACTACCCAAAATCTTGGCCAACAGCTCTTCTCTGGAAGGCATGGCTGCCAATGCGGTAAGCTGATTGACATCCAAGAGGGTTCCAGATACGAAGCCTGCCTTAAAGCTGGGAAAGCCGATGTTTTCCATCACTTCTTTGTTGAACTTCACCAACACTCTTGTGGGTGCTACTTCATCCTCATGGCAGACCGCAATTGCGGTGGGGCCGGTAAGATGAGCGTCTAATTCTGTAATACCGAGATCATTGAGAGCTAATTTGATCAGGGTGTTTTTCTGAACAAAGTAGTCCACGTTTTCCGCTCTGAATCTGCGGCGTAACTGGTTTACCTGTTCGACATTGATTCCCTTATAATCCACAAGTACGATCGCTTTGGCACCACTAAATCTTTCTTTCAAATGTGTGACGATGTCATATTTTACACTTTGAACCATTTTGATCTCCCTTAGCTCTTGGCTTCCAAGGTTGCGCTTGCGACCTGTAGTTTGATGCCGGGGCTCATGGTGGTGCAGAGGGTGATACTCTTGATATACACGCCTTTCATCGTGGCTGGTCTGTCTTTGATGACAGCGCCCAGGATGGCTTTGATGTTATCTTTGAGTTGCTCTGCGCTAAAGCTGATCTTGCCAGCCGGAATGTGAAGGTTGGCAAATTTGTCTACCCTATAGGTGACTTTGCCGCCCTTGGCTTCTTCGACAGCTTTACCGATGTCCATGGTAACAGTCCCGACTTTGGGGTTGGGCATAAGGCCGCGCGGACCCAATACTCTACCCAGTTTTCCGATACGTCCCATCAGATTTGGTGTGGTGATGACTACATCAAAGTCAAACCAGCCACCGCTGATCTTTTCGATCAGGTCATCCAATCCGACGTAATCGGCGCCAGCATTGCTGGCTTCTGTTGCCTTGTCGCCTTCGGCAAACACGAGCACCCGCATTGTCTTACCGGTTCCATGTGGTAAGATGAGCGAGTTACGGATTTGCTGGTCGGCTTTTCGAGGATCGACGCCGAGGTTGAAGTGCACTTCCACGGTCTCATCAAATTTGGAGGCGGGAATTGTCTTCAAGACCTTCAACGCTTCATCAAGATCGAAGCGTTTTTGGCGATCGAACATCGAATAGGCATGTTTGTACCTTTTACTATGTTTCATTGACTCTCCTTAATGAAGTATGTTCTCCTGCACAGGCAGCATCAGTTTTCAACGGTGACGCCCATGCTCCTTGCAGTACCTGCGATCATACTCATTGCGGATTCAAGGGATTCGCAATTCATGTCCTGGATTTTCATCTGGGCGATAGCCCTGAGTTGATCCTGGGTGATTTTTCCTACTTTGCTGGTGTTTGGAGTGGCACTTCCTTTGGCCAGTCCAGCTTCCTTTTTGATCAGCACGCTTGCGGGCGGGGTCTTGATCTCAAAGGTGAAGGATTTATTTTTAGCCACATAGATCACCACTGGGAAAATCATCCCAGGCTGATCGGCTGTTTTTTCGTTGAACTGCCGGCAAAATTCGGGAATATTCACTCCCGCTTGACCCAAAGCAGGGCCTACCGGAGGTGCCGGTGTGGCTTTTCCTGCCGGAAGCTGCAGTTTAATAACGGCTACTGCGTCTTTTGGTTTTGCCATTATATCTTACCTCTATACTATTTTTTAAGAATCTCTACTTGGTTGGAACTCAGTTCCACGGGTGTGCGTCTGCCAAACACGATCACGTCGATAGTGAGTTTATTACCACCATCGGCAATTTGGGTGACCACGCCCTCAAAATCTGTGAAGGGGCCCGTGATGACTTTCACGGCGTCTCCTGGCATATAGTTGAAGCTCTTAGCGTCAAAATCTGCATCGGCGATGCCCAAGAGACGGTTGACCTCATCATCAGGAAGCGGAGTGGGCTCTCTGCGGTCTTTGCCAACTCCCAAAAACTTGGTAACTCCAGCAACATTCAGTATATAGCTACGCAACTTGGGTGTAAGGTTAGCTTCCAAGATCACATAGCTGGTAAAAAGCTTTCGTTCCCGATCTATCTTCTTACCATCGCGGATGATAAAGGTTTGGCGCACGGGCACCAAAACTCTACCAAGATCATCCTCCATGTCGGTACCTTCGAGGCCTTTCTCGATCGCCAACTTAACCTTGTTTTCGTGGCCGGAGTAGGTATGAACCACATACCATTTCTTCTCTGACATTACTATTTAAACACCAATTTGACTATCTGACCAAAACCGAGATCCACCAACGACAGGAATATCGCCGTGATAGCTGACATGACGATCACCACAACGGTGCCCTCTTTGACGTCGGCCTTGGTAGGCCAGGTTACGGTAAGCATCTCTGCGCGAACTTCGCGAAAGAAGCGAGTTATTTTTTCGAATTTCATTACTCTACCCGTTTAGCAAAAACTTAATGGCTCCTTTTTAAGAAGCCATAGATGAAACGTGGCAGGACAGGCAGGAATCGAACCCGCAACCCCCGGTTTTGGAGACCGGTGCTCTACCAGTTGAACTACTGTCCTGCAACATTATCAAAGCTAAGTTTAGCGTTGTTTGTGAGAGGTATGTTTCCGGCAGGTGGGGCAGTATTTCTTTAGCTCCAGCTTGCCAGGATGCTTGCGCTTGTTGCGAGTGGTATTGTAGTTACGGTTTTTACACTCGTCACAAGCAAGGATGATGATATCTCTCATGTGTCTTTACTCTACAATGGAACCGACCACACCGCTACCGATGGTGCGTCCACCCTCACGGATAGCAAAGCGAAGACCTTGCTCCATGGCGATGGGGGTGATAAGTTCGCCAATGATTTCCACGTTGTCACCAGGCATAACCATCTTGACACCTTCGGGAAGGTGCACAGTACCGGTCACGTCTGTTGTTCTGAAATAAAACTGAGGGCGATAGCCATCTTGGAAGGGTTTGTGGCGTCCACCTTCGTCTTTGGTCAGCACGTAGGTCTGGCCAGTAAATTTCTTGTGAGGGGTGATGGATTTGGGTTTTGCCAAAACCATGCCGCGCTCGACGTCGTCTTTTGCAAAGCCACGCAGAAGCACACCAATGTTGTCTCCAGCCTGCGCTTCGTCAAGAAGCTTGCGGAACATTTCTACGCCGGTGCAGGTGGTTTCCACAGTTTCGCGGATACCGACACGCTCCACCTTGTCTTGAATCTTGATCACGCCACGCTCCACACGACCGGTAGCCACTGTGCCACGGCCGGGAATGGAGAACACGTCTTCCACAGGCATGAGGAAGGGTTTGTCCACTGCACGATCTGGCAGCGGAACATAGCTGTCCACAGCATCCATAAGCTCTTGAATACCTTTCTCGCCTTCGGGATCGCCGTTGAGGGCCAACAGTGCGGAACCGCGGATCACGGGCAGGTCATCGCCAGGGAAGTCATACTTGGAAAGCTCGTCACGAACTTCAAGCTCCACCAAGTCCAAAAGCTCTGGATCATCGACCATGTCGCACTTGTTCATGAAGACAACGATCGCCGGAACACCAACCTGACGGGCAAGCAGAATGTGCTCACGGGTCTGAGGCATGGGGCCATCATAAGCACTCACGACGAGGATGGCACCGTCCATCTGCGCTGCACCGGTGATCATGTTTTTGATATAGTCAGCATGACCGGGACAGTCCACGTGTGCATAGTGGCGATTTGCGGTTTCATATTCGACGTGTGATGTAGCAATAGTAATACCGCGGGCTTTCTCTTCCGGAGCATTATCAATACTATCAAATGAACGGACCTGAGCACCGCCTTGCTTTGCTAAATAAGTTGTGATCGCCGCAGTAAGAGTAGTCTTACCGTGGTCGATGTGACCGATGGTACCAATGTTGACGTGTGGCTTGGTACGTACGAATTTTTCTTTTGCCATTTTTCCTCCTGGAACCCACTATAAACAGGCTCCATTGTCGTGTTTATTATTATTCTGTTTAAAATGAAAAGTGGAGCTCAAGATCGGATTCGAA
>JAKQWO010000010.1 GCA_029561955.1 Candidatus Cloacimonadota bacterium
CGTGATCGTCAGCAAAAAAGCAGCAATTGATCTGATAGATAGTGCCATCTATATATACAATAACGATAGAATACATGAGGCATTAGGATACAAAACGCCATCCGAAGTATACGACAACCAGGCAATATTAAAACCCACTACGCGGAGCAAAAAATGCGTAGAGAAATAACACTAAAAACAAACAAAAAACAGTCCGGTATACTGGCACGTCACACTACACGGTAAGCTTTTATTACTTTACCAAAAACCTGGATACTGCCAACGACTATTGCCGCTACAGCGTGATGTATGACAACTATGCAAATTGGGACAACTGGATCACGGTGAATAATAACAGCAATGCCTGGACTATGGTCTCGGTGGATGTGCCCACAGGAAGCAACTACCTGCGCCTGCGCCTCTCCAGCAAGTTCGATGGAACCAGCAAATATGCCCATTGGGACTACGTCAAAGTGGAGGGCACACCGATTCCCAGCTCTGCACCAGAAGTAAGCAACGTAACAGTCAGCCAGCGTACCGACGGCAGCAAGATTGTGGATATCTATTATGACCTCTACGATGCTGAGGGAGACCTCTGTGACATCACTTTCAAGCTCAGCGACAACGGCGGTGCCAGCTTTGACATCATCCCCGATCCTGCCCACCTGAGCGGCGACTTTGGCGATGACCTGCCCGGCGGCAGCGGCAAACACATCATCTGGGAGGCCGGGGCGGAAGGCTATGACTTGGATGGCAGTTTCCTCTGTCGTGTCTATGCCGATGATGGTTCTACACCACCTATACCGGAAAACTTTGTCTTAGTGGAAGGTGGCACTTTCCATAACGGCACTTCCAATGTGACCATCAGCAGCTTCTACATCGATAAATACGAGCTCACTCAGTCTGAATACCAGGCTGTGATGGGCAACAATCCTTCTTACTATACTAATGTCACCAATGGTCCTGTGGAGCGGGTAAGCTGGTTTGATGCCATTGAATACTGCAACCGCCGCAGCATGCAGGAGGGGCTGACTCCCTGCTACAGCTACGGCAACTACGGCACCAATCCCGATGACTGGCCTTCAGGTTGGAATTCCAACCGAAACAATCATACCAATGTCGCCTGCAACTGGGGTGCTGAAGGCTATCGTCTGCCCACCGAAATGGAGTGGATGTTTGCCGCCAAGGGAGGTAATCAGAGCCAAGGCTATACCTACAGCGGCAGCAACACGGTTGGCAATGTTGCCTGGTATTATAATAATTCCGGCGGCAGTATGCAAGGCACTACGTACACAGTTGGTACCAAAGCCCCCAACGAGCTCGGTATCTACGATATGAGCGGTAACGTCTGGGAATGGGTGTGGGATATTTATGGAAGCTATCCCAGTGGAGCGCAGACTGATCCCCATGGGGCTAACAGCGGTTCCTACCGTGTGATTCGCGGCGGTGGCTGGTTCGACCATTCCGACAGCTGCACCGTTTCGTATCGTAGCTACAAGGATGCGACCTACGCGGGCAGCTTTATAGGGTTCCGCATCTGCAGGGTTTTCTGTACGGGCGGTCGCTGAACCGCCGATCTGCACGGATACCAGTATGTACACTCGCAGAGATGCCTGGTACGGTCGGTCCGGCGACCGACCCTACTATAGCGACCATACATTCAGCGTAAAGCCTGATGAGTATGAACCCCGTCCTGCAAGCTGCAGCTTCTCAGTTGAGCTCAGTCCCAAGGTGGAAAGGCAATGAAATGAGAAAGCACTTGACTTATAACAACAAAGAAGTGATTGAAGAGGAATTTTAAAATGTTCCCGAGTAACCATATTAACAACCAGTTGGAATTTACACCAACAATAAAGACAAAACAGGAGTAAAACAATGAAAGTAATACTTTCCCGCAAGGGATTTGACAGCACTGCTGGGGGATATCCCAGCCCTATCCTGGATGCGAGGGAGCTCATCAGCTTCCCCATCCCTGAAAACATGGCCCATGCAACGCCAGATTATCGCAAATTGCCAAGAATACGTTATGCAGACCATAAGACTTCGCAGGGAATCACATATTTGGATCTGCTTTCCCAATTACTGCCTCCCAATAATCAGAACCTTAAGTTCAGGGAAGAGAGAATCCCGCTGGAAGAGGCATTTTGTCACTACGATCCTCAGATATATAATCCATCCACCCATAGTGAAACACCCAAGTACAAAGGCTTGTTTGGGCAAACCAAAAGTGCTCTTGGGCATCTTGTTAAAGAAAATATCGGAGCGGGTGACCTGTTTCTCTTCTTTGGCTGGTTTCGCGATACCAAAAGAAAGCCAGATGGGACATATGAGTATGTGCAAGGAACTGACAAGCACGTCATATGGGGCTGGCTTGAAGTTGAAAGAGTCATAGATGTTAAGCGTGATAAAGTTCAAGATTCAGACTTGAGAAAGCACCCTCATTTTTCTTTGGTAAGAGATGAGAACAAGGTATTCGTCAGTAAAGATAAGCTGTCATTCTTACCCGATTTGCCTGGGGCGGGGGTGTTCCAATATCATGATAAACTCGTTCTTACCAAAAAGGGAATGAGCCGTTCAAAATGGGATTTACCTGCTTACTTTAAGGGAAAGATTAGTTATCATACGGAAGCAAGCTTCAAAAAGGACTATTTCCAGTCAGCCGGTATAGGTCAGGAGTTTGTGGTGGATGCAGACGATAAGATAATGAAATGGGTTAAAAACCTGTTTATATAGAGGTCATGATCCACTGTTGGAATAATAATAGCCCGCATGTCCGCTTGGATGTGCGGGTTTTGGTTTTTCCACGGATGGGGCGGCGAGCCGCAGTTGTGAGTTGTGAGTTGTGAGTGGCTGACGCACGTTTCGGGAATACGTGTGTTCGTTTCTGGGTTGGGTGTAGCCTCGAAGATCTTTCTATTGGCCCACGAATTACACGAATTGACACGAATGGGGCGACTTCGTCGCAGTTGTGAGTAGTGAGTTGTGAGTTGTGAGCGGCTGCGCTGGTTTCAAGGAATCGTTGTCTAAACTGTGTGGTCTTGTATGGTCGCTTGCCCTTAGCGACCCTGTACGGGCGCTCGCTGAAGCGCCGATGTACTGTCTTTAATCGTAGCTACCAAAGAAGTAGCCAGCGGTTGCTGATCCGCCGTTTGTCCTGATCGCCACATGCATCCCGAAACGTGCGTCAGCGACTAACAACTATCAACTAACAACTGGGCGAAGCCCCCGACTGGCGACTTGGGAAGTGGCAGTGCGGCTACCGCCGGCTACATCACCAGGTATTACACTTTGGCAAAGAAAGAGACAACATTTGACCGATTTCGTATCGTTAGCATTGGCAAGAGGTTACGAGATTGGATTTTTGACTTTTTCTTCGTCTGAGCGAGGTCGTCAGAGTATATTATGAGGGCTTGTTTTTTCTCAGAGTGTTATGATAGTGGTTTAGCTATGTAGCACTCTGTCGATGAAGCTTTTAACCAATTCAGGGTCATCCAGATCGCATTCCTGCAGATAGGGCAGATGCGGGAATGCGGTAAGGAAAGCTTTGGCAAAGAGGCCGGTGCCGATTCTTTGTGGGGCTGCGTCTCTGGAGCTGAAGAATTCTACATTTTGGATGCCGCAACTGGGGGATTTGGATTTGAAGATGAAGCCTTTGAGGGGTTCCTTTTGAAGATAGAGGATTTTGGCATCTATCCAGTTCTGCATCTGCTGCGTGAGGTCTTGCTGGGTTTCCAGCGTTTGCAGGGAAGGGGCTTCCACATCGTAAAGCAGGATGATCTTCTCTCTGGGGGTGCTGAGTCCCAGCTCCACTTCAGGGCAGATGGGCAGCCACTCTACATTTTCACCGAAGATTTCCTTTAGGCGTGGCTCAAGCTTGAGACGGCCATCATAGCGCACCAAGTTGCCTAAGAGGCAGGAGCTTACGCCGATGAGAGGCTTCATTTAAAGGGTGTCAAACTGGCTTTTGCCGCCTAACCTGGAGGTGGCGAAGGGAGCGTGAGGTTTGGCTTGCTCCACCATCTGCAGAGCCAGGTCTCGGATCTCCCACTGGGCATGTTCGTCACAACGCAGCCTGCTGAAGTGGTAAAGCTCACGCAGGTTGAGCTTGGCATAGACGCTTGTGCTTTCGGCGTTCAGATGCAGATAGGCTCCCAAGTGACGGGGCAGAGCTGTACGGTAGCTTTTCACCTCTTTAAAGAGTCGCTTCCACTCGTCGGCTCTACCGATCTGTTGAATAGATTTGGGGATGATGATCTCTGTATTCTGCTGCTCGGTGGAGGCTTTGATCAGGGTGGCGGTGCGATGTCTTTTGAGCTGCGCCCAGGCGGATTCAGAGAGGGTAACGAGATATTCAAACTCCATGAGCTCAAAGGCGCGGGGCATCTTCTGCCAGGGCTTCAGTCCTTTGAAGAAGCCTTGCCAGAGTTCGCTCTGTTCTTCCGGGCTCAGGCTGGCAAAGTGCTGTTCCAAGCTCTTGAGATCGCCTTTGCCCTGTTCAAAATACAAAAGAGCCATGATGCGGGCATCTGCATTGTCCGTAGCGAAAAGAAGCTGGGAATGAGGCAGCTTAGCGGGCAAAGTGGTGCTGGGTACAAAGTCCAGCTCTGGAAGACAGAAGCAATCCTTGGTAGCATCCGTGTAGCGCAAGAGTGAAGGTGCGATCTCGCTTACTTGAGTATAGATGAGCTCGTAAAGCTGCTTGGCTTCTTGTAAGGGGCTTTGGTTGAGGCGGGTGAGCAAGACTTCCAGGCTGCGGCAGTTGATGGTCATGCCCATCTGGGTTTTGGTGGCAAGCGGCAAGATGTAGCGGGCATCCTCTTTGGCCAGGGTGAGCAGGGTGCGTTTATCCAGTTCGGGATTGCATTTGGCAAGATGCTCAGTCAAGAGCTCAGTGCTTTGAGAATATTCTTTAAATAAGGCATCGCAAAGCTCTGTATATCCGTCTGATAGCTCGGTGTCTTTTTTCAGCTCAGCGGGGACTAAATAGTCCTTTTCAAAGGTGACGTAACGCTGGGATTTCTCGGTGAAGGAGGCGAGGCGGCTGCGTTGAACCAGCTCGGTGAGATGACGTGAGATGCCGATGAGGTCGAGGTTGAAGACGGCGTGTTCGGCCACGGAGGCGTGTCCCATCTCAAAGATGATCTTCTCGTTTGAGTTACGAGCTTTGGCTATATGCTCAAGTGCCTCAAACCTAAGCTCTTCCACGCTCTTTTTGCTGCGGCTGATGCGGGCATAGGCGGCAGAGAGCACTTCCGGAGTGGCTACCTCCGAATCCAGCCTGGCTATCAGGGAGCTATCGATGTTGTATCCAGCTACTTTGACCTGCACTTGTTTGCTCCTTAAGTTAGAGTAAAGCTAAGACGTTACTGGCTCCGATGCGGTTTGCACCTGCTTCCAGCATGGCGAGGGCGGTCTCACGGTCACGGATGCCGCCGCTGGCTTTCACTCCCATCTTGGGGCCTACGCATCTGCGCATCAGCTCTACATCTTCCAGCTTTGCGCCGGCACTGCCAAAACCGGTGGAGGTCTTCACGAAGTCTGCGCCTGCTTTTTTGGCGTAGAGGCAGGAGATGATCAGCTCTTCCTCGCTCAAGATGCAGGTCTCAACGATCACCTTGAGCACTGCATCACGCTTGTAACAGATGCTGGCGACGCTGTGGATCATATCATAGGAGAGTTTGGGCAGGCCGCTTTTGATGGCGCTGAGGCTTTGCACCATGTCCACTTCCTCGATGCCGTGTTCTAGGATGCTGGTCACTTCTGCCTCCACGGCTTCCAAAGAGCTGGCGCCCAAGGGGAAATTGATCACGGTGCAATTCTTGACGCTATGCAACAGACGCAGACGTAAGACATGGCTAAACCATGAGTTAACGCACACGGCGGCACAGTGGTGGGCATTGGCCAATTCACAGAGGTTGTTGATGTCAGCGGTGGAAGCATCGGCTTTGAGGTTGGTGGCATCCAGCACGCTGATCACGCCCATGGAGCTTTTCCACAGTTGGTCAGGCTGATCAGCTCTACATTTGGCGCAATTCAGGCAGATGCCGTGTTCGCCATCACAACGGGCAGCGGGTGCATCTCCAAATAGGTCTCTGGCGATCTTTTCGATCTTATTCATGAGGGTCTCCTTTTTAAACTTTTTTCGTGGTTTTGATAGCTAACTGTCCACAAGCACCGTTGATGTCCCTGCCTCTGCTGCGGCGCAGGGTGATGGCTTGAGGCAGAGAGGTGGCGCGAGCCATGAAGTCCTCCACTTCCGCTTCTGTGGGCGATCTGTAGGGAAGCGAAGCGACAGGATTGTAGGGGATGAAATTGATCTTTGCGGCCAAATCTGAAGTGAATCGTTTGAGGGCTTGGATGGAGGCATCATCCATGTTGACCTCGGGGATGAGGATATATTCGAAGGTGATACGGAAGGGATTTTGGCTATTGAAGTATTTTAAGGCACGTTTAAGAGGCTCTAAGGGATAAATGGTATTCACTCTCATTAGTCCGTCCCGAACCTTGTCAATGGCACTATTTAGCGACAGGGCGAGTTTTACTTTTACCTTGGAGTCAGCTAACTTGGTGATGCCGGGCAAGACGCCACAGGTGGAGATGGTGGTGCGTCTGGGGCTGAAAGATAGACCTTGTTCGTCTTGGAGTAAGAGGAGTGCTTCCAACACGTTATCCAGGTTGTCCATCGGTTCTCCCATGCCCATGAAGACGATGTTGGTAATGCGCTCCGGGTAGACCTCTCTTGAGGCGATGAGCACCTGCTGCATGATCTCGTGAGGTAAGAGGTTACGTCCCGCGCCCAGGGTGCCGGTAGCGCAGAAACTGCAGCCTCGGGCACAACCTGTCTGTGAGCTGAGGCAGAGGGTGTTTTTCTTGCCCTCCGGGATGACTACGCACTCGATCTTCTGGCTATCACTGAGCTGTAAGAGGAACTTCTTGGTGCCGTCTTTGGATTTATCAAGAGCAAGGATTTGGGGAAGAGAGAAGTCGAAACTGTCTGTGAGCCACTGTTTGAAGTCCTTAGGCAGGTTGCTCATCTCGTTGGGATCAAAGACCAGCTTGTCATAGACCCAATCCAGCAACTGCTTAGCTCTGTAGGCAGGGAAGTTTTCCGCAATGAAGGAGCTTAGAGCTTGGGGTTTGATGCCATAGATGCTGTTTAGCATGGTTCCGGTTGTGGGGTTTCAATGACGACCAATTGATTGAACTCTTTAAGGGTAACTTCTGTGAGTACTTGATCTTCGTCTGTCAAGTGAATCCTTTTGTTTAAGACGTCTATCTTAAATACATACATCTGCTGGGTGTTACACATCACGCAAGTGCCTAAAAGCGGGTAGTCCCTAGCCTCTTCCACATAGAAATCTTCTTCAAAATTGAGGCAACAGAGGAGGCGACCGCAGGGGCCGGAGATTTTGGAGAGATTCCCGGCCAAGTTTTGGTCTTTGGCCATCTTGATAGTCACTTGGCTAAACCGCTTTAGGAAGCTGCCACAACAGTAAGGATTGCCGCACATGCCAAAGCCGCCCAGCCTCTTTGCTTCGTCTCTGCCGGTGGTTTGATGCAGCTCGATGCGGGTTCTGAACACGTTGGCCAGTTCACGCACAAACACTCTAAAATCTATCCTTCCATCGGCTGAGAAGAAGAAGGTCAGCTTGTTGCCATCGAATTGGTAGACGGTCTCAATCAGCTTCATCACAAAGGGATAGCGTGCCAGGATGTCCATGAAGATGCCGGATGCCTTATCTTCGTCCATCTCCAAGGTTTCGATCTTGTTGATGTCTGCTTCGGTGGCTATGCGCTTGATCTCAAAAGTTTTATCCGGCAGAGAGGGGATCTGGGAGGGATGGATCGCTAGGTGAATGATCTGAGCGATGTCCTCTCCGCGCTCTACCTCCACGATGATCAGATCATCGGGCTGCAGGGTGAGATTGTTTGTGTTTTGGTAGTATCCCAGCCTGCCATTGCGAAATTCTACCTCTATATAATCCAGTTCTTGGATGCTGTCTTCCATTTAGTCTCCATGGGTTGATTTGAATATCTGGGAATAAAGGGCTGCTTCTTCGGGGCTGAATTGCTCGTCTCGACGCTGTTTGACTAGTGCGGCGGTCTTGAAGAAGGATTCCAGCCTATGGGGCACCAAAAGAGAGGCATTTCCCCAAGAAAAGTCTGGGATGAAGCCATCGATGAGTGCACTGCCCCAGAGGTTTGAGCCCACTCCGATTACGGTGCCGGTATTGATGCTGCAATTGATGCCGAGCTTGCTGTGATCGCCTATAATGCATCCCATGAACTTTGTATGTGTATCCTCTTTTTTACCTGTAAGATAGCTATAGCTAAAAACGGAGCCATAGGTGTTCTTGAGGTCGCTGTTGTTGGTATCGGCGCCGATGTTTACCCATTCGCCTACGTAGCTATGCCCCAAAAAGCCATCGTGTTGCTTGTTTGAATAGGCATGAAAGATGCTGCCTTCCACCTCGCCGCCCACTTTGCAGACGGGGCCTATGGAGCTGCCGGGGTAGATCTTGGCGGCGATCTTGATCACACTCAGCTTGCCGATATAGGCGGGGCCTACGATCACGGCATTGTGCATAATGGTGGCACCTTCATCGATCACGATGGGACCTGCTGAGGCATCCAAAACCACGCCGGGTTTGAGGGTTACCTCATCGCCAATCCAGATGGAATAGGGCGCAAGGATGGTGACGCCGGGCTCGGTCTCAAAGAAATTGTCTTTATCATAAAAGTACTGTTCAAAGTCTTGGCGGATCAAGTCTTCAGAGGCATGGATGATTTCGCTGAGGTTGCTGAAGAGCCAGCCTTCCTGCTGCTGATCTCTGTTGAGTTTTGTGATGAAGCTTTCCAAGGGTAAATGCATGGCTTTGGCTGCTCTGTGGGCGATCAGATAGTCACCCTCGAAGATGGACTCACCGGGTTGCAGGGCTTTGATAGCCTGGATGATCTCCGGTTGGGGTTTGATGCGGGAATTGATCAGCAGCTTTCCCTTGTATGCTGGGCGGTTAATCGGCCAGTCGGGCAACCTTGATTGCCACAATTCCTGCAAACGTGGCTCGATCCAAAGTACAGCCTCATCGTCGTCAAAGAGGTTGGATATCCTCTGACGCAGCTTGAGGATGCCGCAGCGAATGTCCGAAACTGGTCTGCTTTGGCAGATGGGGTAGAAGGCTTTGGGTATATCGTCGAAGATAATCATTATTTCATTCCTTTAGGGGGCTTTTTGCCGTGCCAGACAAAGAGATTGAACTGACCTAAGACCATGGTGAAGACCAAAAAGAAGTTTTGGATCAGCACCCAAATGGGGTAGAAGCGCAACCTCTTGCCATCCAAGCCCAAATAGGACTTGGAGTAGTTGAAGAAGATGAGCTCAATCGTGGTCCTGAAAGCAAAGAAGCAGAGGGCTAACTTCCAACTGAAGAATAACATGAAGAAGCTGCCCCAATACAAGAAAGCCAGTGAAAGCAGGATGAAGAAGAACTCCGTGTGCAGTTTAAGTTGATGCTTCATGTCCGATGCCCAGCGCGTCCTTTGGCTAATCAGCTCCTTCCAGGAAGGCACGGGCTGGGTGTAGACGAAGCTGTTGGGATCGAAGTTGAAGATCACCTTGTGACCTGCACGGCGCATCAAATGCATCAGGATCACATCATCTCCGGTGATTAGATGCTGTATCTTTTCAAAGCCGCCCACCTCTTCCCAAGCGGACTTGAGGTAGGCGAGGTTTTGCCCAATGCAAGCCCAGTTTTTGCCCACAGTGTAGCCACCGGCCAAGACGAGATAGGTGGCGGCAAAGTCAAAGTGTTCATATTTATTCACCAGAGAAGCCTGAGACCAGTCCTTGAGCAAGGTTCTGGAGTATCCGGCCACCACGCTGACGTCATCGGTAAAGTGTTGCACCGTGGATTCCACCCAGGTGAGCGGAACGATACAATCCGCATCGGTGGTGAGGATGATCTCGTTTTTGGCCTTCAAGATGGCGAGATTCATGGCGTTCTTTTTGGGCGAAACGGCATTCTCGCGGCCTGTGGTTCTGAGGTAGTGAAGCTCTACTCCCATATCGGCATAGGAGCGGATGATGGCCTCTGAATCATCGGTGGAGCAGTCATCTGCGATGATGATTTCATAGAGCTCTTTGGGATAGGTTTGGTTTACCAGAGAGGTGAGCAGAGCGGGGAGGTTGGCGGCCTCATTGTGCGCAGCCACGACGATGCTGACTCTGCGTTTTTTATAGCTCAGGTTGGGACGGAGGTTTTTGTAACCAATGTAGAATCTGATCACGTAAACCACGTAGGTCACAACCCCCATGGCTATGGCCAGGATGAGTAGATGGTAGATGAGCTTACAAAACACTCTCTTGGTTCCTTATTGTTCAGTTTTCGGCTTTGGGTGAGCCACCTTTACCCCATTGAGTGGGATACTGATTGTAGCTAAGCGTGTCTGAAACCATGGGTGGGATATTGTCTTCGATGAAGTATTCTTCGATGCCGCCCATGGGTATGGTGAAACCGGAAGTGGGGTGGATGTGGCGTTTAACCACTCCGGATGGGGCTTTGAAGGTGTAACGTGAGTCGTCTGTGGCTGGGAAGCGTCCCTTGTTGTCAATCTTGATAGCTTGAGCCATGATGGTGCCCCAGATGTTTGAAGCCTGGGCTTTCCCAGCATAAATCTTGCTGTTGTCATAGCCCGTCCAGAGTCCTAAGGTGTAGGCTTTATTGAAGCCGATAAACCAAGAGTCATAGTTGTTTGAAGAGGTTCCTGTCTTTCCGGCAGAAGGCCATGAATAGCCTCTTCTGGCACCAGCACCGGTACCTCTTTGGGTGACTGATTCCAACATGCTGGTCATGATATAAGCCACTTCGGGAGTGCAGATCTTGACTTTATGACCGGTTCCTCTTTCCAAGACTTTGCCACTCTTGTCTTCCACCTTGGTAATAAATACCGGTGTTGATCTCCAACCTCCATTTGGGAATGCCGTGTATGCGGCAATGAGGTCGATGGGTTTGACTTCATAGGCACCTAAGGCGGCGGTATAGTCGTTTGCCTTGGCGTTTAAGCCGAAGCGTTTAAAGCTTTCATTGATGGCGTCCAAGCCAATATCATAGCCACACTTAACTGCCCAGACATTGTAAGAATGGGTAAGAGCAGTGCGCATTCTGCTATAGCCATGGAAGCTGCGGTTGGCATTTTGCGGGCTCCAGTCGCCTAAAGTGAAGGGAGCGTCGTTGATGACGGTGGAAGGTGTGTATCCCTTTTCTACAGCTAAAGTGTAAAAGATGGGCTTGATGGCAGAGCCTGGTTGACGCTTAGCTTGGGTCATACGGTTGAACTTGCTGTGCTCAAAGTTGCGGCCTCCGATCAGGGCTCTCACATAACCCGTTTTGTTTTCGATCAAGACGAGGCCGCCTTGGATATATTTTGTGTCTATGTCGTGGGTGCCAGGAGGGACGGATGAGTATTTGTTGCGGTTTCCGGCACTGTCTTCAAAGCGGGTGAGGTAGGTATTGAGGATTGAATCTGCCATAGCAGACATTTCAGGGTTGAGCGTTGTGTAGATGCGCAAGCCTCCATCAAGGAGTGTGGGAGATCCATAGGTGCGCTCCAGATAGGTGCGGATGTGTTCCATGAAGTAGTCCAAGGCAAACCTTTTCGTGTTGCTGTTTTTGGATTGCAGTGGCGTTTCGATGGCAGCCAAGTATTCCTCTTGGGAGATCTTCTTGGCTTTGAGCATCCTGTCAAGCACGTTATTCCTGCGTTTTAGGGCTCTTTCCGGATTGTTGATGGGATCATAATAGTTGGGCATTTGGATCATTCCCACCAAGGTGGCAGATTCCGCCAAGCTCAAGTCTCGTGCATTCTTATCGAAATAATAGAGTGCAGCGGTCTCTACTCCATTGTTTTGTCGTCCCCAGAAGATTTTATTGAAGTAAATCTCCAGTATTTCCTCCTTGGAGAAGCTGGCTTCAATTCTAAAGGCCAAGACCAGTTCTTTCATCTTGCGGGAAAGCTTCTTTTCTGGGGAGAGGAACATGTTGCGTGCCATTTGTTGAGTGATGGTGCTGCCGCCCTGGGCATAGCCTCCCGAGCGGAGGTCTGCAAAGACAGCTCTGACAAGACCAATCGGATCAATGCCAAAGTGCCAGAAAAACCTCTTGTCCTCCGTGATGATTAGCGCATCTATCAGGTGTTCAGGAAGTTCCTTGATCGAGACCAGCTTGCGCTTTTCGCCTTGAGAGGCAAAGAGGTAGACCAGCTTGCCGTTGCAATCGTACACTTCGCTTCCGGTTGGCAAGGTGAAGTTCTTCAGCTCCTCGGTGGGCGGCAGGCTATCGCAGTAAAACCAGAATAAGCCCGCTACGATGCCGATGAACACACAAGTGCCAAAGCCTACCCAGAGCAGGACATTTTTGAACTCCTCTGTATTGATGTTGATGTTTTTAAGCTTGTCTATCATTAGATTTCCTCAATTTGATGTGAAAAAAACTGCATTATATAGGCAACAAAGAGCCCGCTGATCAATCCAAGAAAAAGTAGGATTGGTGTCAAGACAAAAACCTCGCCTCTGTCCAAAACTACCCATTTTGCGATCACTAACTGCGCCATATTGTGGGCTGTAGCGCCGCAGATGCTGACTCCATAGAAGCTAAAGCCCAGCCTGCTTTTTTGTGCCAAAAGCATGGCCAAAACAGCCGCCAAGCCCGCTCCAAATGAGATCAGAGTGCTGGGAGAGAGGAAAGTGAAGGTTACTACAGCGGAAACCAGGGTTTTGGTGACATTGACGATGATCGCTTGCCAGACTTTACCATCCATGATCAGATAGAGGATGATCACATTGGAGAGTCCCAAGCGCAGGAAAGGCAGGGGTAAGGCTTTGGTGATCAGGCTTTCAACAATGTGCAGGCTGCAGGCGATGGCACTCAAGAAAGCCAAGAAAAACAGGGAGTTCCCTTTCATGCTACTCGTTTTCATATCGAGTCAAATCCAAAAAAGTCTCTGATCAGGGGCGAACGCTCTTGGCTCAGCTTGTCCAAGCCACCGTAGTACAGCATTTCACCCGCTTCCAAAAACAAAACCATATCGCCCACTCTTTCCAAATTGCGCACGTCGTGAGTGATGGTGATCGTGGTGGCAGTTTTGGATTCCACGATGCGGTTGATGTAATACAAAACTTCATCTGCTGTGATGGGATCAAGACCGGAGACTGGCTCATCAAACACGATATAGCGCGGTTCATAGACCAAAGCTCTGGCTATGCCCACCCTCTTGCGCATACCACCGCTGAGTTGCGCAGGAAACTTGTCGCTGGCGTCTTCCAAACCCACTTCGAATAGCGCTTGCCTTACCTTTTCTTTGGCTCTATCCAAGTCTTTTTCTCCCCTCGTATAAAGCGGTAAAGCCACGTTTTGAAAGACGCTCAGGGAGTCCAGCAATGCGGCATTTTGAAAGACGATGGCAAACTGGGATTTGTCTGATTCCAAGGCAGTGGACGAGTTTTGATAGATGTCCACATGGTCGATGATCACTCTGCCTTGTTGAGGTGGGAAAAAGCCCATCAGGGTCTTGCTCAACACGGTTTTCCCGCTGCCGCTGCGTCCCAAGATGATGAGGTTGTTTTCATCACCCAGCTCGAAGCTGATGTCCTTGAGGATGGGCTTATCATCCAAGCTCAGGCTAAGACTCTGTACGCTGACCATAATTAAACAACCCCACAACCCAAGCACCCAGCACGCCGGCAGCATTGGCCAGAAAGTCATAGACACACACATTGCGCCCCAGGATATACCTTTGATGCAGCTCATCGAGTAAAGCGGTTATCAACACGCCCAAAACGATCAAAGAGCGCTTGCCCAGAGAGTAGTTCTTCTCTTTCATCCACCGATTGAGCAGGTTGCCCAGCACAAAATATATACCAAAATGGGCAAGTTTATCCCAAGAAACGACTGATACTTGGGGCAGATCGGCTGAAGGGATGGAGGAAAGAATCCAGATCATACTCCACCAAACAATCACGAAATAGAGGTTGAGATTGCTCTTTTGGGGGCTTGTCATGGATTCACACTCACCAATTCCCAGCTTGCTGACAAGATTCCTCTTGAAACCTTTGCTTTCACCAGGGTGCCCTTGTTGTCTACCCAAAATTCTGTCTTATTCTTTGAGGAAAAGATGTTGTGTGTGAGTGTGTCTACATAAGGCGGTTTGGTATGTGTTTCGGAAGAAAAGCTGAAGCTCCAGCCTTGAGCTTGAAAATCCCCCGCTTTGGTGCTGATTTTGGAAGAGCCCAGATACCTTGCCTTCGCTTGCCACATCGAGCCATTGGCGTCCAGCTCATAGGTGCCAGCCTTTCCTTTGCCATCACAAAACATCATGATGAGCGAAAACAGCTCTCTGGTGCGGTTAGTGATTCGGTATTGCTGGTTTTGCTTGTCTGAAGTAGTCATTTGGGCAGAGCCTGCCGCATGATTGTAATGCGTATAGTAGTTGCAATTTGTCTTCTTGTTGATGACCTTCCTTTCCGTGTTGCTGGGAAAGTAGTTTTTATTGTAATTAATGCGGTAGCTATTGTCCACATATGGAAATATCTTGTTATGGATCAGAGACTTAACCCAAATAGACAGGCTTTGAGGCTCTCTGCTAATCTTCAGGGAAACCACCTCCAAACCCAGGGCTTTTACCTTGTAGTCCATGGTGACAGCCTGTAAGCCGCTCCCCAGCAGGGCAAACAGCAGCAACAAGATTGTCAGTTTAGCTCTCATCATCTTCTTGCGTCTTGGGCAAATGAACATCCACTGTTTTGATGCTCTTGTTATCACTCTCCATCACCAGGATCTTAAGCCCATTATCAAGCTCGTGGCTTTCGCCTTTGGCGGGCACGTGGTTGAAGTGTGAAAGCAGATACTCTGCGAGGTTGTCATATTCCTCGGGGTCTAAATCCGCATCAAACTGCTGGTTGAACTGGCGTATATTGCAGCTTCCGCTCACCGTGAAGTGATTGGGGGATTTCTCCAAGATCTCCGGCGCTTCCACCCGATCAAATTCATCGTGTATCTCTCCCACGATCTCTTCCAGGATGTCTTCCAGTGAGACAAGGCCTGAAGTGACGCCATATTCATCCACTACCACCGCCAGTTGCATCTTGCGCTGTTTGAGCTGGTTCAAAAGCGCTTCAACCTTCATATTTTCGGTCACAAACATAACAGGCCGCATCAATTCAGGGATAGGCGTCCTTTGGTTGTCCAAAATGAAATCTTTGACATACACGAGGCCGATGATATCGTCTATCGTTTCTCTAAACACAGGGATGCGGGAATAGCCTGTTTTGATGATCAATTCACGGAGTTCTGGGATCTCGGCATCCACGTTTATGGCTTGAATCCTGACTCTGGGGACCATGATCTCGCTCACCTGTGCCTCACGGATTCTGTATAGGCTGGCCAGAATCTGCTTTTCTCCTTCATCCAGGGAGTTGGCAGAGTTTTCACTGTGAATGAGATTGCGAAATTCATCGCTGGAAATGCCTCTTTGCACCTTGTCATCCTCGCTATGCTTTTTGGAGACCAGGTTTGAGAGCTGCTCAAACAGCCACACGATGGGGAAGAGCAGCCATTGGAGCACCATTAGCGGTATTCCGGCAAATTTGGTGAAGCTGCCAGCCACGGAGAGCGCCAAAAGCTTGGGCATGATTTCGCCAAAAAGCAGGATCAAGCTGGTGGTGATGACCACCTGCAAGCTCACCATCCAAGAGAGGTTAAGAGAGGTTTTCTCAGCAATTTGGATCACTAACAAGGTCGCCAATGAAGCCAGTGCCATATTGACGAAGGTGTTTCCCAAAAGCAGAGTAATGAGAAGCCTGTGAGGTCGCTTCAGCAGCTTCAAAGTGCGTTTCGCTGAAGCAGTTTTCGAGCCTTCAAGCTTTTTGAGATAGAGCCGTGATAGCGAGAAAAAAGCTACTTCTGATGCCGAAAAAAAGGCCGAAAACATCAGAAGCACGATCATTATAAATGCAGAACCGTCGTCCACGTCTTATTTACCCACCATTTTTCGCTTATAGTAGTTTTCTTTTTGTTCCATGTTAATCTTGTCTTGTGTTTTGATGTGATCATAGCCCAGCAGATGTAGCAGACCATGAATCACTAATGTCTGAATCTCCTCTTGGATTGAATTTGTTCCCTTTTGCCTGTATGCCTGATTTATGTCAACAACAATATCACCCAAGAAGGTTTTTGTTGCGCCTTGATCTGATTCCAATTCGCCGTGAGTTGCTCCAAAAGCCAACACATCCGTTACTTCCGCTGCGCCTCGGTACTGTTTGTTAAATCCTTGCATCTGCTCATCATCACAGAGATAGAGCGTTGCATAACAGCGTGATTCTGGCCGCTCTTGAGCGAATATCTCCTCCGCCATGGCGATCAGGACAGACGGTTCGACCTCCGCATCCGTATCGTTGATTATGTCCAGTGCAGGAGGCTCACTCATCTTTGGGCTTTTGCTCATCCGGATAGTCCAAGCGTTTTCTATAGATGCTTTCCAAGATCGGCAGCATGGCGATTTTTGCTTTTTGGAGATCGCTGATGGTGATCGGAGCCTCGTTGAGTTGTCCATCTCGGATCATTCTTTGAATGGTGTCGTCGATGATCTTTTCCAGCTCGTCTTTGGAGCGAAGGTCTTTAGCTTTGGTGGTGGATTCTACGATGTCTGCCAGCATCACCAAAGCGGACTCTTTACTCCTCGGTTTGGGGCCATCATAGGTGTAGTCTTCCAAATCCGGATCAAGCCCCTGCCGCTGCGCCACATCCAGAAAATACCTTATCCTGCTGGTGCCGTGATGCTCTTTGATGATGTCTATCACTTCCTTGGGGATATTGTATTTATGAGCCAAGAGCACACCTTCTTTCACGTGGTTTCTCACCATACCGGCACTTTCTTTGGGGTTCCATTTATCGTGGATACTGGATGAATCTGGGTTGTTTTCGGTGAAAATATCCGTATTCACCAGCTTGCCGATATCGTGATAATAGCTCCCCACCCTGGTGAGCCGTGAATCCGCTCCGATGGCTTCTGCAGCACGTTCGGCGAGATTCCCCACTACAAGTGAATGATGATAGGTTCCCACCGCTTGCGTGGCCAATTTCTTCAGCAGGGGATGGTTGAAGTCCAGCAGTTCCAAAAGCGTTTGTTTGGTAGACCTATTCCAGCGTCGTTCATAAAAGGAGCTGATCGCTGCAGCACCCAAGACGGAAACCGTAGACGAGATCAAGGCATAGCCAGAGTTTCTGAGGACAATGATAGCCGGATCATTTTTGTAGAGAGCCAAGGATATATTCACCACGATCAGGGATGCAGTCAGGATTAGCCAAATCTTGAAGGGCTCATGCCAGGCCCTGATTCTTTGCACAAAGACGAGCGTGATTAGGGTGGCAAGTAGCAGTATTACAGGGGCATAGGCTTCCCAATTTATAAATGGATTAAGGATGAGGGCATTTGCGATCGAGATGAAAATGCCAAATTCAAAGCCGCTCAAAACGGCGATGGAGAGCGGAATCATCGCAAAAGGGATGATGATGTTGTTCACGCCCAAGACGTGATTACTCAACACCCCAAATAGAGCGGTAAAAACATAGCTGAGGTTGATGGGCAGCTCGATGGAGTCCTGCGCCAACTTCTTGGGCACCAAAAGCTGGAAAGCGCTATTGGTGATGAGCAAAACGATGAAAACAAAGAGCAACATCCCCAGAGAGAGCCCCATTCTATGCCAAGGTGAGCGTGTCATATTTCTGGCTTTATAGGCTTCAGTGAGCGAGTTGAGCTTGTTTATATCGCTCTTGCTTACTCTTGCATATTTCCTCAGGATGATCTCATTTTGCAGCACCTCACCTTCTTGAGTGGGAACAGCACTGATGGCTATCTGCTTGATTTCCTGATACTTGTTCTCATTCACCAGCAGGTTCGGCTGGACGAGGATCTCGCTCAATTGCTCGGCAAAAGCGGAGTAGCCATTTCTAATCAAAATGTTCTGAAATGAGCTCTTGGCTTCGCCAAACTCCTGAAAGCCATTCACGGAGACCTTTCTTAACTGATCAGCTTCATACAAGGTGAGGCTATCCCCCAGAGCCAGGTCATAAATGGGTGTTTTATACACGGCTGAAATGGCATTGTAGATGGCAGAATAGGCACGCTCTCTCGAATCTGAATTGGTGGCCAAAGCTAAAAACTCAGGGCTGATGGGTGCTTTGATCTTGCTCAATTCCTCCGCCAACTCTTCGGAATCCGAGCTCTTGGGATACTGCCTCAGAATAGCAAAGATGCGGTCTAAAGAGCTAAAAGCATCAAAGCGTACCTGATCGGAGACGCTAAAGGGTGGCTCTATCTTTTCCAAAGCACGTTCTCGATCGATTTTCAACTGCTCCTCGCTTTTGAGGATAGGAAAATCAAAAGGAGAAATCAGCTCCATATCAGAAACCTGCCCCTCTGTGAGGCGATATTCAGGGTAGGCAAATCTCCCTGCAGCAAAGATATGATGCAGCCCTGCAATCACTACAGCCATGATCAGAGCATAGACAAACGATTTTGAATTCATAGGGGCCAGTTTGCTAAAAGCCGTAGGATTGTCAACAATAAGTTTTGATCCCTATGCAAAACCGAACCAAACTTCAGGGAAATGACCTGAAACATCCTTACACAGACCAATGATGCTGTATCACAGCGAGCTCTACGAAAGGTTTGTAGCCTGTGGTCGACATATCAGCGCAAATTGGGGCCGTTAGCTGTAGCGACTCTTGCAGGAGCAGCTTGCTTCTCTTACTTTCGCTTCCGTAAGTTTGCATATTTCTAACCGCCGCTGCCAAGTGTCCATTTTCACCCTTAATTTCCCCTAAAAAACCGAGAAATTATCGAAACATTTGACTTTTTGAAAAGGTTCACATCTTTCTGGGCACCTACTCCGCCTAAACTCGTAACCTGCTGGTATCCTATGCGGTTCCTGCTCCACGGGGCAGGGGCCGAGCAGGGGCGGGGCAGGGACGCCGCATGAACAGCGGCTTTAAGGGGTGTCAAAAACGGCCGTTTTCTTTGCAGTTTACACGCGCTGAGGTCAAATTTTTCAGAGAAGCCCACTTTTTCCCGCTGCCGAGTCTCGAAAAGAAACTCCTACTATTTTTGTAGGAGTTCAGTGTTGGAATAACAGCAGTTTCCAGTCTAAAAAAGCTGACATTTTGGCAGGGTTCAATCTGCTTGATCAGTTGAAGAGGGAATACACCGCACTCAAATCCTTGATCTTGATCACCGCTTTACGTGCCTTGGTTTTGCTGTTCTCGGGCACGTAAATCTGTTCAAAGCCCAGCTTTAGCGCTTCTTTGATTCTGCTTTCCATCTGGCTCACGGGTCTGAGCTCTCCACTGAGCCCTACTTCACCAATGAATACAGCTTTTGGCGGCAAGGGCGCATCCTTCATGCTGGAAATCAGGGACGCCAAGATACCCAAATCCAGCCCCGGATCGCTGGAGCGCATTCCGGCCGCGAAGTTTACAAATACATCACTATTGCGCAGATAGAGAGCCAGATGTTTTTCCAGAATAGCCAGCAGCATGGCCAGTTTTTTCTGTTCCAAACCCACGGCAACCCTTTGTGCGGTGCCATAGTTGGATGCCGTGACCAAACTTTGGATTTCCACTATGAAGCTGCGGCTGCCCTCCATCACGCAACTGATAGCCGTTCCACTCAGTGAGGGATCGCGGCTCATAAAGATGTGGTTGGGGTCGATCACTTCCTGCAAGCCCAAGTTTGTCATCTCAAAGATGCCTATTTCATTGGTGGCGCCAAATCGATTTTTCACGGCTCTGAGAATCTTGTATTGCCCGCGGGATTCACCCTCAAAATAGAGCACCGTATCCACCATATGCTCGATGATCTTAGGCCCGGCGACCAAGCCTTCTTTGGTCACGTGACCTACCATGAAGATGGGGATGCCCCAGGTTTTGGCAGCTCTGGCGAAGCGGTTGCAGCTCTCACGCAGTTGAGTCACGCTTCCGGCGATGGAATCAACTGTAGAAGTGCTCACCGATTGGATGGAATCCACCACCACAAAGTCTGGCTTTTCCGCTTCAATCACTTCCAGGATAGCCTCCACATCATTGGTGCAAAACAGCCATATATTTGGGCTATTGACGTTTAAGCGTGTGGCGCGCAGGCGGATCTGCTGATCGCTCTCTTCTCCGGAGACATAGAGGACCTTTTTATCCATAGAACCAAGCCACTGCGATAGTTGCAGCATCAGGGTGGACTTTCCTATCCCCGGTTCGCCTCCGATCAGACTCAACATTCCAGACACAATCCCTCCACCCAATACCAGATCAAGCTCTTTGATGCCGGTATTGATGCGGGGGCGCTCATCCACCTTTACTTCGACAATGCGCGTGGGCTTGCCGCGTTCCGCTCTGGGCCCGCTGCTTGCCTTTCTTCCTATGATTCTATCGGATTCTTTGAGCGTTCCCCAGCTTCCGCAGGCAGGGCATTTCCCTGCCCACTTCACCGTCTCATAGCCACAATCCGAGCAAAAAAAACCGTTAGCCATTTTTGATCTCCTATGTTTGAAGCCAAGTTTCAAAAACGACAGAAATAGGCAAGCACTATTTTGTCATAAGATCAATTTTCATGCGTAATGCGGGCAGTGATAGGGCAATCTTTTTTATAATAATTCAAAAATTATTTGTTTTTGGTGGTCAAGCGGATTATTCTATGGTTGAGGTATTGATAATGAGACCAAATATAGTAATTTTTGGCACCCCCACTTGTGGTTGGTGTAAAAAGGCAAAGGATTATTTCCGGTCATCCGGTTATAATTTCAAATACATAGACGTATCCCAAGATGCGTCTGCTCTGAGAGATATGGTTAGAAAAACAGGGCAACAAGGTGTGCCCCAGATATGGATAAACAACGTAGCTGTCGTGGGCTTTGATAAAGCCAAGATCGAGGGTCTACTCAAGTAATAACAAACACAAAGAACAAAGGAGAACAAAAATGAGTTCAAGCGCACAAAGTTTCCTCAACCTCATCACTCGTCTACAAGTAGTACTCACGGAGATTGACTATGTCCAAAAGGAATGCCTGCAAGCAGGAAAAATGGAATGTCAGCTCCTCAATTATCTTAACAAGATGCAAGAACCCGTAAACATGAACGAGCTATCCAAGGTCCTTGATGTGTCACACAGCCGTGTTACACGCATCATGGACAACTTGGTGGGCAAGAAACTTGTTAGCCGTCGTCCTTCAGAAAAGGATAGACGCTGCTGGTATGCCATTATCACCGAAAAAGGCAAGAAGCTGGCAGAGAATAGTCAACAAACCCTGATTGAACAACAGAAGAAGATCATTGCCAAGCTGCCCGGCAAAGAAATTGACAATGTCTACAAGGCGTTGAAGATCTATGTTGAGCAATATGAGGCGCTGTTGGAAGCCAGTTTAATGGAGGGCTGATGGTGACCACCGTTAGCACGAACTGGGTCAAGGACATGCTCTTTGACGCCGAACTGTCTGGCCACCATCTTCTTATGGATTTGGACACTCAGGTTGGCGGAGAGGATAAAGGCCCCCGGCCCAAGCCTCTGATCTTAGCCGCTTTGAGTGGCTGTTCCGGGATGGATGTGGTTTCCATCTTGGAGAAGATGAGAGTGAAGGACTATCAGTTTAAAATCGATGTAGCGGCCGAATCCACCGCTGAACATCCCATCACCTATCACACCATCAATGTGGATTTTCACTTTGAGGGAAGCGATCTGCCCAATGATAAGGTCTATAGAGCCGTAGAGCTCTCCACCACAAAGTATTGTGGGGTGATGGCTATGTTGCGCAAAGCCGCCCAAATTAACGTTAAAGTATATGTCAATGGTCTGGAGGTAACACCATGAGATATATAGTCGTAATACTGGTTATGCTGATGTTTGTCAATGTGCTCGGGTGTAAAAATCCAGAAGCAGTACCGCCCGATGACGCCATCGAGGCTGAAAACGAAGCTGCTGAAACAGAAAAAGGAATGTGGCTGACAGATTATGATAAAGCCATGGCAGAAGCCCAAAAGCGGGATCTGCCCGTATTGATCAACTTCTCGGGATCAGATTGGTGCATTTGGTGCATCAAGCTGATGGATGAAGTGTTTGATAAGGAAGAGTTTAAGGCCTATGCTAAAGATAACCTTGTGCTTCTAAACCTTGATTTTCCCAGAAAATCCACTCAAAGCGAAGAGGTTCAGAAAGCCAATCAAGCTTTGGCAGAACGCTTTGAAATTGAAGGCTTTCCCACCGTGATCCTGCTCAATAGCAAAGGTGAGATAATTGGCCAAACAGGGTATCGTGAAGGAGGTCCCAAACCCTATATCGAGCACCTGAAGCAGATGGTCAAATAGACAAGCATAAACACCCAATATAGCCGGCATCTCTCGTGGTGTCGGCCTTTTTGTTTGTGTGAATATCAGGGTCTTGTAAGCGAACTCGCTTCTATTGCAAGCCGATCTGCTCGTAAATCTTCACTGCCTGGCTACTGCCTTTCACTTTCACCTCGTCCAGGTAGTGCACCTGCACAAAGTCTTCTACCTGAGTATAGGTATATTCGCTGATGATGATATGTGTTTGGGTGCCATAGTTTGGGCCGATTTCTACTAAGCTGGCTCCGAGTTTGATGGAGTCTCCAATGGCAGTGTAGTCAAAGATCTGCTCGCTGCCAAGGTTTCCCACCAAAGCTTGGCCGGTATTGATGCCGATGCTGATCTCAAAAAGCTCATGGCCTTTATCACGCCACTTGTCCTGCAGGATGGCAAGTCTGTTTCTCATTTGCAGTGCGGTTTTGCAGGCGGAAAGGGCATGATTGTCCAGAGATACAGGCGTTCCAAAGAGAGCCATGATCTCACCGCCGCTGAATTTGTCCACAAAGCCATCGTTGTGGATGATGGTATCAACCATGACGGTGAGATAGTCTTTCAGAATCTGCACAGTTTCTTGCGGTTTATGGTCTTCGGAAAAGCTGCTGAAGCCTCGGATGTCAGAAAAAAGCACCGTTACTTCTTGGAGCGAGCCTCCAGATTTCAGGCTTTTGGGGTCTTTGAGCAGTTTCTCTACCAGCTCGGGTGCCATGTATTGCTGGAAGGCTTTGCGGATGAAGCGTTTCTCTTTCAAAGAAGTCAGATATTGCTTTACCAGAGCCACGATGTAGAGGGCAAAGAGCAGCAGTATGCTTTGCACGACTGGCAGGATCATGGCTTCGTTGATAAACAACAAATATGCAACCAGATAGAGGGCGGGCGCAAGGATGAGCAGCATGATGGCACCCCAAATTGGCCTCAAGCGACTCCAGATAAACCACAAAATGATGGCTGAGGCAGCTTGAATGCCCAAATAATACCAAAAATCCAAGTGTCTCAGGTATTTCTGCTGCAGCACCATCTCGATGAAGTTGGCGTGGATTTCCACACCCGGAGTCTGCGAACTCGAGGAAAAGGGAGTGCTGAAGTAATCGTGCAATTCAGCGGTATCAGCTCCAACCAAGACGATTTTATCACGGAAAACACCGCTTTCCATGAGCTTGTAAAACTCGTTTCTTTCATAGCCCATCTGCCCTGGCAGTGAGGTCAGGGAGTCGTCTATCACGCTGGAAAAAGTATAGTAGGGGAAGTGGTGGGCGGGACCAAAGTAGTTGATCAGCGTTTCGTTATCATTGATGAGCGGGATTTTCAGGTTGCTTACCTGCAGGTAGCCGTTATTGCTTTGGATGTGTTTGTCCCAGTCCGATTGATACACCCTGCGGTTGGCTAACGCAGCGACACCCAAGGTGTATTGCGGCTTTTGGGCAAAGTAGTGGTAAAGAGAGTAGCGGCGAATCACCCCATCGATGTCTGTCTTGAGGTTTGTCACACCCCAACTGAGGTTTTGTAACATGATAGGATACACGGGAGTTAACAGTTGTTGATGTAAGTCGCTTCCGGTTGTTTCTATGAGCCTGCCTGCAAAGACCACGTTTTGATATTCGGCAGCGGTCTGTGCCAAGAATTCGTCATCAAAGCTGCTGGTGGATTCGGTAAACTCAAGATCAAATACGATAAGCTTTGCGCCGGCGAGATTGAGGTTGTGGATCAGCTTGGCATAGTATTCTCTGGGGAAGGGATAGCGCTCATCCAGGGCGTTGAAAGTTGCGTCGTCAATGCTCACGATCACCACTTGATCGCTCAAATCCTGAGAGCCTCTGAGGCGGAAAAGGCAGTCTTGTGCGAGGTGTTCGATCTTGGCAAAAAAGCCGACCAACATCAGCAGCTTGATGATGGCCAAGATGATCAGAGGTGTAAGGATCGCTTTTACTATTTTCATCCGGTCTCCTTAAAAAAACAAGGGAGGACTGACAAACAGCCTCCCTTGCAGATTATCCTATTTGATCAGAACTTCTGTGAGATCGTAAAGCTCCAGGTGAGCAGGTTGTTTTTGAGGTTGGAATCGGCTTTAAATTTCTGTATCCTTTGGTTGATACCGGTGCTGATGCTCATATTCTGGATGGGTCTGGCATCCAAGCCAAGCGAGATGTAATCAAATGATTGCTCTGTAAGATCACCGGTCAGGTTGACTCTCCTATAGCTGGTATAGGGGATGATTTTTTCAGCCAGTAAGGCATATTCAGCACGGGCAAACAGGTTGTAGTTGCTGTTGGAAAGGTCAGGGAGAGAAAGCGTGCCCAAGTCCCTGTCCTGAGCAGCCCTTGAGAACACAAACTGAGTTTTCAGGGGTATTATAACAAGGCGATTGGTCATGGAAACGTTGATGCTATTGGAGAAGTTTTCATACATCAGATTGTTATTTGCGCCTTGAAAGCTGTTGCTTGTGCCCATCCTGTAGGTTAGATCCAGTTGTGATGGAAGGACGGGGATCTGCTTGATGTCATATCCCAGTCCCACAGAGAGGCTGTTTGAATTGCGCTTGTAGGGCACAAACAGGGAGGGATCCTGCAGTCTGCCGTTATTCTCGTTGGTAGTGGTCGTATTGAAATAGGAGCCCTTTAGGTATGGGAGGTTTTGGATGCGCAACATCGCTTGGACAAACCAAGAGTCACTGGTCTGCGTTTCAGCACCGGTGAGGGAGAGGTTGTTCTTGGTGCGTGAGAAGCCACCGTTGAGGTTAAAGTAGCGTCCGAGATAGTATTGATTGCTGACGTTGATCTGCGATGTGTCTTTAGGATACTGGTTGATGCTGTGGGAGTTGAAGGCGCTTCCCACCGCGGTGTAGCTAATGTTTAGAAGATTCTTAAAGACAATCGTACGGAGGTAGGCTGTGGCGGCTAAGTTGTGTTTGCTGGGCATGAAGGGCTGCATATTGCGGTTGATCACAAAAAGCTCTGCCAGCTCACCCGGATCGATAAAATCCAAGTCTGGGGCGAGTTGCCCGATATCTTCCGCCGAAATGGTAGGGTCTATAGTATTGGTATTCAAGAAGCTACCGGCTACTTCTGCACCCAGGACCACACTTTGCTCTGGGAGATGGATCCTCATATCCAGGCTCGCTACTATGTTGTCTTCGGGTGTGACGGTATAGATTACATTTCCATTTTGGTCAGTGTATGAGTATATCTCTTTAGACAGCGAGGAAATGATATCACGGTTTCTGACGCCATTGATGCCGATGGAGAAGCCCTGCTCGGTGCCGATGCGCAATCTGCCTCCCACCACTTCTTGGCGGAATGTGCCACCGGGAGCTTGGATGGGCAAGCCGTTATCGTCTGTGCTTGGAAGCTTGGTGCTGCGCACGATTTCACCCGCCATCACTTCCAAGCCCATCTGCCTTTCGTAAAGCTTGCTGTAGAGGCCATACTGGTTGCGGTTGTTGAGCACGAAGTGGCTTATTTGAGGGGTATAATCGCCGGCGACGATCTCCCAGAAGGGGAGCATAAAGCCGATGGTGTAGCGGTTTACCCTTTGAGCGTTCTTATCCTCAAGTGAGCTGAAAAGCAGATTGGTATAGGCGGTGGCGATTCCATAATTGATGCTGGCATCTCCCCAAGCCATCCAATCGTTTTCACTCTCAATGACATCAGTCAAGGTGGCTGAATAGTCGTGATTGTGGATATTTGAGGCAAAGTTGACACTTCCCGAGTAGATGAAGGGGCTGCGAGCCTTGATCTTGGGTGTTTTGATATTCCAGAGCTGGGATTGCACCTTTTTCCCACCCTTCACGGCGGTGATTAAAGCGCGCACCTCTTCACCGTTGGTCTTGCTATCTCTGTAAACCACAGTATTATTAGTGATGGTGCTCGCTTTGGTGACTTCACTGCCGCCTACCCACACTCTGATGCTGCTGGGGCTGATTTCGTCTGCGATCTCAAAGAAGGAAACGGCGAAAACAAAGGCATCGGATTCAAATTCACCTTCGGTGCTGAGCAGGATAAAGCCTTCTTCCAGCTTGCCACTCATAGGGCCTGGGGTGAGGGTGTAAGGGCCATTTACCTCAAATTCAAGCGGCAAAATCTCCACGCTCTGGTCGTTGAGCACAAACTCGTAATAGTATCTGACATCTTTGTCTTTGATCTGAGAGCTTTTGAGAACCGTCTCCCAGAAGAGTGATCCCGGGGCTTGACGTCTCATTTCCTGGGTGTGGTAGATGGTCTCCTGTGCGTAGCTGTAGCGCAATCTTACGGTTTTGACATCATTGGCACCAATGTTCACTTCCACTCGCATCGTAACATTCTCCCCGAAGGTGTAGGTCATCGGAGCCTGATTTTGAGCGGTGATCACACGAGTGGTCTGAGCCATAGCTATGATGGATAAGCTGAGTAGTATGAGGCAGATTATGATTCTTTTCATGATGATCACTCCATTAGTATTCAATCTCAATGAACCTGGTGTAGCCGTCTTCATCGATCATAGGGATTCTGAGGATGTTGGGCGTGTATACAGCCAAAGCTTCTTGTTCTGCCGCATCCAAGCCTTGAATGTCTTCCGGTGTGGTTTCACGCACGCTCAAGTCCATGTACCTGTCCACAAAAGCAGTCTGTCCGGCCGTGACATCAGCTTTATCACCAGTTTGAGATACTTCCACATTCACCGTGCCATCGGTGACGATGTAAGTAACTTCGCCTTCTTCGTTTACTATGGTGATAAACTGCGTTCCATTCACGGATGCCATGGTGGTGGGTGTGCTGACTCTCACGCTCCCTTTGCTGTTGGGGTTCACTTTGGTGAAGACACGTCCGGAATTGACTTTAATGGTTTTATCCAAGAGTTTATCTCTACGTGATGCGCTCACCACCACGTAGGAGTTGGCAAAGACCTTGATGGAGGAAGAGTCGTCAATGTATTTGTAGGCAGCGAAGGATTGGTTTCGGGTGTGAATCTCATCGAAGTCGTTGATGCTATCGCCCACTTTGAACTTAATGTTTTTGCCGCCTCTAAAGAGGTCGACCTTTCCCTTGGCGGCGGTCACAAGTGCCACTCCAGTAGCGTCTAAAGCTGTGAATATCAGGGCGATTAGCAAGAGAGTAAAGATAGTCTTTTTCATGGTTCCTCCTTAGTTTCCTATTCTGATCTCCACATCTTTTTCTGTGATCTCTCTGAGCAATTTGATGGCTTCATGGCCGCTGTAGTTTCTACCATTGAGGATCACGTTTCCGACGGGGTTAAACCCTTGGACAAACAGAGCATTGATGGCGCTATCGTTCAAGTTCATCAACAGGGTCTTGAGCTCGCTTTCATTTTCCACGGTGGTGCCGTCTGTTACATACTGAAATACAAACCATTCACTCTTGAGGCTCTCGGAATCCTTAGGCTTTTTGGAGGATGAGAATGGGTTGTTCTCGTTGTATTTATCCAGCGTGATTTGCCAGGCATAATAGCATCCATTGTTGAAGGGAAGGTAGTCTGCAAACATGAAGTTGGTGATCAAATCCTGTGCATCTTGATCACTCGCCGTTTCGTAAAAGAGCCTTCCGGTAAGAGCCACCGAGGTTTGAGTGGGTGGCAGGTTTTGCGGAAACTCTCTGATGGTGAGCCAAGCTGCTCTGTTGAATCCGGTTGTTAGCGCGCTCCACATGAAGCTCACGGGTTTCATGTTTACTTGAGGAGGCGTGCTGCCTACCTTCTGACCCGGAGAAAGCAGCAAGATAGGGCCTGTGTTTTTGATGGTAATGGTGAAGAAGATAGATGGCTCATATCGTTTAGCAGTGACGGCTCTCAGGCTGACTTCTGCCTTGATGACACCATCGGGAAAATAGCCCGAGAGCAGAGCCTGCTTGAGTGTGGGGTCTATATTGACAATATCGTTTATGCCCGTATAGCCACCGCTAAGCAAGGTAAAGTCACTACTCAAAGCATCGGTAAATAGCTCCCCATTGGTAAGCATGATCGTCTCGGAAGGGGCGATTTCCTCTCTGGATTGAAACTCTGCCTCCAATACCCGCATACCATTCCAGGTTAGCTTAACTTTCATCATAAGCTTATGGGAAGAGGGGCTAATGTTTGTGATGGTCAAGGTGGTTAAATGGGTCTGTCCCGCTGCATTATCTGGATCGAAAGTAGCAGCGCTAAGCTCATTTAATGATATGGCATTTGGTGTGAATGCGCCTGAAAAGACGTTGTTGCCCAACACCTGCATAGGTATCAAGCCTAACATCAGCAGTATGATAAGCTTCGGTAGGTGTTTCATTGTTCCTCCAATTTATACATTGTGCATTATCATTTCTAATAGTTTGGCAAAATCAACTCCCACGGTCTTGGCGGCCATGGGCGTGAGACTGAGGGACGTCATGCCGGGCAGGGTATTTGCTTCCAAAAACCAAGCTTGATTTCCATCATAGAGAAAGTCTACCCTGGCATAGCCCTTGAGATCAAAAGCATGCCACAGGCGTGTAGCGTAGACCTGCAATAGACGTGACAGCGCTGGGTCTATCTCAGCAGGAGCCACGTAGACGGTTTTCCCTTCGGTGTACTTATTGGTATAATCATACCAGCCTTCCACAGGCTTTATTTCCACCACGGGCAGTGCTTTGCCTTCCAAGACGGTGACGGCAAACTCCGAGCCAGCGATGTATTTCTCTATCAAGACGGTGTTTGACTCCCTGAAAGCCAGCTCTACTGCAGGTTTTAGCTCCCGGATCTGCTTCACTACGGAAACTCCCACGCTGGAGCCTGCATCGTTGGGTTTCACTACCACCGGCAGTCCCAAGGAGCCCAAGAAGCCCATCAAGTCCTCATCTGTATTGTAGTCTACAATCATGTTTTCACGCATGATGATAAAGTCTGCTGTGGGTATGCCCATATCTCTGGCGACCAGCTTGGAGATATACTTGTCCATCGTGATGCAGCAAGCTCTGGAGCCGCTTCCCGTAAAGGGGATATGCGCCAGCTCAAAAGCAGCCTGCATCTTGCCATTCTCTCCCTCGCCTCCGTGCAAGCCGAAGAAGACTAAGTCTGCGCCACCGGACTTGATGGCTGCAATCAGTTCTGAAACTGTGGGAAAGTCTCGAGGGTCGAGCTCAAACACCTTGTAGCCCGAATCTCTAAGTTGAGCGGAAACAGCAGCTCCGCTCTTGAGTGAGACCTTACGCTCTGATGAGTTGCCGCCCTTCAATACACATATAGTTTTCATCTTACCTCAAAAAGCATTGCTTTGTAATTTAAACTCAAGATTCAACTGCTGATGCGGAAGAACAACTGGAGCTGATGCCCCATTGCGCCTTTGAATCTCGCCACATCCGGCACATTTGCACCGCATAAATCCAAGACCTTGCAGCGGGATTTCAAGGTTTCGATCAGCATATGAGTATGCCAGAGGCTGACACCCTTGCTCAGCTCCTCTTCCGCTGTGCTGCGGAACAAGGAGTAAGCGATCTCTGCATCACCCTGTAGCATAATATTAATACTCACAATCTTGCCATCCCTGCACACATTATGCTGCCGGAGCAAACCGCTTTTCGCCAGATCCTCAATGAAGTTCTTGATCTTGTCGTCATCCTTTACAGGTTGCATTCCTTTGCGTCCAACCATCGCCTTGGTCAGCTCAATATAGGCAGAAACATCCAGGAATTCCTCAAAAGAATAGCCTTCCTTGGAGGCGTTCCTCAGCTTCCTGCGTTCTTTGCCCAAAGGCTGTGTTTCCACCTCGTAATCATGGATATAGGTATAAAACGGCTGCGTCTTGATTTTATTCCAGATAAATCCTCTCACATCATAGTTATGAGGGGCTAAGGTGACACTAAATCTCTTGTAGTGCTTTTTGAGGAAGAGAGCAAGATCAGAGCAGATGCGCAGCTCATCCAAAGCGTTGCGTGCAGGCGAGGTGCCAAAGGGATGATTGAAGTGCACTCCCTGATAATAGGCTCCCAAAGCGGGTACCAACCTCACAAAACCCAGATGTTTCTTCTCATACAGGGGCATTTGCGCTACTAACTCTTCGCCTTTATACACATTTGCCAGCTTGGGCTCAAGACCGTTAAAGGCAGCAGCAGCATTCATCAAATCCGCTTTACACCACAGAGGCGTTGTGGGAGCTTGATCTGAGGACTTGGGACTAATCAGGACGATCTCATGCATAAGCACAGTCTCACACCATCTTCTGCACGATATTGAGCAATTCTATCAGTTGGAAAGGCTTGATGATATAGCTTGACGCACCCTCCAACATGGCATTGTAGACCAAGTCAATCGTGGGGAAGCCGGTCATAATCAAACACTGGAGATCAGGGTCCTGCCGCAGCAACTCGATCATCAAATCTATGCCGCTCATACCAGGCATGGATTGGTCTATGATGGCAAGCTTATACTTCCCTACACTGAATTTCGCCAAAGCAAGGGATGCGTTTTCAGCCGTATCTACCCCATAGCCGTTTGCTTTCAGGAAGTCCGCAAGAACCTCTCTGAGCAAGCGGTCATCGTCTACTATCAAAATATACGCATCCATCTGATAAAAAGCTCCTAAATATAGAATTAAGTCTCCACACCACCTTTTTAAAAACTCAACAATCTGTCAACCAAAAATGTGGGTTTCGGAGTAAAAAAGAGCATTTTTAGGAAAAATAGTCTTTTGTATTGACGAGAAACGGCTTATATTATCTTTGGTCATAAGAAGTAAAAGATAAGAGGTTAAGCAATGAAAGGAAGAGTTAAATGGTTTAACAAGAACAAAGGATACGGATTCATCACCACTGAGGACAACAAGGAGTACTTCGCCCACTGGAAGTCCATCGTCACAAACTCCCCCATGGAGTTAAAAGTCCTCGAACAGGATGAAATAGTCACTTTTGATCTTATGGATACCGATAAAGGCATCCAGGCGATTAACATCATCCGTGTTAACGCCTAAACGAATTAGTTTCTTGAGCTAAAGGCCGGTTTGATTAGCATCGGCCTTTTTTTGATCATATGGCTTTTTTGGTTACTACTCAGGAAGAAATGGCGGCTTTAGGCTGGGATGGGCTGGATGTAATCCTGGTCACTGGCGATGCTTATGTGGATCATCCCTCCTTTGGAACCGCTGTGATTGGCAGGGTCTTGGAGGCCGAGGGTTACAAGGTGGGAGTGATCGCCCAGCCGGATCTATCGAGCGATGCAGACCTCTTGCGCTTGGGTCGGCCCCGCCTGTTTTTCGGCATCAGCAGCGGCAATATGGATTCCATGGTAAACCACTACACCGCCCAGCGCAAACTGCGCAACGACGACGCCTATTCACCCGATGGAGAGATCGGCAAACGCCCCAACCGCGCCACCATAATCTACACCAATCACATCAGACGCCTCTTCAAGGATGTCACGGTTGTCCTGGGCGGGATAGAAGCGTCTCTGCGTCGCGTGGCACATTACGACTTTTGGCAGGATAAGGTGCGCGCCTCTGTCTTGGCGGATAGCAAGGCGGACATCATCGTTTACGGCATGGCAGAGAAAGCCATTGTGGAGATTGCCAAAGCCTTGGATGCGGGCGAAAGCGCATCCGAACTTCAGGACATCCGAGGCACTGTGGTCTTTGCCGCATCAGATGATAATGGCTTCCATGGCGTGATGCTGCCCTCCAACGTGGAATCCATAGATAAACTCACCTTTCATAGAGGGACGCAACTCTTTTGGCAACACCACCTTGCGGATGTGCTGTATCAGATAAATGGTGGCAGGCTAATCAAACACAATCCACCGGCAGAGACCTTAACGCCTATGGAATTGGAGCGTGTCTATGCCTTACCTTTTGAGCGCAAGCCCCATCCCTGCTATGAGGGCAAGACCATCCCCGCATTTGAACAGATCCAGGCTTCCATCACCTCGCATCGGGGCTGCTATGGTGGCTGCAATTTCTGCTCCATTGCCGCTCATCAAGGCCGACGGATCAGCTCCCGTAGCCAAGCTTCCATCCGTGCCGAGGTTGCGAAGCTGACAAAAGACTACAAAGGCAAGAAGCTGACCATCACGGATGTGGGTGGCCCCACAGCCAATATGTATGGTTCCCATTGCAGGCTTGATTGGCCAGCGAGCTGCAAGAGAAGGAGCTGCCTCTATCCAAGCATCTGTCCCAATCTTGTCTACGATCAGGAAAGGCATCTTGACCTCTTGCGGGAAGTGAAGCAGGTCTCAGGCGTGGGGAATGTGTTTGTCGCTTCAGGTTTAAGGCACGATATGGCAATCGCCAGCTCTGCATACATCCAAGCCTTAGCCTCCAAATACGCAGGCGGCAGGTTGAAACTGGCACCAGAACACAGCGAAACCGAGGTGCTGAAGCAGATGGGTAAGCCTTCGATTGATTCCTATATGAGCTTTTCAGAGCAGTTCTTTCACTACTGCAAAAGAGCCGGACTAAAGCGGCAGATCATCCCTTATCTGATCGTAGGGCATCCGGGTGCAGACTTGAATTCTGCCTTAGCCATGCGCAGGTGGCTGATCAAAAACAGGATCAAAGTGGAGCAGGTGCAGGAATTCACGCCCACTCCCATGACCATCAGCACCTCCATGTATTATACCGGCCTGGATTTTGAGACCGGCAAGCCCATCCACGTCCCCAAGCCTTCCGAGCTAAGAAAGCAGAAAGAGCTGATCATGTGGCACAAGCGGCGGCAGTGAATCCCATGTCCCACGATCAAGACCTAACCATTTCCTAACTCATTTTCTCTCGCGCTCTTCGAAAGCTCCGTCTATAATATACTCTGACGATGTTGCCTCGGTGAAGAAAATCCAGATTTTCAAATCTTGTAACTGCATGCTAAAGTTGAGCATACGAAATCGGGCAAATGTTGTCTCTTTCTTTGCTGGGGTGTAATAACTGTATGGTCGCTATGGCAAGCGACCATACAGGGCTATGTGCGTCAGCAATATGTGTACAGATGGCGAAAAACGTACAGGCCGAAAATACATGGTCGGTCCGGCGACCGACCCTACCTCTTCCTTGCTTAGCCGAGCGGTGATGCCGTGGCGATACTCGGGTTTTTCCCGAGTGGCTCCGAGTAATCACCGGGCGGATAAGTAAGGGCGGGGCAGCTTTGCTGCAAGATCGGCGGTTTAGCGACCGTCCGTACAAGCCTGCCCGTACATTGTTAGTAGGTAAAAAAGCTTAGTGTGACGAAAGAGGACGGCTGCTTAGAATAGACCTGAATTCCGGTGAAAAGACACTATTAGGATATTCTTTCAAGAACTCGCGGGCTTGCCTTTGTTGTTCGCTGCTGCTTTTCTCCAAGAGCAGTGCCAGAAGTGCGGAGTATTCCCTGGCGATGGGGTCTTGCCAATCATGCGCCAAAATAGCTAAAGCTTTGTCCTTTTGATCAAATTCCAGAGCCCACTGCAAGGCTAAAATCATCAGCTCCTCTTCTGCATCCTCGCTAAAGATTTCGCTCAGCATGTCGATAGAGTTGGGGTCTTGCAGCAGGTAGGCACGGTAGGAAGCCAAAAAGTGGGATTTGCTTTCCTCCGAGAGGTTTAGCAGGTGCATCATCAGGTAAATGGAGTCGTTTGTATATTTGCCTTCCGGACGGTGGATGATCTGCTCGTTCATTAGGCTATCGGCTAACTCGATGTTATTTTCAAACAGGGCGATGAGGAAGAGGCAGTGCTCTTTCTGTTCAGCAAAGTTGTTGTCATTCACCTGGTTGAGGATGGATTTTGCCGCCTCCAAATCCTGATTGAGGATGTTCAGGCGGGCGGTTTCCACCTGGATTTCTGCGATCTGCACGGTGGAGCGTGTGTATTCTATGGCTTGGGTGAGCCACTCTATCGCCTGAGCGGCGTCATGGGTAAAGCTCAAAACCAGCTCGCTCTTGAGCTTACGTGCAGAATAGCCCACACCGCTACGCCACTTATTTTGAGGCAGATTGAGCAGAGAATCCTGGACCACCACGGTGACCAAAGAGTCTGCCAGTTGATAATCCAGATTTCGATGGGCGATGGTGGCGCGGTTGAAGAGATATTGGTTTTTACGGAAGATGTCTGTTTCTATGGTTTCCAGATACTCAAAGGCTAGGAAGGCTACCTCATCTTGACGTGAGCTAAACTGCTGATTGGCAAAGTTTACCAGCTTATCGGGAGAGAGCTTCTTGTAGACATCAAGTGCGGCAGCATAGTCTTTGCGCTG
Source organism: Candidatus Cloacimonadota bacterium (assembly GCA_029561955.1). Taxonomy (GTDB): domain Bacteria; phylum Cloacimonadota; class Cloacimonadia; order Cloacimonadales; family Cloacimonadaceae; genus UBA3900. The sequence continues at coordinate 34,540 of JAKQWO010000010.1, forward strand.
CACCAAAACCCCGGCTAAAAGCTCTTTGAGCACGATGCCGGAGCTACTGTTGGCCTTGTCCGTGATCACGTTGATCAGGGTGCTATCCGCTTCCAGAATGGTTTTGCACTGGTTGTTGACGAAGTAGAGATTGGCGGGATTGCGCTCCAACCAGCCCAAGTATTCATTGAGAGCCAGCTCGTAACGCTGGGCGTAAAGTGCACTGTTGGCATATTCCAAAGCGAAGAGGTTGGGGTCTTTAAAGTTCTTTCTGCCAAGCTGATACAGCCTCTGCACATAATCAAAAAAGCCTCTGCGTTCAAAGTGGGAAGCGATGGTTCTGTAGCGGTTTTGATCGTTGGGCTGCATGGAGATGCTCTGCAAAACTTTGGGCCAGGCTTCTTCCGCTTTGCCCTTGTAGACCAAGATCTGTATCTGCTGATCCAGCAGCGTGATAGGTGGCAAATATGCGCCATGCCTATCCAGGACATCCTGCGCCTTATCCACGTTGCCTGTCGCATAGGCGATGTTGATGAGCTGCAGGATGGCGGTTTGGTCGGTGGGAACCAGCTCTAGGACTTGTTTATAGAGGTTTTCAGCCTGCGTATATTGCCTCATGCCAAAGTGGTTTTGTGCTTGCTGCAAAAGGATTTGCCGCTGGTCATATTGTCCCCTGAGCAGGCCGCTAAAGCTGGCTGATAAGAATAAAAGAATCAAAAAGCGGCTTTTCATTGGGCTTGATCCGAAAGTAGCTTGAGATACTTGATGATCACCTGTTGCCAGGAATTGGGCAGGCTTTTATATCTGTCGTCCAGCATGGCAGCGCGTCTGAGCTGCTGCAAATCCATCTGAGAGGTGTCAGTCGGAAACTGCTGTTTGGCGGCTTCCGCCTTTCTCTTCTGGGTGGTATCTCGTTTATTGATAGAGCGTTGCGCATCGAGCAGGCGGGAGATGATATTTTCCTGTCGCCTCATGGTGTCGGGGCTGAGCTGATTTGCCCTCAATTGCCTGGCGACTGCTTCCGCTTCCTCGATGATCTGTTTGATGGTATTGGCTTGCTTTTGAGCCTCAGGGTCGTTTTGCAAAGTGCGTTTGAGGTTGTCTGCCAAACGCTGCTGATCGGCTGCCAATTTCTGCACCTGTTGCTGCATAGCGGCGTCCATGCGTCCACCTTGCTCCTGAAGCTGTTTTAGCAGGGCTTGGGTGAGCATATTCATCATCATCTGCTCCTGTCCCATTTGCTGCAACATCTGCATCAGAGATTGCATTCCGCCACCGCCACCTCCACCGCTGGATGCGTTGTTCAGAGCCTGCATGAGGTCATAGACCATCAAATTCAAGCCTTTGAGGATGTTTGCCATGTGTTGAGGCAGTTGATAGTATTGCATTTCAGACACTTGCATGAAGAGATCACGGTAGGCATTGTTAGTGTCGGTGAGATCGAGGTAAAACTTGGGCGGGACAAACATTGTGACCTGAGGTGTACCGAAGAATTTATTGAGCAATATCTGCAATCCATCGTATTGTGCAATAAGCTCTTGCATGATGGGGTAGGGGTCTTTGCCCAAGCGCTGTTGCAGCTTTTCGTGGTTGGTGGAAAAGATGAGCAATTCCCTGATGGCACGTTGCATGGCGGCTGTGACTTCCTGCTGACTCTGACCGCCCATGGATTGCTTCATCTCGTTCATCTTGAGCGTGAAGCGACGCATCTTTTGCAGGGCAGCTTCCATGTTGGCCTGGGCTTCGGAGCGTTTGTTTGCCCTCAGGTTTAAGGAGCTGCTTTTCATGTCGGATTCCGGCTTGCTCTGCTGCATATCCTGCTTAAGCTGCTGAAGTTGCTGCTTGATGTCTCGATCTTTATTGCTGTCCAACATCTTGTCCAGGTCTTCCAGAGCCTTTTTGAGCTCTTCGTAGGCGGAGCTGATGTTATCCTGATCGGTGGCCAAGTTTTCCGCTTTGTTACTCGGGTCAGAGGCTCTATCCTTGAGGGCTTGCTGGCTCTTTTCGATCTCGGAGGCCATCTGCAGAGCCTTTTCCATCGACTGTTCCTTCTTGATGCTCTCCAAGAGGTCAAGCGTCTGGTCGATGCGATCCATGAAGTCCTGCAGGCTGAACTTGAAGTTTTCCACGGCTTTGCGCAGGTCTTCGGGGTTCATGTTTTCCAGAGCCTTATTCATCTTGTCCATGGCGGCGCGGAGCTCATCGTTGGCGATCTCTTCCATCAGCTCCTGAATCTTCTGCATCTTCTCTAGCACGTCTTCGGAGAGGGCTTGATGGTTTTGCAGTTGATTGATCAAATCCTGGAAGTCCTCCGCCAGATTATCCACCTGATCCGCCAGCTCTTCCTGCTTTTCCATCAGGTCTTGGAGCTGCTTTTTGTCTTCCCAGTCGGTTTGTGGGTCTTTGAGTATTTCGCGGCGTTTTTGCTCAAACTCCTGTTGCAGGTCTTGAGCCTGTTCCAGGGCGCTCTGCAGCTCGCTGGTCTTGAGGTTTTCCTTTTGCTCGATCTTCTGATAAATCTCAGCGATGGAGGGGAATCGTGCCACGTAGCGGGCGCTTTCGGCCTTCTGGTGCATAGGTGAGTTGTCCCAGATCTGCATCCAGTAAGTTACTCTGTCGCCAGGGAATAGGCCAAAAGGCGCCAGGTCAAAGACGTAGTCCAGATTGAGGATTTTGCCAGCGATGACGCTTTTGATGGTGATGTTTTGCACAGCGGCATCGTTGATCTGGTAGACGAGTTGCAGGTTGCGCAGGCCAAAGTCGTCATTGGCGCTCACGATCAGGGGTAGGTTCATCCTCTGATCCAGCACCGTGTCTTTGGCGGGGAAGAGGATTCTGATCTCGGGTGGCGAGTCTGTGATGATATTGATGCTCTTCTCTTCGGGACGGTTTTTGCGGCCTAAAAAGTCGGTGAGCTCCAGATACCATGTCTCAGCTTTCTGTACTCTGAACTGCGTGCTAAAGCTGTTGCCACTGCCTTTCAGAGGAAGGGTGCGCCCGTCTGAGAAGCGCATCTGAGCTTGCTTGATGGGGATGTTGGTCTGGATATTGAGGTTGACCAAGCTGTGGAGGAAAGCCTCGATATTGCCTTGGGATAAGGTGTCTACAACGGTGCTCAAACCCGTGTAGGCCGGCGGTGAAATCTGCGTCCTCCATTGGCGGGCGTAAGGCTCATCCAGGCAGGTGATCTTGAAGGTATCGCTGCTGGCGACGGAGTTTGAGATGTAGTATTCGATGTCCGTTTCTACAGAGTTGAAGAGGTAACGCCAGTCCGTGAGAGCCAGCTCTCTGAACATTTTATCATAGCGGAAGTAGAGCTTGTGTTCCAGCCTCGTTTCGGGGTTCAGCACCTCGATCAACACTTCCTGCCCGCGTCCGATGGTGATGTTGCCGGGGCTGACTTCGATGGCTTCTTTGTAGACGATGCTTTGGGGTCTGTTAGTGTAAAACTGTCTGATGGCTAACCTAAAGGAATCCCAGGACATAGCCCAAAAGGTGAGGGTGCCTACCAGGAAGAAAAGGATGAGGAAAATCTGGGTGGGGTTGAACCAGGCTGGGGGCTTGAGCTGCTGTTCCTCGATGCGTCTATCTGCTTGGATGGCTAAGAGTTCGATCACTTCGGGGCTTTCTTGTTGCTCCCTCAGCTCGTAGAGGTTTTGATAGATGTCGTCATCGTTGCCGGCGGTAATGTCCATCCAGCGTGCGGTCTTGCGGTCGTCCCAAAGCGAATTGTAAGCTCTGAGCAGTAGGAAAATGCTGAATAGTGCCGTGCCCGTGCGCAGGGTCATGTTGATGTAGGGGAGTACGGTGCTGCGCTCTCCAAAACCCAGCCAGGAGGCGTAATAGATGTGGATGGAGGCGAGAAAGATCAGCAAACACGCAAGCAAAGCCCTGCCCATGAGAGCAGAATTGAACTTGAATTTGTATCGCTTGAGCGCTCTCTCAAAGAGGGTCATCGTAAGTAAAACCTTCCTAAGCTGATGCTACTAACCTTGCTCTTCCTCGATGAGCTGGGCAAACTTGGCCGCTGCCTGATCCAGTGCCTCTTTGGGTGTAAGCACCTGCTTGAATGCCTTTTCCAGATAGTCCTTGAGCTGTTGTCTGGCTTCAAACCAGGCGCCCATCTGAGGCTCGAAGATGGCATCTTCCAGTTGGGCAAAGATGGCCTCAAACTGCGGAGATTCGGCCAAGAAATCACGCAGGACATCCGTCTGCAGCGCACTCTTCCGTAGAGGCATGTAACAGGTTCTGGCGCTCCACTCTGCGGTTTGCTCGGTGTCTGTAAACCACTTGATAAACTTCCAGGCTGCCTCTTCTCTTCTCTTGTCGCCGCTCTTGAAGATCACGATGTTGGCTCCGCTGATGGCGCTCTTGTTGGTGCGATAGGTGGGCAGGGGAGCGTAGCCGATGTTGAAGTTGATAGGCTGCTGCCGCATGTGGGTGATGGACACGCTGGAACCCTCATACATAGACACGATGCCGGCCATAAAGTCGTTTTGACCATCATAGCCCTGAGACTGATAGACGCTCTTGTCTTTGTGCAAAAGATCTGTCAGATAGGTGAGCGCTTCCACGCCTTCAGGGCCGTTGAACACGGGTCTGCCATTCTCGTCTATGATCTGCCCGCCGGCTTGGGCCAAGAGGTTGATAAACTGCCATTCGTTAGGAACAAAGTTGGTGCCGTAAGTGTTACGTGGCTTGGCTTCTTTGGTGAAGATGCGGCAGTAAGTCCTGAATTCATCCCAGGTAGCGGGGAAGTGGTTGGGGTCGAGTCCTGCACGGTAGAACATGTCTTTATTGTAGAAATAGGCTCTCACGCTTTTGTTGAAAGGCCAAGACCAGATGCTATCCTGATAGGTGATGGATTGGAGGAAGACGGGGTAGATGTCCTGCAGGTTTTCATCGGTAAAGTCCGGGTCATTGGCGATCAGGTCACTGATGTTGACCAGCACGTTTGAGGCCACATACTTGGAAGTCCAGGATTCAAATACCTGAGCGATGTCCGGCTGTTTCTTGGCTTGGATGGAGGCCATCAGTTTCTGGCTGAGGGCGGTGTAGCTGCTGATGGGGTTAGCGACCACCTCCACCTCATTTTGGCTGCGATTGAAGCGGATGATCATGTCCGTGAGCACGTCGCCCAAAGGGCCGCTCAGTCCGTGCCAAAAGGTGATCTTCACTTTGCTGCTCTGGGTGGTCTTGGAGCAGGCACCAAGTATCAACACCACAAGCATCAGGATAATGGTAAACTTACGCATTTATCAAAACTCCATGTCTTATCTTTGGTTGCACATCTATATCAGACTCGGCTGTGAGTCAATAGATTTATTTGTCCATCGGGGTAAAATACTTTTTATAAAGGCAGAGACACGCGCTGACCATTTTTGGCGGAGAGGTAGATGGCTTGGATGATTTCCACAGATTTGCGGCCATCACGACCATCGGTGGAGGGAGTTCCTCTTCCCAGCAGTACGTCTATCACATTGCGATAATAAGGGTTGTGACCAAAGCCGTAGATGTTTGGCGGCTGGTAGTTTGTATCCATGACGATGCGGTCGTCGTCATCATAATCTTCAAATTCCCAGTGCTCGATCTTGTTCACAGCCACGCCACCCACTTTCACCGTGCCCTTTTCACCGATGATGGTGATGGAGCCTTCAAAGTTTTTGGGGTAGGTGAGCATGGTCACGTTGATGGTAGCGATGACACCGTTGCGGAAGTGCAGGATGGCAGAGCCGGAATCTTCAGCTTCGATGTTTCTGGCCAGGGTGGCGGTATAGGCCATCACGCTATCCACGCTGCCCAGAAGCCAATACATGGCATCCACATAGTGGCTGGCTTGGTTCATGAAGGCACCGCCGTCAAACTCCCAGGTTCCACGCCAGTTTTCAGCATCATAATACTGCTGCGGTCTTTGCCAGAATACGTTTGACTGCGCCACATAGATCTGGCCAAAACGCTTCTTGTCCACAGCACGTTTGAGCAATTGCATAGTGGCATTGAGCCGGTTTTGCTTTACCACAAAGAGGGGAACGTTGTTCAGGTCGCAGGCATGGATCAGGCTATCGGCTTGCTGGATGCTGATGCCCATTGGCTTTTCGGTGATCACGGCGACGTTGCTATGAGCCACATCCACGCCGATCTGAGAGTGCAGTCCACTGGGTGTGCAGATGCTCACGGCATCAAGGTCTTCCTTCTTCAGCATCTCATGATAATCGCTGTAAAAGCTCTTGATTCCATAATCTTTGGCTGCAGCTTCAGCCTTGTGGGTTTTGATGTCTGCCACTGCCACAAATTCCGCTTCCGGGATTTGGGAGACAGCTTCGAAATGATTCTTGGAAATGCGTCCACAGCCGATCAATCCGAGCTTGATTTGTTTCATTTGTATTCTCCAGATATTACAAAATGTGGGCTCGCTTCTTAGCAGGCTAAAAAGTGAGCTTCAGACCAACTTTTAGAAGATATGGTTTTTGGCAAGCAGTTTCTTCTTGATAATCGCAAAAGCTGTGGGCTCAATTCTCCAATTGACAAAAACGCCGCCTTTTAATATGGGGATTCTATGGATAATAAAGCTAAAAAACTATTGTTAATCACCGACATGTTTCCCCGTCCGGAAAGTCCCACCGATGGTGTGTTCGTTCTACACCAGGTGCAGGCTTTGGCTGCGCACTATCAGGTAAGGGTGTTTTCCTCATGGTTCCCTTCAAAAGCCAAGGTGCAAGTGAGGCAAAAGCCTGAATATGACGTGATCCAGGTCTATTATCCTCAGAGTAGAATCTTCTATCCGCTCACCGCATATTACTACCATAAATACGTGTTGCCCAAGCTGAAAGAGGTCTTGGATAGCTTTGATCCTGACATTATCCACGTGCATGATTGTCGCCATCTGCCTGAGCTGTTGTGTATGCAAGACCTGCTTTCAAAGCACCATGCCAAAAAGATACTTACCGTTCACAATATCCAAACGCTCCCGGAGAGGACAGAGCGTTTTTGGCTCAAATCCATCTACCAGAACACCTTGCCCAAGGCTTACCGCGTCTGGGACAAGGTGCTGTTTGTAAGTAAGCAACTGCTCGAGCGCATGCGGGAGATCATCCCGTCTCACAAGAGCTTATACATAGGCAATGCCATCATTCCCACGCCGGAGTGCAAGGATGAATCTCTGAAGCATATCAAAGACAAGATAGAGAGCAAGAATTTCAACATCCTCTCAGTGGGTAACTTGGTGAATACCAAGGGTTTTGACATCCTGATCCAAGCTTTTGCCCAATTGCAGAGACAGCACAAAAACATGTCTCTCACCATCATTGGCTCAGGAAAGCAGCAGAAAAAGCTAATCAACCAGATCATAGGCTTAGGCTTGGAAGAGCAAATCAACTTGATTCCGGCTCAGCCCAACGAGATCGTGCGCAACGTATATAAGTGCTTTGATCTCTTTGCTTTACCAAGCTATAGTGAGACCTTTGGCATCGTTTATCTTGAAGCCATGGAAGCAGGTTTGCCGGTGATTGGAGTGAGAGGACAGGGAATTGACGGAGTGGTGCGGGACGGCGTGACCGGACTTCTGTGCGAGCCCAAGAACGTGAGTGACCTCGTCTCCAAAATCCGTTGGGCAATAAACAACCGTGAAGCAGCTACCAAGCTTGCCTGTGCAGGCCAGATACACGTGAGAGAGAACTATATGATGGACAAGCTTGTCCGTAGATTAGTGGATATCTATGAAAGTTGACAAGCGTATCTTGATGATTGTCAATGAGTTCCCGCCCACAGGCGAGAGTGGTGTGCAAAGACCGCTTAAGTTTTTGAAGTATCTCGCTGCTGAGGGTTGGCTCTGTCATGTTGTGACTCCCAAGCATCTTCCCAAAACCGTGTTGGATGAGTCTTTATGTGCCGAAATACCCGCTTCGGCCATCATCCACAAGACGCCCAGTTGGGGCTTCAAAGGCAAAGCAGTGGATAAAGTGGCCGAAATCCGCTTTCAGGGAAGCCAGAGTACCACCAAAGCCTTCATCATGCGCTTTCTGATGGCTCTTAACCATGTTATCTTTCCCATTGACAAACAGATAGGCTGGGTGCCCTTCGCCTTCATCTATAGCTGGTGGCTCATAAAGAAGCACAAGATCCGCAATGTATACATTACCGCCTTCCCCTTTTCGGCCTTTTTGGTGGGCATCATGCTCAAGAAGTGCTTTAAAGACCGCATCTTCTGGGTGGCAGACTACCGTGATGCCTGGCAGTTTGAGCCGATATTGGGTGAAGCTGTGCCGCCATTTAGACAAGCCATCATCCGCCACTGGGATAAAAGCGTGCTCAAGCACTGTGATAGGGCTGTGTTTGTGACACCTCTCATCCAGCAGACCTATACCAAGCACTTCAAATGGCTTAAAGGTAAGACCAGTTGCATCACCAATGGCTATGACGAAGCGGATTTCCTTGATTTGGAACCCAATCTTTCCAGCTCAACATCCCTTTTGTATATGGGCAAACTCTATGGCGTGCAGAGGCGCAATATTATGCCTCTTTTGCAAGTGATGAAAGATATGGAGTTGCAGCTTCCATTGATGCATGTGGGCACGGTAGATAGAGATGCAAAAGCCTATATAGACGAAGGGAACTACGATTTTTATAGCTATCATGGCTATGTGTCACATCAGGAAGCGATAGAACTGGCTCTGGGAGCCAGAATAAACCTGAGTCTGATCAATGACGATGAGGATTCTGAGGGCGTTTACACGGGTAAAGTATTTGAGCTGCTCAGAGCGCAAAGACCCATCCTGGCCTTGGGTCCTCCCCGAGGTGTGGTCAAAGACCTGATAGAGGCTACTCACAGCGGTGAATATGCCCATCTGAACAATCCTGAGAAGATAGAGGCAGCCCTCAAAAAGCTGATGTCCGACCCTGACAGCTATGGTTGCGATCTGGCCGCAATCCAACAATATGATAGGAAACACTTAACGAAGCGACTGGCAAAACTCTATGAAAGATATTAAGATAAATAACCGCAGCAAGATCCTGCTGATGTATCTCACTTGGTTTTTCTGGAAGATCAGGCAAGCCTTTACGCACCTATCCGATAAAGAGCCCAAACGCATCTGTGTCCTCTATTTGAGCGGTTTGGGCGACATCGTTTGTGACACCATGTTTTTTGAGACCCTGCGGGAAAAGTGGCCCCAAGCCAAGCTCAGCGCCTGTTTTCCTGCCGCATTCTGTGAGGTGCAAAAGGAGTTCTTTGCCTTTGATCATTACATTCCGCACCGTAGCTTCTGGCTAACTCTGAAGCGGCTTTGGAGCCTGCAAGCCGACCTCATTATCCTGCCCGGCTGGCTGATGCGCAATTCCCTCTTGGCCATCTTTTCCAATGCCAAAGCCTTTATCGGCTATGTGAACGATCTCAGCTTCAGCAACAGCTATCTCAACAGCTACACGCTCGAACTGGCAGGAATCCAAGCCAAACGCTGCGTTCAGGACATGCGCAATTGCCACCTTTCCCAAAGACCGATGGCCATCTCCGTGGCCTTGGGGCTTGGGACTTACGACATCGAAAACCTGGAAATCCCCAGAATGAAAGAAGACCTTAACCATGCCGTTTTTCATGCCGGGGCGCGCTTTGAAGGCAGACGCTATAGCGAGGAATCCTTTGCAGAGATAGCAGAATACCTCTTGGATCAGGGCTTGGTTAATACCGTATATCTGGTTGGAGCCAATGAAGATAGGGAGATCAACTTACGCATCAGGAGTCACAGCAAACTAAAGACCATCGTGGATAAATCTGGCATCACTCTCCGCCAAAGTCTTGAGCTCATCCGCACGGCAAAAGTGTTTGTAGGTAACGATTCAGGCCCCATGCACTTAGCTGCCTTGGCTGGAGTGCCTACTTTAGGGCTTATGGGGCCAAACTTCCCTCATATCAGCGGCCCTTTGGGCAAGCAAAGTAGATACCTCTTTCATGAATTTGAGTGCAGTGGCTGCAACCAGAGGGATTGCGACTACAACTATCGTTGCATCAAGGCGATAACTACCCGGGAAGTGGTGCAAACCTTGAACGAAATGCTAAAGGGTTAAGATGAAAAAGAAGAAGATTCGCATCCTCAACATCATCACTCGCTTAAGCATCGGCGGCGTTTCCAAGCATGTTTTTATCCTCAGCCGGCTTTTCAACGATCCTCCCTATCGCAGCATCATCGTGAGTGGACGATGCGAAGACCACGAAAAGGACATGTTTGCCGAAGCGAAGGGCTATGAGCTGGAGGTAATCCACGTTCCTGAGATGGAGCGATCTATCAATCCGATCAATGACCTCTTGTCTGTCTTCAAACTCTATAGGATTATCAAAGACCTGGCCCCGGATGTGGTGCACACGCACACCGCCAAGGCTGGAGTCGCCGGAAGGATAGCCGCTAAACTTGCCGGAGTCAAGAACATCATCCACACCTTCCACGGCAACAACTTTCAAGGCTATTTTGGCTATCTTATGAGCCAGGTATCCATCAACGTGGAAAGAGCCTTGGCGCTGCTCAGCACGCGTATCATCGCCATCAGTGCTCAACAAAAGGACGAGCTCATAAAATATAGAATCTGTCCCGACAGGAAGATCTGTCTCATCCCCTTAGGCTTTGATTTTGAAGAGTTTACTCACCAAGAGAGCGACATTGGCGGTTTCAAAAGACGTTACAACATTCCACCCGAAAACAAGCTGGTAGGCTTTGTGGGGCGGCTCACCGACATCAAGAATCCCGGCGCCTTCATCGATATAGCCGCCAAAGTCTTGGAGCAAAGGCAGGATGTGACCTTCGCCTTTGTGGGTGATGGAGACCTGACACCGCATCTGAAGCGGGAAGTGGCGCAAAGAGGTCTGAGTGGCCAAGTCATCTTCACCGGCTATCTCACCGATCTGAACCCGCTCTACGCCGATCTGGACGCCACGGTGCTCACCTCCACCAACGAAGGTACACCGGTCGTGATCATCGAGGCGATGGTCAATCGTGTGTTGGTGCTTTCCACTAACGTAGGCGGCGTGCCCAATATGATCAAAGACAAGGTGAGCGGCTATCTCTTTGATAGCGTGGATATTGAAGCCTACGTCCAAAGACTGCTTTACAGCTTTGATCATCCCGAAGAGGTGCAGCCACTTTTGGATAGTGCCGAGAAAGACGTGGTCGCCAAATACGGAGCCGAGCGGTTGAGACACGACTTCGCTCGCTTGTTTAAAGAGCTGAAAGTTAAGTAATTGTGCCCAAGCCAAGCATTGCTACTTCAGCAGCACACCCCTGCTACATTTGTCTCCATATTTAAACAGATAAGTCCCTGCGGCACAATTTCTTTGCTGGCTGTCTCTGCCATCCCAAAACAGCTCATCTTTCACCATGCCAAAATCTCGGATCAGCCTTCCTTTCAGATCATAAATTTTAAGTCTCTGTGGCAGCGGTGAAGAAAGCTTGATCTCGGTTCCTTCACGGAAAGGATTGGGGTTTAGCGAGATAGCCTGCACAGCAGGCAACACGTCGTCGGCGACATTATTACCGGAAGAATTGATCTGCCAAATCACAGTGTGTGACCATTCCACGTTTTCCACCGTACAGCTCAGGATGTGTGTTCCAGCGGGAAAGCGATGGGTGAGAGTGGGTTCGTTTACACCCTGCAGGACGACCTCGTCATCCACCTTCCAAGTGTAATTGATGTCATGGTTTCCACTATAAGCCACCACCGCGAAGATGACATCCTCGGCGGCGCTGCACTGCACCACTTCATCATTTGCGGGCAGGATAAGATCAATCATGAGATCAAGCATCCTCAGCTCGTTGATGGTAACCGGTGTGATGGGCCTATTGTTAGCTCCCACAGGCACTTGGCCTATAGCCAAAACCACGTCGAGGTTTTGCACCACCTTGCCAAACACGGCATAGTGTCCATCCAGGTGCGGTTGTGGCGCCAGGGTGAAGTAATATTGACTGCCAGCGGAATTGGGTTGACTTGTCTTGGCCATAGCCAACATACCGGCGCGATCATGAATCAGGGAAGGATGGTATTCATCTTGGATGGTGTAGCCGGGGCCGCCGGTTCCTGTGCCATTGGGGCAGCCATCCTGAATCACAAAGCCGCTTACCACCCGGTGAAAGATCAAGTCATTATAAAAGCCATTGTTGGTGAGATTGATAAAGTTCTCACCTGTGATCGGCATGAGATCATTGTAAATCTCCGCCGTAAACGAGCCCATGGAGGTGTCCCAACGGGCAAAATGAAGGCCATAGGCAGGTGCCAAAAGGCACACTACCACTAACATCAAGCATGCTTTGAGAATCTTGAACATGATTACCTCGTTCTTATATTTGAGTGCAAGCCTAAAAAGCTGTGGATATTTGGCAAGTCATTTGTGCGAATTAGGTAGAAATGTTGGAGGTGATTTAATGTCAGTAAACACCTACTAAATTGGTAGGAGTTCATTTCCTAACCTCGGCACCTGAAAAAGCAGGTCTTTTTGAAAATTTTGACTGTCGGGCGGATAAAAGTAACAGGAAATGGCCGTTTTTGACCCTCCTCAAAGCCGCTGTTTATGCGGTCTCCCTGCCCCGCCCCTGCTCGGCTCCTCCTCCATCGAACAGGAATGGCATAGGATTGCAATAGGTTACGAGTTTGGGCAGGGAAGGTGCACAGAAAGAGGGGAACCTTTTCGAAAAGGCAACCTTTGAGGCAAGCATCTGGTTTTTGAAAGTAATTTTCCCACGGATGGGGCTGATAGAGTCAGCAAAGGGGAGGGAGTGAGAAAGGGAGATAGTGAGAGTGGCTGCGCTGGCTCTGGGATTGGGATATTCTGAGGTGTAGCTCGAGGCTATGGGTAGAAAGAATCTTCCCACGAATTACACGAATTGACACGAATTTAAGGGGCCAGCTACCGCTGGATTTTTTACTGTGTTAAATGGTACTTCTTCTTCATAACTCCACTTCCCATCTAAGTTTCGAGATAACTCATAACTGCTCGTAAGGTTAGGCTACCGCATGTACTATTTGGTCGATTTGGCAAGTGACTGTGCCTCACAACTGCGTCGAGGCTGCCCCTTCCTTGCTTAACCGCAGGGAGATGCCGTGGTGATACTCGGGAAAAACCCGAGTATCTCCGAGTAATCACCGGGCGGCTAAGCAAGGAAGAAGCAGGAAAGCTCACACTGGGGCGACTGCTTTATTTGGGCCAAAATGGGTAGCAGAGGAAGAATTTCCAAAACTGATGTCAAAAGCTGCAAAACCGCATCCTGGGTCAAATAGGAGCAACGAAGAAGAGATAAACCATAAAAAACAAGAAATGATTACTTGACAAAAATGTCAAAGCGACGATTCTGTGAACAGACTTAAAAAAGACTTAGGAGGAGGTTATGAAACCCAAAGAACTCAAACCGGCACCCCAGATGCGCACGATGCTAAGACGGATCAACTGGGTGGTCTTCGCCATCCTTTTGATCCCCATCATGGCAACGATTGTCATCCAGTCATTGGATTACTCACAATTTTCTCTGCCAGCAGTTTTCGTCTGGCTTGCACTCCTCATCATCATCGACGCCTACATCGTGGCTATGTGTCGCAATTTGAGCTACAGCCTGGATTCCGATGCAGTGCTTTTGAACAAAGGAGTTTTCTGGAAACGCCGCACCACGGTTCCCTACAGTAAAATCACCAATATCGACATCACTCAGGGGCCGGTGGAGCGCTCTTTTGGCCTCAGTAAGATCCACATTCAGACTGCAGGTTTGAGTGGTGGTGAAAATTCTCACGCAGAATTGGTGATGCGAGGCGTTACCAATCCGGATGAGCTAAAGACCGAGCTCATGGACTATATCATGAAGCCTACTGCTGCTCCCGTGGCTTCTGAAGCGGAGAGAGCCGAATCTGCCGATGTGCTGAATGCCATCTTGGAAGAGCTGAAAGCTATTCGGCAAAACATGCCAAAATAAGCTTACCGATGAAGTAAACAAAGATTTTCATTGACAAGCTGAGCCCCATATAGAGACTTGATAAATCCTTGAGTTTTCTCAAGGGGCGACTTTAATTCTTAAGAAACACTGTCGAGGTTTTTATGGAAGTTATCCCATTTCTTTGGTATCTTGCTCCCTTGGGAGCTACAATGGCTTTGGCCTTTGCTATTGTCTTTTTCTACCAGGTCAAAGCGCAGGATCCGGGCACGCCGCGCATGGTGGAGATCGCCGGATTTGTGAGAGAAGGCGCCTATGCCTACCTGAAACAGCAGTATAAAGGTGTGATCATTTTCTTCATCATCGCCTTCATCATCTTTCAGTTCATGGCTTTGGTGATGAAGGTATTGCATCCTTTGGTGCCCTGGGCTTTTTTAACGGGTGGTTTCTTTAGCGGTTTGGCTGGTTTTATCGGCATGAATATCGCTACCTTGGCCTCCAATCGCACTGCCCAAGCCTGTTCCAAGAGTTTAAATAAAGGGCTCAAGGTGGCTTTCAGAGCCGGTAGCGTGACGGGGCTCACGGTGATAGGTCTTGCTTTGATAGACATTTCTGCCTGGTTCTACATCCTAAACCGGCTTGCAATCCCGCTGCAGCAGATCACGGTGATAATGCTCTCCTTTGGCATGGGCGCATCCACACAGGCGCTCTTTGCCCGCTTAGGCGGTGGAATCTTCACCAAAGCGGCAGACGTGGGAGCTGATCTGGTGGGTAAAGTGGAAGCCGGCATCCCTGAAGACGATGCCCGCAACCCCGCCACCATCGCAGATAACGTGGGAGACAACGTGGGAGACGTCGCCGGCATGGGAGCTGACCTCTATGAAAGCTACGCGGGTAGCATCTTGGCTACAGCGGCCTTGGGTATGAGTGCGGTATCCATGTTGGGCGAGAAATTTGCCAGTTATAGAGTTAACTTTGTGGTGGCGCCCATGATCCTGGCCGGCATCGGTGCTTTGCTTTCCATCGTCGGCATCTACATGGTGCGCACCCATGAAAAGGCAGACACCAAAGAGCTGATGTTTGCGCTCAATAAAAGCGTGTATTTTACCTCTGCAACCATCGGTATTGCATCCTTCTTTATCACAAGATTGCTGCTGCCGCCGGAGTATTATTTTGGTGTTTTCATCAGCATTGTTATCGGTTTGGCCATCGGTGTGTTGATCGGCTGGTTTACCGAGCTGGATACCTCGCATAGTTACAAGCCCACGCGGGCAATATCTGAACAGGGCAAGTTTGGCCCTGCAACGGTGATTTTGGAAGGTATAGCCGTGGGAATGCGCTCCACTGCGGCTCCTGTGATCACCGTGGTCATAGGCATCGTGCTGGCCTTTGTCTTTAGCCATGGCTTCTCTTCGCTGGAAATGGGGCTTTATGGCATCGGTTTTGGAGCCGTGGGCATGCTTGCCACTTTGGGTGTGACTTTGGCTATGGATGCCTTTGGGCCCATTGCAGATAACGCAGGTGGCAACGCCCAGATGTCTTATATGCCGGAGTATGTGCGTGAGCTCACAGATAGCCTGGATAGCGTGGGAAACACCACTGCGGCTACAGGGAAGGGATTTGCGATCGGAAGTGCGGCGCTCACCGCCATGGCTCTCTTGGCTGCCTATCTGGAAGAGGTGCGTGCCGGGCTCATTCTCTTGGGAGACAAGCTCAATCAAGCCGTCTTCCTGAAGGTCAATTACAGCCCTGGCTATTTTGAGATGATCAATATTAAAAACGCCTCAATTCAAGACTTTATCAATTACTATCAGATCAGTGCTCTCAACCCAAAATACCTGATGGGTGTGTTCGTCGGCGCCATGGTGCCCTTCTTCTTTTCCTCGCTCACCATCAAGGCTGTGGGACGCGCCGCAGGTAAGATGGTGGATGAGGTGCGCCGCCAATTCACCACCATTCCTGGCATCTTGGACGGCAGCACCAATCCGGACTACAACTCCTGCGTGAGGATTTCCACCATCGCCGCGCAAAAGGAAATGGTCATGCCAGCCATCATCGGCATCTCCGTTCCCGTGATTGTGGGTATGATTTTGGGCGTGGCGGGAGTGCTGGGAGTTCTCTCTGGCGCATTGGCAGCCGGTTTTGTACTGGCGGTGATGCTGAATAATGCTGGTGGAGCTTGGGACAACGCCAAAAAGTATATAGAAACGGGTGAATTTGGCGGAAAACACTCGATTGCGCATAAGGCTACCATCGTGGGAGACACGGTGGGCGATCCCTTCAAAGATACGGCCGGGCCCTGTATCAACATCTTGATCAAGCTGATGAGCATGGTTTCTATCGTGTTTGCAGGCTTGATCGTGAGCTTCTCGCTCAGGATAGAGACCTTGCCCGCTCCGGGTTCAAGCTTGAAGCCAAATGTGGAAATGCACAACAAGATCGAGACTCTCTCCCTTGATGATCCCCGCGCCCAGGAAAGGATTATCCGCTCAGAGGTTAAGGCTCCAGAAGTAGAGGAAGTGGAGTATAAAGAGATCAAAGCCGATGAGGCGGTGATCGAAGAAGCTGTAAAAGTGAAAGATTAGGCGATTATCGCATTATAATAAGCAAAGCCCGTGGAAAAAAAGGAGAAATCCACGGGCTTTTTACGTCGAGTCCTAAAAACTAATTCAATGTGCACCCTTGAAGATGAGGGCTATTTCACGTTTGGCGGAAAGTGTGGAGTCAGAGGCATGGACGGCGTTTTCGGTGACACCATCGGCAAACATGGCGCGGATGGTGTCGGGTGCCCTCTTATTCGGGTCAGCATCTCCCACCAGCTTACGCAGCTTGGCCACGGCATCAATCCTTTCCAAAAGCAAGGCCACCGTGGTGCCGGAGCACATAAAG
This sequence comes from Candidatus Cloacimonadota bacterium, assembly GCA_029561955.1. GTDB lineage: Bacteria > Cloacimonadota > Cloacimonadia > Cloacimonadales > Cloacimonadaceae > UBA3900. The sequence goes on from JAKQWO010000010.1 coordinate 51,303, forward strand.
TCCAGTAGCCGCTCGTAGAAATCCTTGCCTGCGTGCATCATATAAAACTCGGCTGCACGTTTGCGGTCAAACTGCAGCACCTTGATGTTCTTGAGAGTAAAGCCCCGCTGTTCCATGATGGTGATGATGTGGCCCACGTGGTTTTTCTTCACGGCATCAGGTTTGATCAGCAGGAGAGACTGTTCGGTCATTTGTGAATGTATACTGTTTCGATGTAGTCCAAAGCTGCCACTTTGATGGCAATGTCACGGTTGAGAACGGAGCTCATCTTCACCTTGTGTTTGAGGATGTCTGTCCAGATCTCGCTCACTTCGTTGGCTTTAAACTCATGCGAAGTGTATTTTTTGAGCATTTCCTGGTAAAATTCATCCCTGTCCACATCCACTCTTGCAATCACCAATTTATAGCTGTCGGGACAGAAGTCATAGTCCTTAAAGCGGATGTCAAGAACGGCATAACCGAGCTTGAGCAGGTTGTCGTAGTTGATCTGTAATTCGTTTAGGTTGTTCATTTATGTCTCCAAGCATATTATTGTATGGACAAAAAACCGTAGTTCAAAGTCAATGCATCCAAGATTTTATAAATCTGCTATTGCGTCAAGTCCTAAATTGCAGCTTTGTTTTTCAGGATCACATAAGTCATTGATAACAATACAATAAGATAAGGGGAAATAAGATGTCATTATTCAAATTGGAAAGCGACTACAGCCCTTCGGGGGATCAGCCTCAAGCCATTGCTGAGCTCGTGCAGGGAATCGAGGAGGGAAAGGCGCATCAGGTGCTTTTGGGAGTGACGGGTAGCGGTAAAACCTTCACCATCGCCAATGTGATTGCCCAGTTTGACCGTCCTGTTTTGGTGCTTTCTCACAATAAAACCCTTGCTGCGCAGCTTTATGGCGAGCTCAAGCAGCTTTTCCCCCACAATGCGGTGGAGTATTTCATCTCTTATTACGACTACTATCAGCCGGAAGCCTATATCCCCGGCAAAGATATCTATATTGAGAAAGACAGCGACGTCAACGAGCAGATCGAGAAGCTGAGGCTGAGAGCGACCATGAGTTTGATGGAACGCAGGGATGTGATCATAGTGGCATCGGTTTCCTGCATTTATGGTTTGGGCGTGCCGGAGGAGTATCGTGAAGCATTGATTCGCCTCGAAGTGGGCGCACAGATGGATAGGGACGAGCTAATCAAGAAGCTGGTAGCCGCTCACTATGCCCGCAACGACATCGCTTTTGAGCGTGGAGCCTTCCGCGTGCGGGGTGATGTGGTGGACATCTATCCCGCATATTTGGAACATTGCCTCAGGGTAGAGTTTTTCGGCCCTGAAATCGTGAGGCTGCAAAAGCTGCAACCCATCTCCTATCAGGTGCTTGAAGATGTTGATTCCTACCCAGTATATCCTGCCATTCACTTTGTAATGAGTCCGGAAAGGATGCGTAATGCCACCGGCAATATTCGCAAAGAGTTGGACGAGCGGTTGCAGTTTTACCTGGCCAACAACCGCTATCTTGAGGCGGAAAGGCTGAAGCAGCGCACCATGTTTGACCTTGAGATGCTCAACGAACTGGGCTACTGCTCCGGCATCGAAAACTACTCCAGACATCTCACCGGAACGCCTGCTGGACAGCCTCCTTACTGTCTTTTGAACTACTTCCCTGAGGACTTTATCTTTATCATAGATGAATCACACGTCACCATCCCGCAGGTGCATGGCATGTATGGCGGAGACTACACCCGCAAGCAAAACCTGGTAGAATATGGCTTTAGGCTCCCTTCTGCCTTCGATAACCGTCCCTTGCGCTTTGAGGAATTTGAGCAGTATCTCAATACCGTGATCTTCGTCTCTGCCACTCCCGCGGATTATGAGCTGGAATTGACCAAAGGCGTGGTGGTGGAGCAGGTGATCCGTCCCACGGGACTGCTGGATCCCGAAGTGGAGATCAAGCCGGTGAAAAACCAGGTGGATGACCTCATCGCCCAGATCAAAGAGCGCGTTGCCAAAGGGCATAAAGCCTTGGTGATGACGCTCACCAAGCGGATGAGTGAAGACCTCAGCACCTACCTCAACAACGCCGGCATCCGTGCCAAATATCTACACAGCGAGATTGACTCCATCCAAAGAGCTCAGATCATCCGAGACATGCGTCTGGGAGAGTTTGACGTGATCGTGGGTGTGAACCTGTTGCGTGAAGGCTTGGACTTGCCGGAAGTGTCTTTAGTGGCTATCTTGGATGCGGATAAGACCGGCTTCCTACGCTCGACCCGCTCGCTGATCCAGATCTCAGGCAGAGCAGCTCGTAACGTGGAAGGGAAGGTGGTGCTCTATGCCGATATTATCACTGATGCCATCGCTCAAACCCTCAGCGAGACGCAGCGTAGGCGTGCCAAGCAGCTTGCCTATAACGAAGAGCACAAGATCACGCCGCAGAGCATCCAGAAAAGCATCGAGCAGATCATGCAATCTACTGCCATCGCGGAAGGTTATGCTGCTTTTGATGAAGAGAAAGACACCAAGCCCTCCAAGACCGATTTCTTTGAATATCTGGAGATAGACAACAAAGAAAAGCTGATCAATCTGCTGAAGAAGGAAATGCAGAAAGCAGCTGCCAATCTGGAGTTTGAAAAGGCCGCCGAACTGAGGGACAGGATAGCGGAGATGCTGGATTCACCAGCTCAACTGCTAACTCAATAAAGACTTCTCTACCGCATCAAACAACATCCGCGGCGTGATCTGAGTCATGCAGTCCCAATGCTCCAAAGGACAGCTTTCCCTGCCGTGTAGCGTGCAGGGCTGACAGGGCAGATCTGCACATAAGACCTCAGCTTTGGGATTTAGCGGTGCAAAGCCCAGCCTCGGATGCGTGCTGCCAAAGATGGCGACCTGCCTGCATCCCAAGGCAGCAGCAAGATGCATGGGGCCACTATCCGAAGAAACCACTAAGTCCACCTTTTGCAAGAGTCCAGCCAGAGATGCCAGGTCATAGGCTCCACAGCGGTTGATGCTGATTGCCTCAAAAGAGCCACGGATTGCCTCCGAAAGCTCCTTTTCTGCCTCGCTACCCAAGAAGATGAAACGCCAATCCTCCTTGGCTAGACGCAGAAAGTCTCGATATTGCGTCAGGGGATAGGTCTTGGTAAAGTGAGCCGCTCCGGCAAAAATGGCTATTACCTGCTTGCCTTCCCACTCTTGGGGTAGCTTCGGCTCATCTTTCAGTAGCAGATGCGGGTAGAGCTTTGGGCTTTCCCACTTCTCATCCGGGAAAAAGTCCGTCAGTGCCGAAAAGTATAAATCCACCGTGGAACTGATGCGTTCCTCGGTCTCATGCTTCACGATTTGCTGGCGCAACTGACGCTGTTTCTGGTATCTGTATTTCTTGGGGGCTTTGGCCAAAAGTGTGATCAGATGCGAGGCCAGCTTGCCATGCAGATCAAACACCGCATCATATTCCTGCGCTCTCAGTTCTTTGAAAAAGCTGGGACTTTCACGCCAGATAAGCAGCTCAATGCTGCTGCCCATCATCAGGAGGATGTCTGCAAAAGCTTCTTTACAGACGAAGGTGATGCGGCAATTGGGGAAGTGACATTTGAGAGCCGCTACCACAGCCTGGGTGAGGATGATGTCACCCAAGCTACTCAGGCGAATAATGAGGAAATTCATACTTCGTTCACCAGGCTCCTGGCCTTTTCTACGGCTTGAGGGATGAGGCTGGCGTCTTTACCACCCGCCATGGCGGAATCCGGTCTGCCACCACCTTTGCCGCCTAAAACTGCTGCCACTTGGCCGATGAGTTTGCCGGCATGAAAGCGGTCTTTGAGGGCTGAACCAACCACGCAGAGGATGGAGACCTTATCTGCGCTGGGAGCAAAGAGGAAGGCGATCATATCTGTAGCTTGGGACTTGATGTCGTCACCCATAGTCCTCAATTGTTCTGCAGTTTCGGCTTTTACTTCGGAGGCCAAAAACCTGAAGCCGTCCATCTGCTCAGCCCGCTGCATGATGTTGCCCAATTGGTCTCTACCGTGTTTGGCAGCTTGATTTTTGAGCTCCTCTTCCAAATCTTTATTTTTCTGGATCAGGGCATCCAGCTTTTCTTCCAATTGCTTATCCGGTGATTTGAGCTTGTTGGCTATGTCATGCAGCCTTTCTTGCAAATGGTTCACATGCTCCAGCGCAGCGCGTCCGCTCAGCACTTCCAACCTTCTGATACCTGCTGCGGAGGAGCTTTCCGATTCGATCTTGCAAAGTCCGATCTCGCCTGTGGCCTGTACGTGTGTGCCGCCGCAGAGCTCTTTGGAATAATCCTCTACGCTTACCACCCTCACGTCATCGGCATACTTTTCTCCAAATAAGGCGATAGCTCCCTGCTTCTTGGCCTCTTCGATGGGTAAAACAGCAGTGCTGACCTCACGGTTTTGCAGGATAACTTCGTTGACTGATCTTTCCAAAGCGTGAATCTGAGCCTTATCCAAAGCCGCCTGATGCGTGAAGTCGAAGCGGGCATGATCCGGAGCCACCAAGGAGCCTTTCTGCTGCACATGTTCACCCAAAAGCTCTCTGAGAGCCTTGTGGACGAGGTGGGTGAGGGTGTGGTTGCGGGCAATATCCTTCCTGCGTGCCACGTCAATCTTTGCTGTGAGTTCACCCGCATGTGGCGATCCTTTCAATACCTTGCCTGTGTGGATATAGTAGTCCGCATGCTTTTGCACGTCAGTGATCTGAACCTCAAAATCAGCGTCAAAGATCATTCCCGTATCTGCCACCTGACCACCGGATTCTGCATAGAAGGGTGTCTTGTCCAAACGCAGGTGGATGAGTCCCTCTTCATCAAAATAGTAGCTCTGGATGCGAACCTTGGCCTCAGGTTCGGTATAGCCCACAAACTCAGTGGGGGAGAGCTCGGTAAGAGTGATCCACTCCACATCCTCCGCAGAATAGGAGAACTTGGAACTTGATCGAGCCCGTTCTCTTTGCGCTTCCATCTCGGCTTCAAAGCCAGCTAAATCCACATCCAATCCATGCTCGGATGCCAGAATCTGAGTGAGATCCAGCGGGAAGCCGTAAGTATCATAGAGCATGAAGGCGTCTTTACCGGCGATGGTCTTACCTTCCAGCTTATCCACAATCTCTTCAAAACGCTGCAACCCGATGTCCAAAGTGTGATTAAACCTCTCTTCTTCAGCTTTGATCACGGTGCGGATATACTCTTCCTTACCTTTCAGCTCGGTGAAGTGATGCCCCATGATCTCCACCACGATGTTGACCAAGAGATACAAGAAAGGCTCGGTGAAACCCAGCAGCCTTCCGTGTCTGGCAGCGCGCCGCAGGATGCGTCTGAGCACGTAGCCACGCCCTTCATTGGAAGGGAAGCCGCCATCCGCCAGCGCAAAACAGAGGCAGCGCACGTGGTCTGCGATCACCCTGTGGCTCACTCCTGTCTCAATGTCATAGGCTTTGCCGCTGAGCTGAGCCAGTCTATCGATGATGGGCATAAAAAGGTCGGTTTCGTAGTTGCTGTGTTTGTCTTGCAGCACCTGTGTGACTCTTTCCAGTCCGGCGCCGGTATCCACAAAGCGGTCTTTGAGTGGTGTGAGGCTGCGATCCGCCTCTCTTTTGTATTGGATAAACACCAGATTCCACAGCTCTATATAGCGAGCACAGCCAGAATTGACACCACAGACGTGCTCGGGGTCGTGGCCTTTGTCACAAGTGCCTTCGCCTCTATCTATATGGATTTCGCTGCAGGGGCCGCAAGGGCCGGTTTCGCCCATCTCCCAAAAGTTGTCTTTATCACCATGGAAGCTGATGTGGGCGAGGTTGATGTCCGTCTCGCTCTTCCATATGTGGTAGGCTTCCTGATCGCTGTCATGCACGGTGGCATAAAGCTTGTCTTTGGGCAGCTTCCACACTTCGGTGAGCAGCTCCCAAGCCCAGGCGATGGCCTCCTTTTTGTAATAATCCGCAAAAGACCAATTGCCAAGCATCTCAAAGAAGGTGTGATGGTAGCCATCTTGGCCCACTTCTTCGAGGTCGTTGTGCTTGCCACCGGCGCGGATGCACTTTTGGCTGTTGACGACCCGCGGAAAGTCCCGCTCTCTTAAGCCCAAAAAGATGTCCTTAAACTGATTCATGCCCGCATTGGTAAAGAGCAGCGTGGGATCACTTTCCGGAACCACCGGTGAACTGTGCACAAACTGATGTCCTTTACTGCGGAAAAAGTCGATAAAGGAGAGGCGAATGTCTTTACTGCTCAGCACTTACTTAGTCCTTGTCAGATGATGTGTCATCAAAGTTTTCGATCAGCCACTTCTCGGCACACCAGGCGGCAATCGCTCCATCGGAAGCAGCGGTAACCACCTGTCTCAACACGGTGTTACGTATGTCTCCAGCGGCATAAACGCCGGGGATATTTGTCTGCATGCTCGCATCCGTGATCACAAAGCCGGCTTCATCCAGCTTGATCTCGGAGCCCATCAGCTCGTTATTGGGCAGGATCCCCACGTAGATAAACACCCCGTTCACATCGAGATAGCTGACTTCTTCCGTCTTGCGATTGAAGACTTTCAGCTTCTGCACAAAGCTCTCGCCCTGAATCTCCTGCACCACACTATTCCAAACCATCTCAATCTTGGGATTGCTGAGAGCGCGGTCTTGGATGATCTTCTGCGCCCTGAGCTCATCACGACGATGGATGATATAGACCTTGGAGGCAAAGCGGGTGAGGAATATTGCCTCTTGGACAGCGGAATCGCCTCCGCCTACCATGGCCACGACTTTGTCCCGATACAGAGCACCATCACAGGTGGCACAATAGGAGACGCCGCGACCTATATACTCCTCTTCGCCAGGCACACCCAAACTGCGGGGATGCGCACCCGTGCAGAGGATGATCACTTTGGCTTCATACTTGTTATCTTCAGAAGTTTCCACCGTTTTGATCGCACCGTCCAAGTGCAGAGCCATGATCTCTTCATCAAAAAACTCAGCGCCAAAACGCTCAGCCTGAGCATGCATCTTGCCTGTGAGCTCAAAGCCACTCAAGCTTTCCTCAAAACCGGGATAGTTTTCCACGTCTTCCGTGACGGTGATCTGGCCACCGATGAAGGCACGCTCAAAAACCGCAGTCTTCAAGCCACCTCGAGCCGCATAGATCGCAGCACTCAAGCCCGCTGGCCCGCCTCCGACTATCACTACATCATATCTCATATCTTACCTCATGGTTTAAATAATACACTATCCTAAACTCTGATTTTGAAAGGGTATTTGTTGTCAAGTGAAAAGGGATGATAGGGCTCTGGAAGTGGGATACCGAGCTCATCTGGCGAGATGAATCTATTCAAAACAGTATGCTTTTTCCTATCAGATGGGAGGGTTTTTAAGACCAAGTAATGCAGTAGAGTTTTCTCAGTCCATTTGATTTTTAGGCTCTTCTCTCACTTCGCCCTTGCTTACCCGCAGGGTGATGCCGTGGTGATACTCGGGTTTTTCCCGAGAGGCTCCGAGTAATCACCGGGCGGCTAAACAAGGAAGAGGCAGGGGCTCATCCTGCGGCATTCGGAAGAGTGACGGTAGACCGGTGGTTCGGCGACCGCCCGTACGGAGGCTCCACAGCTAACTCCCTTGACTATTGATGATTAGTCTATTCCAAGCTCCAGAAAAATGTAAATATCCTCTTTTTCCCCTTTGCTTTCACTTGGAATTGGTTAATATATGAACAGATATTCATATAAGGAGTTACACATGGATGCGATATGCAAGTGTAAGAACATAGATAAGAAAGAATTAGAGCGAACAATAGAGCAACAACCGGATGCCGATACTATCGAGCGGATGAGCAACTTTTTCAGTGTCTTTGGTGATGGCACGCGACTAAAGATACTCTATTATCTCTCATGTCAAGAACTTTGTGTGGCGGATTTGGCCAGCCTGGTGAAGATGGGTCAATCTGCAGTCTCTCACCAGCTCAGGAATCTGAGGCTCAACCGTTTGGTGAAGGTGCGCAAAGAGGGCACCACCAGCTATTATTCTTTGGATGATGAACATGTGCAGAGTATCTTTGAGGTTGCCTTGGAACATATCAACGAGGTGAAAAGGTAATGACGACGCAGGAATATGAAATCCACAACCTGGATTGTGCGCATTGTGCCAATGAGATAGAGGCGGGCATCTGTAAAATGCCGGGTGTGGCAGAAGCAAGGCTGGATTTTGTGAATCGGAAGCTGCTGATCAGCTATAGCGAAGAGGTGGCGGATGCCTTGGAACGTCTCAATCACTTGGCGGATTCGATTGAGCCGGGCGTGAGCATCACAGACACCAATATAGAAGTAGCGGACAAGCGAGCCAGCGTCATGTTTTGGTTGCCTTTGGTGTTGGGGATGCTGGTTTTGATAGTTTCCCTGGCTCTACCGGTTGCGCCTGCATTCAAGACCTGCTTAGGCATCATTGCCTGGCTGTTGGTGGGGCACAGGGTGATCTGGTCGGTCCTGCGTTCTTTGATAAAGGGCAAAGTCTTCGGCGAGCAGTTTCTGATGACGATTGCCACCAGCGGCGCTCTGGTTTTAGGTGAATTTACCGAAGCGGTGGCGGTGATGTTTTTGTATGAAATCGGCGAGTGGTTAGAAAGTTTGGCGGTGAAACGCTCTTATAAATCAATTCAAGGCATGTTGTCCATCAAGCCGGATAAAGCGCATCTGCTCACCGCATCAGGCACTCAGGATGTGGCTTTAAACCAGGTGCAGGTGGGGCAGAGGCTACTTGTTTATCCTTCCGAGCGCATTCCTCTTGATGGAATCGTGATCAAAGGCAGCTCCAGTTTAGATACTTCCACGCTCACGGGTGAAGCTGCTCCCTTGGCGGTTTCTGAGGGTGACAAGGTGATCTCCGGCACGCTCAATATCCAAGGGCTCTTGGAAATAGAAGTCAGCTCGGTCGATGCAGAGAGCACGGTGAGCCGCGTCTTGAAGCTAATAGAGGAAGCAGGTAGTCGCAAATCCGTAAGCGAACGCTTCATCACCCGTTTTGCCGGCGTCTATACACCCGCGGTGGTCATCGTCGCTATCTTAGTTTTTTTGATTCCCACACTGCTCGGTTTTGAGGCTGCAGTATGGTTCAAGCGGGCATTGGTGTTCCTGATCGTGAGCTGTCCCTGCGCTCTGGTGATCTCGTTGCCACTTAGCTATTATGTAGGCATAGGCAAGGCGGCACGGCAGGGCATAATCGTCAAAGGTTCCGTATATTTAGACATCCTGCGCCGGGTAAAAACCATGGTCTTTGACAAAACCGGCACCCTCACCACGGGCGAGCTGAAGATCAAAAATCTGCTAACTCCCAAAGGAGGCGATGCAGAGGAGCTGAAAAGCACGGTCTATAGGTGCGAATACACCTCGCATCATCCCTTTGCCAAAGCGATCAAGAGTGCCTACAGCGCGGATTATGATGCAGATAAGGTATCAGTCTTCTCAGAGAGTCCCGGTAAAGGCATCTCAATGGAATATGACGCAGACAAGTTGGTGGTAGGCAGCGCTAAGTTCCTAAAAGAGCAGGGTTATCAAGACTTGATCGATATCGAAGACGAAAGCTGCGTACATGCGGGCAAAAACGGTGTCTACTTAGGGTCGATCACCTTTGCGGATGAATTGCGTCCCAGGATGAAGGAAGTGATCGCCAAGCTCAAAAGTAAAGGTATAGAGCATTTGGGCGTCTTGAGTGGCGATCAAAAGTTCAAGGTGCAGGCTATGAGTCAGGAATTGGGTTTGGATATCTGGGAGGCGGAGCTCTTGCCGCATCAGAAGATTGAGCATCTGGAAAATTTGATGCAGAGCTCAGATGGCTTCACCGCTTACGTAGGCGAAGGCATGAACGATGCTCCCGCATTGGCCAGAGCGGATGTGGGCATAGCCATGGGCAAGATCGGCAATCCGGCCTCCATCGAAACTGCGGATATCGTATTACTCAACGACAGACCTGAGCAACTGATCAAAGCCCTGCAAGTTGCTGAAAACACCCACCAAGCCGTGGTGCAAAATATCAGTCTCGCTTTGGGTGTAAAAGTATTGGTGATGGTGCTGGGTTTAAGTGGCGTGAGCGGGCTCTGGGAGGCGATTATCGCAGACGTGGGCGTGACGCTTTTGGCCGTATTAAATGCTGGACGTTACGGGTTTGTGAAAAGCCGCACTTGACAAAAAACCCCAACTCATAAACAAGTGCCACTTAGTGGAATATCCTTCGAGCGAGGTTTTAAAAAAAACAGCAGTTTGAGGGCTTGTTCAAATGAATGATAAGGAAGATAAAATGATAAAGATCAGTTTACCGGACGGTTCGCAAAGAGAATATGCTCAAGCGGTTACCGTTTACCAAGTAGCACAGGACATCTCCAAACGTCTTGCCGATGCCGCGGTCTGCGCAGAAGTGGAAGGCAAGCTGGTGGATATGGATCACGTCATAGACCATGATGCAGCAATGATGTTGCACACCTTTGAGAGCGACATCGGCAAGGAAGTTTACTGGCACAGCACAGCTCACCTGATGGCGCAGGCGGTCAAACAGCTCTTTCCCAAGGTGCAAGTGACGATCGGGCCTGCGATTGAGCAAGGCTTTTACTACGATTTTGACAAAGAAACTCCCTTCACCGAAGACGACCTAATCCAGATCGAAGAGCGGATGAAAGAGCTGAGCAAAGCGGGCTTGAAATATCAGCGCCGGGAGCTGAGCAAAGACGATGCTGTGCAGATTTTCGCCGATATGAGTGAGGATTACAAGCTGGAAATCTTGGCCGAAATCCCGGATGGCGACACGATCAGCACCTATCAGCAAGGTGATTTCATCGATCTCTGTCGTGGTCCGCATATCATGGACACCAGCAAGATCAAAGCCATCAAGCTGCTCAAAACCTCTGGTGCTTACTGGCGTGGAGACGAGAAAAACAAGATGCTGAGGCGCATCTACGGCATCAGCTTCCCCTCAAATAAAGAGCTGAACCAATATCTGGATTTTCTCAAAGAGGCCGCATTGCGGGATCACCGCAAGCTTGGCAAGGACCTTGACCTCTTTTCCATCAACGAAGAAGTGGGGCCGGGCTTGGTGCTTTGGCATCCACGTGGGGCTATGATCCGCCACTTGATCGAAAGCTATTGGAAAGAGGAGCATCTTCGCCGCGGTTATGATCTCGTTTATACGCCGCACTTGGGACGCAGCACACTTTGGGAGACCAGCGGCCACCTCGGGCACTACAAAGAAAACATGTATGCCGCAGTGGAAGTGGAAGATCAGGACTACTACATCAAGCCGATGAACTGCCCTTTCCACATCTCTATCTACAATTCCGACCTGCATAGCTACCGTGAATTGCCCATCCGCATGGCTGAGCTGGGAACCGTTTATCGCTACGAGCGCTCTGGCGTTTTGCATGGCCTGATGCGCGTGAGAGGCTTCACTCAGGATGATGCGCATATCATCTGTATGCCGGAACAGTTGGACGAGGAAGTGGAGAAGCTCATCGTCTTCTCGCTGGATATGCTCAAGCACTTTGGTTTTGAGGATTTCCTCATCTATGTGAGCACCAAGCCGCAGGACAGTGTGGGCAAAAATGAGGACTGGGAAAACGCTACCCAAGCCTTGGCCAAGAGTCTGCAAAAGCTGAGCTTAAACTATGAACTGGACGAAGGTGGCGGTGCTTTTTATGGCCCCAAGATCGATATCAAGATCAAAGACGCCATCGGTAGAGCCTGGCAATGCACCACCATCCAATTTGATTTTAACCTGCCAGAACTATTTGACATGCAATACATTGGCTCAGACAACACGCCTCACCGTCCCTACATGATCCACAGAGCGATCCTAGGTTCGGTGGAGCGCTTCTTTGCCACCCTGCTGGAATATCATGGCGGCAGGCTGCCGCTCTGGTTAGCTCCCGAACAGATTCGTATTTTGCCCATCACCGATGCTCAAAATGACTATGCCAAACAGTTGCAAGCCAAATTTGCAAATCTGGGCTACAGGGTGAAGGTGGATTCCCGTAATGAGAAGGTGGGTTACAAGATCCGTGAAGCTGAGCTGCAGAAGATCCCCTATATGTGCGTAATCGGCAAAAATGAAGAGGCTGAAGGAACACTGACACTGAGACAGCACGTCAAGGGCGATCTCGGTGTGATGAACTTTGAAGAGGCGGTGAAGCTGATCGGAAAGCAGGCTTAGGCGTGGATATCAAAACCCAGATCATCAGTTCACTCAAGACGGCTTCTGATGCCATCCTCAGGATGGCTGAGCGCTTGGATGAAGCGGCTGTCGAAAGGGCTTTTGAGCTGATCAGAAATTGTGAAGGCAAGGTGGTGCTCACAGGAGTGGGTAAAAGCGGCATCATCGCCCGAAAAATATCCGCTACCTTGGCCAGCACAGGCACCGCATCCATCTTTCTCCATGCTGCGGAAGGCATACATGGAGATTTGGGCATGATCCAAAGCCACGATCTGGTGATCGCCGTTTCCAACAGCGGTATGGGGAGCGAGCTGATTTCGCTGATTCCGTTTTTGAAGTTTATCGGCACACCTCTGATCGCCTTCACGGGAAACATGCAGTCTACCTTGGCCGAAGCGGCAGATGTGGCGCTGGATTGCAGTGTGGCCAAAGATGCTGAACCCTTGGGTATGATTCCTACAGCAAGCACTACGGTTGCCTTGGCTCTGGGAGATGCTTTTGCCGTGGCGCTGCTCAAGAGCCGCAACTTTTCACTCAACGATTTTGCCCGCTTCCATCCCGGAGGCAGTATCGGCAAAAAGCTCATCCTCAAGATCAAAGACCTGATGCACCAAGGCGAGGAACTGCCTTTAGTAAAACAAGATGCCAGCATGAAAGACGCCATCCTGAAGATGACCTCAGCAAAGCTGGGCTGCACCGCCGTCGTGGATGAAGAAGACAAGCTTTTGGGTATCATCACGGATGGTGACTTGCGCCGTCAGATCCAAACACATCCAAATTCACTGCTCACCCTGCCCGTAATCCAGTGCATGACGGCAAACCCCAAAAGGTTGCATCCGGAAGACTTGGCTGTAGCTGCACTGAAGCTGATGGAAAAACACTCCATCACCATGCTGCCCATCGTGGATGAAAACAACGTTACGGTGGGGATGTTGCATATGCACGATTTGATCAGAGCGGGGGTGGTGTAGGGTCGGTCGCCGAAACGCCGCTTTCCGGAATTTCTCTTTTCCACAAATGCACACGAATGTTCACGAATGAAGGATAAGAGTCCACGGATGCACACGGATGAACACGGATGCACACGGATAAACAGGGATAAAAGCCCACGAATTACACGTAAGTGCCTTCGGCCAGTTGTCAGTCGCTGCGCAAGAGCTGGAAATGGGTGGTTTTGCTGCGGAGGTGGAAACCAAAAGCAAATACAAGAAAAGAGCTTGCAGTCGGGGAACCACAAGCTCTTAGTATGACAGGATATGGTGTTTATTTCATCAGTAGCATTTTGCGGCTGAGGCTCTTTTGGCCGTCGTCCAAACGGTAGAAATAGACGCCGGATGCTACTTCATTATCATAATTATCTTGGCCGTTCCACACCAAGCTGTGGCGTCCCAAGCCAAGTTTTCCCTTATGCAGGGTTTTCACCAGTTGGCCTTTGATGTTGTAGATGTCCAAGCGATAGTCTTTGGCTGCATCTTTGATTTCGAAGGCGATGGTGGTGCTGGGATTGAATGGGTTAGGGTGATTTTGCATCAATCTGAATCCCATAGGAGAGGGCAGGACATGATCATCGTTGGGTGTGGTGGGGTTATCCAGTTTTTGAGCATAGAGGCCCAGGATTTCAGTCTTGCCGCTGGAGCGTCCGTCAGCCCAAACTGCGTAGGCGTAATCACCCACAGTAACGAGTTTGGGTTGATACTGCTTCTTCAGTGCATCGCACATCACATCTCCACCTTCGGTGCTTCCGATTAAGAAGTTCCCGCTGGGGTGGACGTATTTGTAATAGATGTCTGATTCTTCGGTGGAAGAATAGTCTGCCCAAGCGATCAAGAGGCCGTCATTTGCATCAAATGAGACGATGGATGCTTCGGTCTGGCTACCGGGTTTTTGGACTACCGGCTTTCCCTGAGGTGCCCAGAAGAAGGAGCCATCAAGGCCAAGCCTTTGGATGTGAATATCAAGGTCATCATAAAGGTTTTCGTCCCAAACGAAGGTGATACAATCGGTTCTGCCATCCTTGACCAAGGCGGCTTTGTCCTGTTCCAAGCCGTTAAAGGAGAGCATCATAGGCACTTCGCTCCACAGCCTTTGACCGGCTCCAGAATAGTGTTGGCCACGATAGTGGAATGTGCCGCCACTATCCAGCTTGTCTCTATACATCACAAAGATGCCGGAATCTGTTTTGGCTAATCTGGCTGCGTCTTGGGTGATTCCATAGCCTTCTCTGGCGTGAACGGCGATGCCCTCTACAGGCCAGCCGGGGTGAGGATTGCCGCTGGGGTCGATGCGGGTTACATAGACAAATCCGTTGTAGGTCTGTGGGTTGCTGTTGCACCAGAGGTAGTATCCGTCCACCAGATCGCTCAGGGCACATTGGTGGTGCTTGGTTTCTTCATCCAATACGGATATTAGCTTGCCATTGGGGCCCCACATCTTCTGTCCATTTTGGAAAAACTGTCCCCAAGTATGCAGCGGGTATCTGTCTTCGCCCACATCATCACTGTTTGACCATCCCACATAGAGTCCATCAATGGAAGCATCATAATAGAGCTTGGGGGCTTCCTGGTTTATGGGAGCCATTTCGGTGAGAGGTATGCCGGTATCTCCCCAAAGCCTTTCGCCGGTGGGGGAAAGATATTGCATATAGATTCTGGGGTGCTCGTGGCGCTTGTCAATCCAGGCCAGGTAGATATGCCCGTCGGGAGTGACTGCAGCATGTGGGTCTGATTGGTCGTAGCCTGTTGAAATGGTGGCGCTGCGTCCGTTGGTTTCCAGAGCTATGGTGCCATCGGGGTTGAGATATTGGAAGAAGATCTGATAACCGATGTTTGCATAGCGGGTATCCTGCCAGATGATGGCTATGTCATTGGCTCTGGGCAGGACGAGGTAATTGTTGAGAGGAGCATCGCCACTCAAACCCCAAAATACCTCCTTGCCATTTTCTTGCAAGAGGGCGTTTCCATTGGTGTTGAGGACTTGATAGTAGAGGCCGATGCTGCCGTTGCGCATGTCCATCCAGTTGATGAAGATATGGTTTCCAGCTGTTTTAATCAAGCTCCCTTCTTGGGTGTTTGGTGCGGTGCAAATGGGCTTGCCGCCTGCTCCCCAAAGGGCTTGACCGGTGGCGCTGAGGTGTTGGGCATAGATGTCTTCGTTGGGGGTGTTGCCGTTGCGTCTGTCATCCCATACCACATAGCAGCCTCCAGCTCCATCAGAAGATAGGCGAGGGCCAAATTGGGAAAATTCAGCGGTGGAAAGAGGAACGCCGTTGGGATCCCAAAGTAGTTGTCCAGATGCGTTGACCTTTTGAGCAAAGAGGTCTGTATCTTCAGGGTTAAAGCGCTTGTCTTCCCAGACAATGATGGCAGCATTGTCGCTGGTGCCCACGATGCGTGGGTTGATTTGAGGATAAGATTGGTCTGCATTCAAATCGCTATAAATGGCTACAGCCTGTGGCCACATGGCTTGTCCTGCAAGGTTTACTTTTTGAGCCATGATGTTGGGGTCGTTGTCAGTTTGGTCTTGCCATGTGAAGATGAATTCACCATTGCCGATGGCTGCCATGCGCACCTTGCCTTGGGCTTGATCGGCAACGGCTAAAGGTAAAGCTTCGTTCCAAGCCATAGTTCCGTCGGCCAAGAAGCGTTTCACATATACGTCTTCATTGCCACCAAAATCTATGGTATAGCCGATCATCATGCCGCCAGTCCCGTCGGGAAGCATGGTGTTTTGGACTTCGTCTCCGATGTCGTTGGCAATGGGGATGCCATTTGGGCCCCACATTTGTTGGCCGTTGGCATTCAGGCGCTGGCCATAAATGTCCTTGCTGGGGTTGCGAGCGTCCATCCAGACCATGAATACACCACCATCCTGATCAGGCTCCATATTGATGGAAAGCTGCACGGCGGGGGCGGTACACACGGCAACGCCGCCTTCTTGCCATAAGAGCTGTCCTTGTGAATTGATCTTTTGGGCATATACGTTGCCGTCTGGATCGTCAAAAAAGTCTATCCAAGCGATGACATAATGATTGTCGCTGGTGCGGGTGATGGTGGGGTCTTCCTGGCGATCAGGCTTACCATCGATCAAAACTGGCTCTCCCCAGACCATATTACCTTGAGCATCTACCTTTTGAGCCCAGAGATCACGTTCTCCCAGCTTGGTGTCACTCCAAACGTAAATGGCACAGCCATCATGTGTATCAATACCGGTGCGGAACCATTCAATGTTCACGCCTTGGCGGATGGCTATTTCTTCGTTCCAAACCAAGTTGGCTGAGATAGCCATGCTAAGGGCTAAAAGAGTCAGTATCAACGCGAGCTTTCTCACGTATTCCTCCTTATGTCTTGTTTGTAGTTATCTATAATACGGGTCATCATAGGATGTCATGCAATATTCCTTCCAATATCGCATTTAGCTTTGGAAAACTGTGTTTCCTTTGATAATAGTTTTCGAAATCCGGAATTCATCATTCAGGTAGATCAGTTTTGGCAAGAGCTGATCGTCTACGGCGTGATGAGCATTGAGCTTGAACTTACAGAGGTCTGCTTCCTTGCCAATTTGCAGGCTGCCGATGCGATCATGCCAACCTAAAGCTTCCGCTGCGCCCAGGGTGAGATGCCAAAAGAGACGCTGCGGGGAAAGAGAGAGGGAGCTTTGGCGATAGCTTGCCAGCTTGGCCTGCTGCAGCATGCTGAGTGAATTTCCAGCCGCTACATCGCTGGCTAAGCCTATGCGCAGAGACTTATCGAGCAGGGCGGCAAAGGGGAATTCGCCACTCTTGAGGAAGAAGTTGGATTCTGGGCAGTGGGCGATGGCGGTGTCGGTGCTTGCCAAGATGCTTATCTCCTCTTCTGAGAGGTGGATGGCATGTCCTAGTATGGTCTTAGAGCCCAGCAAACCGAAGTTCTCATATACCTGAGTGTAGGTGGGTTTACCGAAGATTCCCTTCACTTGGGCGATCTCGTCCTTGTTTTCAGAGAGATGGCTTTGGATGTAGGCATCGTGCTGGTGGGCAAAGTTTGCCGTCTGCTTCATCAGGTCGGCGGAGCAGGAAAGGGCGAATCGAGGCGAGAAGATGTAGTTTAGACGACTGTCTTTCGTGTTGTAGCGCTCAAAGAGATCGAAGCTGTCTTCAAGGGCATGAGCCGTTTTCTGGATGAGGTAGTCCGGCGAGTTGGCGTCCATCATCGTCATGCCTATCAGGGCTCTTGCTCCCAGATGTAGTGCCGTTTCCATGGCGATCTCGCAGGCATGTTTGAAGGGAGCTGTGTAGACCACGGCGGTGGTGGTTCCGGAGGCGAAGAGAGCTTTGAAAAAGGCTCTGGCGAGGTCTTGAGCGTAGACGGGGTCTTGGGAAAGCGCTTCGGCGGGGAAGATGTGCTGGTTGAGCCAAGGCAAGAGGGAAGGCTGATAGCTGGCTCGTGCCCAATACTGGCTGAGGTGGGTGTGAAGATCGATCAGACCGGGGATGATCACGGAGTCCAGAGCAGATTCGCTGTCCCTATCTTGATCAGGATCAAAGGGGCGAAGCAGCTTGATGATACCGTTTTCATAGCCTAAAGTATAGTCCTTAAGGAGCTGCACTTCTTCAGGGCTGATGGGGTTGATCAAGTTGGCTCTGATCTTAATCATCTATAGTCTACTCTCTGGTACTTTGGGTTTTGGGATTTGCCGATGCCGAAGTGGAGTTCGGGTGCGTTTTGGGAGCAGGTGCCTTTGGCGGAATTGAGCTCTCTCATGAGACTTTTGCCGTCATCGAGGTTCAAGATCACGCGGGTGCCAAAGGCGGGAGAATTTGGCTGGCTTGAGTGTTGCCAAGCGTCCTCCAAAAGCAGTATTTCGTCCTTTGCCCAGACGGGTTTGAGGAAGAGAGCTTGGTTTGTGGTGGGTGTATCGTTGTAAAAGACCTTTATGCCGCTGGAACTGGCTACTACGAGGTCTATGAGCCCGTCACGATTCAGGTCTCCAGAGGCGTTACCCCAGCCGTTGTAGACTCTTGAGCCGCTGAGCCAAGTCACATCTGTGAAGGTTCCATCTCCATTGTTGTGATAGAGATAGCTGCGGTCATTTTCATAGATGGAGGTGATGTAGAGGTCGAGGTAGCCGTCGTTGTCCACATCCAGCCAGTTCGGGTCGCTATGCAGTTCATCATAGGTGATGCCTGCTTGCTGGGTGATGTCTGTAAACTGGTGATAGCGGATGATCTCGCCATCTATCTCATATTCTGCTACGCCGTCGTTACGGAGCAGCACGGTGATATCTGAAAAGTCTATAAAACGAGGGTGGGCGAGGTTGCAGATGATGAGGTCGAGGTCTCCGTCATTGTCAAAATCGCCCCAATCAGCACCGATGCTGTGGCCGTAGTAACCCTTGGTAAAGTGTCCAGCGACCTGGTTTTGGAAGGCTTGATCTACGAAGCCGGCGGGGGTGTTGACGAAGAGGAAGTTACGTTGTAGGCGATAGTTAGTCACGAGGATGTCGGTGCGGCCATCGTCATTGAAGTCCGCAGGAGCAACACCTCTGCCGCATAAGCCTTGCATGTCCAGAGCTGACCTGAAGCCCAGTTCTTCGCTTTTATCAAAGAAGTAGCCGCCTTCATTGAGCCAAAACATGTCCGGTGTGCCTGCGCCTAAGCTGCCCTTCTCGTAGTTTGCCACATAGAGAGAGGGGTAGCCGTTCATCTCTACATCTATCCAGGCGGCAGCTTCGCTTGGGAGGGAGTCGTCAATCTCGCCGGCTCTCTCGTTAACCTTCACAAAGCGTCCATCTGGCTGCTGCTTCATCAGAGCGTCGCCATTGCTCTCTGAGGCGTGGGAGAGGGAAACGAAGTCCAGAAGACCGTCTTTGTTGAAGTCTGCCCATAGGCCTCCGGAGGAGTTGAGCTGATCCAGGCCGATGCTGGTAACCGGTTCGAAAGATTGGCCTTGGAGGTTGCGAAAGAGGTGCTTACCATCAAAAAGCAAGTCCAGCCAGCCGTCATTGTCATAATCTGCTATTGCGATGCGGCTGAATCTCTTGCCGTCCAAGCCCAAATCTTGGGTCATATCTTTGAAAATAAGGCTGTTGTAGCCTGCTATATCTCTACACCAAGCGTCAAAATCCAGCTCAGTATCTTGGGTGTCGTAAATCTGACGCAGTGCTTCTTCTGCTTCCACGTCGTAGGCTTTGCGTGGTGCGCCTTTGATGAGGCAATCCAGATAGGCTTTGGCAGCTTGTAGAGTGTGGTCTGCATCGTCTGTGAGGCTCAGGATACGGCCTTTCGTGTAGGCCAGTTCAGCTTCTTGGCCAAAGTCGTTGTTGGGTGGTTTCAGGTTCTGGGCAAAACCAAGCACTTGCTCAAACTTATTCTTATCAAAGTGTTCTTTGAGCTGTAGGTAATGGATTCTGAGCTGCAGGCTATCAAGATAGTAAGCCCATGAGTTGGGGTTATAAGAAGAGAAGAGGTAGTCCCATTCATCCTCTTGAGGTGTAAGCTGTTTGGCTAAGTCCAGATACACTTGGGCGATGCTCAGGGTTTCAAGTTTTGAGACTTCGTCGTTGTTTAACCAACGCTCGCTGAGCAGCATTCTTACAGCCGTCACGTAGTGAGCCAGGTCTTCCATGGGAGGGTTGACTAAAAGGTCGTAAACTCTGTCATAGTCTTGCTGGCTTAAAAGGTGATAGAGGCGGTAGAAATAGCCGTAGTAGAGGTGTTTGGAAAGGGGGAAGTCGGCTTCAAATTCATCTATCAGAACCAGAGCAAGAGAGTCTGATCTTTCGACGGCAAACTCGTTCACCTTCGCCTTTGCTAAGGCTTCGATCTGGTCGTTGTAGGCGTCTAGCCTTAGAATCTGCTCAGCAAAGAGGCTGTCTGATACCTCTCCGGTGTTATGCTTGATGCAAAGGGCATCCGCAGGATCGGTGAATCTGGAAGTCAGGATCAATCGCTGCAGAAAGGGGATGGTGGATGTGTTGTCGGCGTTTAGTTCCAGCCAAGCTAAGGCGGCATCAAGGTCTTTGTTTCTGAAAGCCAGGAGGTACAGAGCTCGAGTGAGCATGGTCTGCGAATCGCTCTTCTGTGCATAGGTAACGATGTCTTTGAGTAGGGGTTCCGATATTTGTTTCGTCTGCAGATGTTGTTCTACTTGAGGCGCATATTTCTTCAGCAGAGACTGATCACCGTGTTGCAGCAGAAAGTCTATATCCTGTAGAGACAACGCTGCTAAAGAGAGGGAGGCGCAGATAAGAGTCAATAGCAGTAAATACTTAGGCATTCTTTTGTTCCTTGAGGACTTGGATCAGGTCGGCTATTTCAGAGGCGGTAAAGTTATATTTGGCGTTGCAGTAGTGACACACGGGCGTGATGCCTTCCTTCAAAGATTCCAGCTCTTCCAGGCCTAAAGTGATAAGTGAGCGGGCGACAACCTCTTTGGAGCAGTTGCAACGGTATTCAATCTGGCGAAACTCAGATAGATTCAAGTCCAGCTCTTTGAAGACGAACCTTTCCAGCACTTCCACGATGCTTAAGCCCATGTCCATCAGATCGGAGAGATTGGGTGTGTTCTGCAGGTTTTGGATCAGCCTTTGGGCCTTATCTGCTGCGGCAAAGGGGAGTTGCTGGATCATAAAGCCAGCGCAGGCTCTGATCTTGGCATCAGGGTCGATCAAGATGCCCAAAGCCACCGCAGATGGGACTTGCTCGCTCTGAAGGTAGAAATGAGCCAGGTCTTCTGCAATCTCACCGGTAATCAGTTCTGTAGAGCCGATCCAGGGCTGGGCATGAGGGCTTTGCCTGATCACGCCCAAGGTGCCTTCACCCAAGGATCTGCCGGGATGAAAGTTGTCTTCTGTGTCCTCCAAGAAGAGCTTGGGGGTTTTGAGGTACCCGCGCACATGGCCTTTCTCATTGCAGACAACCAAGCCGCCTTTCAATTCGCCGTCGCCGTCTATCCTGAGGGTGATTTCGCTGTTTTCATTCTTGATATCCATGCTGAGGATGGCTGCGGCAGAGATCATCTTGCCCATCAAGATGGTTGCAACCGGGGAGAGGTCATGGATGTCTCTGGCTTTTTGGGCGGTTTGAGTGGCATCTACGGCAAAGATGCGGAAGCTGTCCGATAAGGCTGTGCCTCGATAAAGTGTGTCTGTCATTACTCTATCCAATCCCGACTGATCATGGTGCCGGGGTAGTATTTTTCCAAGATTTGAGGGTATTTCCAGCCGGTGCGGGCTAGTCTAAGCACGCCTACCTGACACATACCCACCCCATGTCCGGAACCCTTGCCTTTGAGGCTGATGGTGGAGCCAAAGGATGTAATGTAAAAGAAGGAGGAGGGGAGGTTGCCAAATGCTTGGCGGATCTTGTATTCGCTGTTTAGGGTGACGGTTTTGTTGCCCGTTATCTTCATCAGTATGATGCGGCCGGAATGGCCACGCTTCAGGATTTCGATATTGCTGATGCTGTTTAGTCCTAAGTTCTTGGCGAGCTTGCTGCGGGAAATTTGCCTGCTCCAGTTAAGAGTAGCCTTTTCCCAACTTGAGGCCTCAGGATCGCTCAAGGTGATGTTTAGCCAAGCCTTAGTACCCGATTCTGTGCTGAGATCCAAGCTGTCACAATCCGAGATGCATGTTACGCCCATCAGATGATCCAAGGGTGTGCTCCTCCAGATGTTGGTGCTTGAATCCGTCTTACCGCCACAGGAGCTGTGGTAAGTGGCATCTGCGAGCACGCCATCCAGCGTCAGCACTTCTCCAGCAGTTTCACTCACAGCGGTGTGGATATTGGTATTGGAAAGATATTGTCCCTTATACACTTGGCAGTGGGTGTTGTTGCAGAGGTCATAGCCATCGGCTGTGTGGCGATTGTAGAGCAAGAGCTTGATGGCGTGGGTGCGTGCGGCAACTGCCTGTGTCTTGAGGGCTTCCATTGGGGCTGAGGAGCCGATTTCGTTTTGGATCACACCTCCCACATAGTCTTCCAAGCTTAAGAATTGGGTGAACACCAGCTTCTCTCCCATGGCCTTGAGGATGAATTCACCGCTAAAGCCCAAGTTCAGGCCTCCCACTTGGATGTCTTTCGCGCTTTTGATGCGTAAGGGTGTCTCGAAGTAATAGTCATCAGCACCGGTGCTGATCTTCACCGTAGCGTTGATCATGGGAATGGCACGTATCTGCTGGGCAGGAATGCCTGTCTCAGAGGCGTAGAGCAGGGCTTCCTCCTTGTTACCAAAGGAAATAGGCTCAAAGATCATCCTCTCGTTCTTAAGTTTGAGCTTGCCATCCTCCCATACGATGGTTTGCCGGATGACGTTTTCATCGTCCATGGAATGCAAGCCAATGGGCTCAATGCAGTTGAGAAAGCCCCAAAAGGGCAGTTTGTCCCTGTTCATGAAGGAAATACTAAAGGTGTTACCTTGGACTTGCCGCTCTATGGGAGAGTTGACCTCCGTGATGGTGAGTAGTGCAGGATTGGAGTCCCTACTTTTGAGATTGAGGCTCTTTCCTTCGGCTAACAGCACCTCCAGATAGAGGGCGTTATCCTTCAGCTCTGCTGCAGTTAGCGGGATGATTAGCAGGGCAAAAAGCAGCCACAGCAGACAAGTCTTTCGCATATCTATCTGATGGTAGATCCCGGTGGGCAGGGTTTCTCAGGGCTGAGCAGGCTCAGGGAATCCTGAGTATTGACCGCCAAGATCATGCCTTGAGAGTGAACGCCTCTGATCTTCTTAGGCTCCAGATTCACGAGCATCGCCACCTGCTTGCCGATCAGAGATTCCGGCTCATACACCTCGGCGATACCGGCTATGAGTTCTCGTTGCTCACTTCCGATGTCTACCTTCAGATGCAAGAGCTTATCCGTCTTGGGTACCCGTTTCGCTTCCAAAATGGTCGCTACACGGATGTCCATCTTGGCAAAATCGTCATAGGTGATGGAATCCTTCAGGGGATCGGTCTGCACCTTATCCTCTTCTGGACTGCCCAGTTTCTTAAGCTGTGCTTCTATCTCTTCATCCGTAACCTTCCTAAAGAGGGCATGTGTGTCTTTGAGGACGTAGCTCTGTTGGCTGTCGATGATGGCCTTATCCCAACTTAGCTCCGAATCCAAGCCCAGCATAGCTCTTAAGGCCTGCATTCTGGAAGGCATGATGGGCGTCATCGCAACGCTGATATAGGCAAGCAAATCTGCACACACTCTTAGGGTTTCAGCCACGTGCTCACGGTCTTCTTTGATCATTGCCCAAGGTTTGCGTTCATCAAAATAGCGGTTGCCCAAGCGGGCTATATCCATGATCAGGCGTGTGTTTTTCTTCACCTGATACTCACGGAAGCCGTCATCTATCTGCTGCATCAGCTCGAACGCTTCCCGCATCACAGCTTTTGAGTCTTCGCTCAAGTTAACAGCGGGAATAACACCCTCAAAGTTCTTCACTGTGAAGGCAAAGACTCTATTTGCCAAGTTGCCCAACACATTGTTTAGCTCGTTATTGATTCTTGCCTGGAAGTCCCTGAGTGAGAAGTCACTATCTCCCTTTTCCGGAGCATTGACGGCCAGATAATAACGCAGATAATCTCCCGGGAAGTCGGATGTAAACTCATCCACCCAGATTGCCCAATTGCGGCTGGTAGAGATCTTCTGACCTTCCAGATTCATAAATTCATTGGCAGGGATGTCATGCGGCAAACAGTAGTTCAAATCCTGTCCCATCAGCATGGCGGGCCAGATGAGGGCATGGAAGATGATATTGTCTTTGCCGATAAAGTGGATCATGCGTGTATCTTCCGAGAGCCAGTAGTCCTTCCAGCGCTCGGGTTGACCGATGCGCTCAGCCCATTCCACCGTGGAAGAGATATAGCCGATAGGAGCATCAAACCACACATAGAGCACCTTGCCCTCAGCATCTTCCAAGGGAACAGGAACTCCCCAACTGAGGTCACGGGTGATGCTACGTTCGATCAAGCCTTGCTCCAAGAGATTGAGCATGAAATTGCGCACGTTTTCTTTCCAGTAATCTTTGGTGGAAATCCAGGTGGCAAGCTGATCTTTGAAGTCGTTCAGTTGCAGAAACCAGTGCTTGGTATCCTTGACGATGGGCGTGTTTCCACAAATCTTGCACTTAGGTTCTTTGAGCGTGATGGTGTCATAAGCAGCACCGCAGGCGTCACACTGATCTCCACGTGCACCGCTGGCGCCACAACTGGGGCAGACGCCCTCCACATATCTATCCGGCAAAAAACGCTTATCATGCTCGCAATAAAGCTGTTGCGTGTGCTTGACCTTGATGTGCCCCTTCTCATACAGAGCTGTAAAGAAAGCCTGTGATGCCTTGTGATGAGGCGGTCTTGCGGTTCCTGAGAAGTTATCAAAGCGGATGTCTAGAGAGTCAAAAGCCTCTTTGATCGACTTATGAAAGCGATCCACGATTACCTCAGGCCCCACTCCTTCTTTATCCGCACTGATGGAGATGGGCGTGCCATGTTCGTCTGTGCCGCAGATATAGATCACATCTTCATGGTGCAAGCGCAGCCATCTCACAAAGATATCCGCCGGCAGATAAGCACCCGCCACATGGCCTACATGCAGCTTTCCATTTGCATAGGGGAGGGCACTGGTAACTAAATACTTCATTTACTATCTCCAAAAAGTTCTTTATGCAAGAGGGCAACGCAGTCCTTGACCTGATCGCTGGGAAGCATGATCTCAATACTGCGATCTGTGTGGCTGATCCTGTGTATATCCTTACCGGCGCAGAGTTTGAGTATGCGTGCCAAGAATACGGGGTCTAAATTGATGCCCAATCCCACCGGGATGACAAATCCCCAGTTTTCTTCTTTGGAGAGAGGCTTTATCCCATTGTCCTGCAAGAGGTAATCCATCTCGCTTTCATATTTGGCCTCTATGATCAATTCCAAGCTGCCGCCTTCCATGTAATATCTAAAAATCTCGATGCTGCCTATATCCAACAGCTCATCCAGCTTATCCTTTGTAGAAAGGATGTAGCGGATCAAGCCCTCTTTGTGGGCGATTGCGTCGATTACTCTATTTTCCATTTTGTTTCCCCTCAATTTTGTCATCAAAGTGCCTTCATTGAAGCTGAAGGATGATTTTATGCTCACCGGGATCTCATATTTGAGCGCAAATTCTACCGCTCTGGGATGCATGACCTTGGAGCCTCCATAGGCCAAAGCGAGCATGCTATCACAATCTATCTCAGAAAGCAATATGGCATCCGGCACCACGGATGGGTCTGCGCTGTAGATGCCATCAACGTTTGTGTAGATTTCGCAGCGATCCGCCTTGGTAAAGCAGGCCAAGGCAACCGCTGAGGTATCTGAACCCCCACGACCCAAGGTGGTGATTTCCTTTTCCCTGCTAACGCCCTGGAAGCCTGCCACAATCACGATTTTGCCTTTATCCAGCTCCTCTTCGATGCGGAAGGCATTCACGTTTTGGATGCGCGCATTGCCGTGGTGATTGTCCGTGATGATGCCACTTTGCGAACCTGTAAAGGAGATAGAGCTCAGCCCATGCTCCTGCAATGCAAAGCTCATCAAACTCATAGAAATACGCTCTCCTGCGGTGAGCAGCATATCCATCTCACGTCTACTCGGGCGCTGCGAGATCATGTGAGCCATATTCCACAGCTCATCCGTAGTCTTCGCCATAGCGCTCACCACCAGGATCAGACGATCATCTTCAGCCTTCAAGGCAGCGATCTTGGCGGCAATGTTTTTGATGAGATCGATGCTTCCCACGGAAGAACCACCGAATTTCATTACAATCTTAGCCATAGAGTCTCAAGAAATTGTAGACGCCTCTACCTGTCAATGCTTTTGTATCAAAAAAAGGGAAGGAGCCCAAAACTCAGGCTCACTCCCCTTATGAGGTGTTTTTCTAATTGTAGCTTTACTTCGCTTGTATTCCAGCTTGCAACGCCAGTAAGTTAGCATTCACGATCTTATCACCCTTGCCTGCAAAGGTGGTTCTGATAGCGTCTTCTATTTCTTGCTGACTAAAGCCGATCTTGTCGATGGCCGCTCCCAGGATCACGACGTTCATGCTTCTGGGGGAGTTGATTTCCTTCGCAATAGCGTCTCCATCGATAAGCACATGTTTTTTATAATCGGTGACTTCTTTGTAGATGGCATCCACATCCGGGTAGTTGGGGATGTTTTTGAAGGGTGTTTTGTTGCTGATGATCCAGCCATCGTCTGCGAGGTAGGGCAGATAGCGCAGGGCTTCCATCGGTTCCACGCTGAGGATCATGTCCGCTTGTCCGAAGGGGATCAGATCGCTCCAGATGGGCTTTTCAGAGAGACGCAGATGACTTTGGACGTCGCCTCCGCGTTGGCTCATACCGTGCACTTCTGCTTGTTTTAGATACCAGCCACGGCTGATGGCAGCGTTGCCCAAGATGGCAGCTATGGTGAGGATTCCCTGTCCTCCCACGCCGGCAAGAATTATGTCCTTCTTCATTTTGCTGCCTCCTTATTATATTTCTTCTTCAGGGTTTGCACGCATTCACGCACGGGGATGATCACAGAAACGCCTTCGTAGGCGATCTCTTCTTTGTAGATTCTCACCATTTCATCATAGTTTTTGGGCAGTGGCACAAAGGTGCGGATGTGATCGGGATGCACACCCAAACCTTTGCAGATTTCTTCCAGCTTGCCAAAGACAGTGTAATCCTGGCCGCCAGTCATGCCGGTGGTGCGGTTGTCCAAAATCACGATCACCACATTGGTATTTTCATAAACGCAGTCGGCGAGTCCGGTCATGCCGGAGTGGTTGAAGGTGGAGTCTCCGATGACGGCGATAGAGGGGAACAGTCCTGCGTCCGCGGCTCCTTTTGCCATGGTGATGCTGGCACCCATATCCACACAGGCGTTGATCGCATTGTAAGGAGGCATAAAGCCGAGTGTGTAGCAGCCGATATCACTGAACACATGGCCTCGACCGTAGGGCTCCATCACCATCGAGAGTGCTTTAAAGCTGTCTGCATGTGGGCAGCCCACACACAGTGCCGGTGGTCTGGGCGCCACCACTTCCGGCATAGCCTTGCCGAAGGTGTCTTTCATACCCAAAGCACGTGCCACTTTATTGGGATTCAGCTCGCCATCACGGTCGACAGTCCCATCCAGTCTGCCTTTGACGGGCTTAGTACCTTTGTGGGGAAATCCTTTGATCATCTCTTCCACCAGAGGCATACCTTCTTCCAACACCAAGATGCTATCACACATATCGTAAAGCTGTGTGATCTGCTTTTCAGGAAGCGGATATTGGCTTATCTTGATCACAGGATAGGGGATAGGTTGATCCTGATACACTTCTTTGAGATAGTTGTAAGCCAGGCCGGTGCAGATGATGCCCAAGCTGTTATCTTTAGCATCAAGATCAAAGATATTGTAGGGTGAATTGGCTGATTCCTCTACAAACTTCTCCTGCAAGGCGATCAGGTGTTTATACTTCTTTCTGGCAATCGCGGGAAGCAGCATAAACTGGAACAGATCGTCCGGTTTGTTCAGGCTGTTTTGAGGCAGGGGATTGCGTCTTTTCACGCCGCTACGGGAGTGTGACAGCCTGGTGGTGAGCCTGAGCAGAACAGGGATGCGGTACTTTTCGGAAAGCTCAAATCCCCAAAAAGCCATGTCATAGCATTCCTGCTGATTTGAGGGCTCCAGAATCGGGATCATGGCAAACTTTCCATAAAAACGGGAGTCCTGCTCGTTTTGGGA